>JBMGNO010000001.1:0-68349 GCA_049739405.1 Rickettsiaceae bacterium
GTTTAAAAGTAAAATGTTTTATAGCTTCATTTTTTCCATCTAAATACTACCACAAGATTTGCAAAAAGCATAATGCAGACGATACTGCTGTAATTTTGTTTACTTCAGGCACCGAAGGGGCTCCAAAAGCTGTAGCATTATCACATAGCAATATACAAGCTAATAGGCACCAAATTTTATCTCGTATTGATTTTAATATTAATGACTGTGCATTTAATGCTTTGCCAATGTTTCACTCATTTGGTTTAAATGCAACTTTAATCATGGCTTTAAGCGGAGTGAAAACATTTTTTTACCCCTCGCCGCTACACTACCGCGTTATTCCAGAAGTAATTTATGATATCAATGCCACTATTATGTTTAGTACAGACACATTTTTAAATGGATATGCAAATAGTGCCCATCCTTATGATTTTTATTCTTTAAGGTACATCATAGCTGGGGCAGAGAAGCTAAAAAGCAAAACAAGAGAAACCTGGGCACAAAAATTTGGTATTCGAGTTTTTGAAGGTTATGGAGTCACTGAAACCTCACCTGTACTTTCGTTTAATACCCCCATGCATAATAAACCTGGCACAGTTGGAAGGTTACTACCTAATATTGAACATTTCTTACAGCCTGTCGAAGGAATAAGCGACGGTGGAAGGCTTTGTGTGAAAGGCCCAAATATCATGCAAGGATATATTAAACAAGATAATCCAGGCGTAATAATTCCAACTAGTGTGCGCGAACTAGGAGCTGGGTGGTATGATACTGGTGACATAGTAAGAGTTGATGATGAAGGCTTTATAGAAATACTTGGTCGTCAAAAAAGATTTTCTAAAATTGGTGGCGAAATGATTTCCCTTACTTTGGTAGAGCAAGTATTTTTAAATGCCGATATGCATAGCACTCATGCTGCTATATGTATTAATGACAATAAAAAAGGCGAACAGATAGTGGTATTTACTACAAATAAGGATCTGACTCGAACAATAATTATGGACACCGTTCGTAAAATGCAGCTTTCAGAACTATATATACCAAAAAATATTCAATATATTGCTGAAATACCCGTTCTTGCTACAGGAAAAGTGGATTATAAATCTCTTAGATCTATGGTAAATTAATTTATTAACCCGCCAAAAAATTGCACATGCTACGTATGAGTACTTTTTGCCGAATTTATTTTGCCTAACTCCCTAAAAAACGTGGTTTTTAGGGAGGTAAAAATATTATTTTTTTAATTAAAATCCTTAAGGTTTTTTATGAAATTTCTGATTTTATTAAGGATGCACCTCATAAAATTTATTATAATAACCTTATATAGTGAATTAAGTTGAAGTCTGAGCGTTTACTATGGTAGACTAAAGCGCCATATTCAGAACAACATGATGTAAACGACGATGTTAAGAAGACGCGCTTAAAACCATAAGCATTTGTTTGCCTTCCATCTTTGGCTCAGCATCAATTTTTGCTAATTCCCCGATGCTTCCAAGGATTTTTTCAAACATTTCTTTTCCTGTTTTATCTTTATAGACAATTTCACGCCCTTTAAAAATTAAACAAACTTTCACTTTGTCGCCACTTTCTAGAAATTTCTTGATCTTGTTTATCTTAACATCAAAATCTCCTTGACCAATATTAACCTTAAACTTCATCTCCTTTAATGAATGTTTTTTCTGCTTTTTCTTGGATTCTTGCATTTTTTTCTTAGCGTCATACTTATAACGACTAAAGTCCAAAATTTTGCATACTGGTGGTTTTGCATTTGGTGACATTTCCACCAAATCTAAACCAACATTTACTGCTTTGGTTAAAGCTTCAGCCAAAGGCACTATGCCAATCATATTACCTTCATGATCAACTAATCTTACTTTTTCTGCTCGAATTTCCCTATTAGCCTTAGGAAATTTACTTGATTTACTCTTAGATATGGTACGCTCTCCAAATTAATTATATATAATAAATATTATGCCTTATGCAAAATATTTTCTGTTCTCTATCTGTATAATTTCAACTAGTTCATCAGCGGCAACTGTTTTCTGTTCATCAGACCCCAAATACCTTAATGTTACTGTGTTATTTTCTTGTTCTTTATGCCCGACTACCGCAATAATTGGCACTTTTAAATTAGAAAAATTTCGTATCTTATAATTAACTTTTTCCTTTGAAATGTCAAGCTCAGATCTGATGCCAGCCTGAATAAATTTATTATTTAGTGTATTTATATACTCATCTTGGTCGTTTGTAATACCAACAATAGCCACCTGAACAGGTGCTAGCCACAATGGGAACTTCCCGGCATATTGCTCAATTAATACACCCATAAAACGCTCAAAAGTACCAATAACAGCTCGGTGCAACATAACTGGCTTCTTTTTTTCACCACCAGGCGCAACATACTCTGCCCCTAGCCTTTCTGGCAAAACAAAATCAACTTGTATAGTGCCACATTGCCACTCACGCCCTACTGCATCAGTTAATACGAATTCTAATTTTGGGCCGTAAAAAGCCCCTTCTCCAGGATTCATTTCATACTCTAAACCAGCCTCTTCTACCGCCTCTTTCAAAGCATTTTCGGATTTGTCCCATACAGCATCTTCACCAGCCCGAATTTCAGGCCTGTCAGAGAATTTAACTTTAACATCTTTGAAACCAAAATCATTATATATTTCTTGTAGTAAACGACAAAACTCTACTGTCTCTGAATTAATCTGATCTTCTGTACAAAAAATATGAGCGTCATCTTGAACAAAATTACGAACACGTAATAAGCCATGCAGCCCCCCAGAAGCTTCATTACGATGACAAGAACCAAACTCCGCCATTCTGATTGGCAAATCACGATAGCTTTTCATACCTTGATTAAAAATCTGAACATGGCACGGGCAGTTCATTGGCTTTAATGCATGTATTTTATCTTCATTTTCAACAGTAAACATATTATCTCGGAACTTATCCCAATGCCCAGACTGCTCCCAAAGTTTCTTATCAACCATAATAGGGGTTTTGACCTCGATATACTTTGCCTTAGTCAATTTGCGTCTAATATATTGTTCGATAACTTGGTAAATACTCCAGCCACGATGGTGCCAGAATACCATCCCTTGAGCTTCTTCTTGTATATGAAACAAATCCAAAGCTTTACCTAGCTTACGATGATCCCTTTTTTCTGCTTCCTCTAAACGGTGCAGGTGTAGCTCTAGTTGTTCTTTAGTTGCCCAGGCAGTGCCATATATACGCTGCAGCATCTCATTATCGCTATTACCACGCCAATAAGCGCCAGCTACCTTCATCAACTTAAAATGCTTAATACGCCCTGTGGAAGGACAATGTGGCCCCCTACATAAATCAACAAAATTACCTTGACGATATAAAGTTATTTTTTCTCCAGCAGGGATTGACTCTATAATTTCAGCTTTATAATGTTCCTCCATATTTTTAAACATCGCAATTGCTTCATCCCTATCCCACTCTTCTCTAATAAAAGGATTATTTTGCTTAATGATATGCTGCATCTTTGCTTCAATCTTTTTCAAATCTTCAGTCGTGAAAGGTGTATCTTTAGCAAAATCATAATAGAACCCGTCTTTAATAGCGGGACCAATAGTTACTTGAACGTTTGGGAATAAATCTTTTACTGCTTCTGCAGTAATATGAGCTGCATCGTGGCGTATGATTTCTAACGCCTCTTCATCTTTTTCTGTAATAATACGTAAGTTACAATCTTGTGTAATTGGCAAATTTAAATCAGCTAATTTGCCATTGATAGAAACTATCATAGCACTTTTTGACAATGATTTAGAAATTGATTTTGCAATTTCTAAGCCTGTTATATTTACAGGGTATTCTTTTTGCGAATCATCTGGAAAAGTAACCTTGATCATTTTAATCTTTTTTATTCTTAATTATCATTCGTATTTTATACACAACTTTTATTTAACTTACAAACCAAAAATACAAATTTACAACTAATTATAATACCAAATATAAAAAGTTAGATAAGTAGCAAATGAAACCCACATTACATAAGGCACTAATAGCCAAATAATTAGCCTATTTAACCCACGAGATAAATACATTAACAATATAATATTTAACCAAAGAATGCTAATGACTATTAACGATAAAAGTAAGTTATGATAATAGAAAAAGATTGGCGTCCATAAGAAGTTTAGCAAAAGCTGAAAAATATATAAACGCTTGATGCAAATTAAATTAGCTCCATCTTTTTCTTCTTGCCAAATCAAACGTCCTGTAATGGCAACCATCACGTATAAAGTCGTCCAGACAATACCAAATACATAATTTGGAGGGGTAAAGGGAGACCTTTTTAAATATATATACCAATTTTCAATATTATATTTTGTAATCGCTCCCATCAACAACGAAAAACACAAAAACGATGTAATCCATATCAAAAAAGGCCAAATCTTTTTCACTTTATTATCCCTATAGTCATTACACTTAATCTATAGTAAGTTAAATATTAATAGGGTGCAAAATAAAAAGATGATTATGAACTTAAAAAATATTCTTTACTGCAAAGTAGCAGTACCTCACTTAGATTATTATAATTCTGAAATTAAAAAATGAGCTAAATAAATTAGCTCATTTTTTGCTTAAATAATTTTCACACCTACATTTAAATAAAATTTATAATGTAGAAATATTATTTTGATTCTTCTTCTTGAATAGCATTCTCATCAGAAACAAAAGATTGCTCGATTTCTTCATCTTTAGGCTTGTTCTTGCTTTCTTTATGATCCTGCAACGCAGCCTGAGCCTCTTCTTCTGTTTTAGCTATAACAATTAAAATAGTTGTCATCACTTCTGGATGTAATACTATCGTTGTTTCATAGACCCCATTAAATTTAATCACATCATCAAGAATAATGTTATTATATTTTAAATCTAAGCCAAACTCATCAGATATTCTCTTAGCAAGAGTTTTTGTACCAATGGAGCCAAATAATCTACCATCTGCTGAAGATTGAACAGCAAAGGTTAAGTGCTTATCCTTTAATTTAACTACTGCTTTCTTAGCAGATTCAATATTGTCGCTATTTTTCTTCTCTAAATCTTTTTTTAAAGATTCAAACTTAGCAATATTGCTTTCTGTAGCTCTAATAGCGAATTCCTGCGGCAAAAGATAGTTTCTAGCAAAACCACTAGCAACTGATACTGTTTCGCCTACTTTTCCTAATTTTCTGACTGACTTAGTTAAAATAACTTGCATAATTTCTGTATAATATTTTGAAAATTTTATTTAATTTATTAGCTTATGATTTAAGTAATTATATTAGCAAATAATATTAATTATAAAGCGCAAAACTAATTACTAATAAGACTAACTATTTACCAACCCTAACAAATGGTAATAAAGCAAGGACTCTACTATGTTTAATAGCTTTCTTTAATTCTCTTTGCTTTTTTGCCGAAACATTTGTTATTCTACTAGGTAGCATTCTTCCACCTTCAGAAATAAACTGTTCTAACAAATCTGGATTTTTATAATCTATTACTGGCGCATCTTTAACTGCAAAAGGGCACACTCTACTTTTCTTAAAAAAAGACTTACCATTATTTCTATCAACAGAATTTTCTGTTGTTTTTTGTTGTTCTGACATAATCAAACTTACTATTTAAAATATAATATTAATTTTTCGCTGTAACATCAATGACATTTTCATTATCATTATTTTTTGACTTCAATATTGGAGAAGCATTTTTGCTAATTTCTTTAACTTTAACTAAAGATGATCTGATAATACTTTCACTTAACTGAATTTTTCTGTTAATTTCTTTTAAAGCATCATTATTAGCTTCAATACCCATAAAATAATAATGGCCTTTTTTATTATTTTGTATTTCATAAGCTAAAGTTCTTAAGCCCCAATACTCAGTTTTAATAACTTCACCTTTATTATTAACAATAATTTTTTTTAAATCATCTGCGATTTTATCAACTTCTGTTGATGAAACATCTTGACGAATAATCACGATGGACTCATAAAATGCCATAGATAGCGTCTCCATTCAAATTTCTTAATTTTAAAAACATGGCCATTTATATCAAGTTAAATCAAATATTTCAAGTATTATCTTTAGTATATTGAATAAAATTTATGCAAAAATAATAATTTTAGCTTTTTACATCTTTAATATTCACTAGTATAGTATTATTTATTGTACATTTTTTATAAATAAATATAATAATACTATAAAATATACTTTAAAAATCACAGAGGAGTTTAAAATAAAGTGTCCGACAAACTAGCGCCAAACATTGCTGTAGTGGCAGAAGACAAGACAATTAATGCTAAAATTTGTAATATAATAGAAAGATATGGATTCGATGTCATTAGAATTTTTAACCCCTCTCACATTAAAAGATTAGTCGAATTTAATGAACCGCATGTAGCAATAGTTACATCAAATATTATATCTCACACTCCAAATGAAGCGGCTGAAGAATTCCGGGAAGCTATGGAATCTTATGAAATACCAATAATTTTTCTACTAAATAAAGACCATGATGCCCCTGGGGACGAATATTGCGGCTCTAAGTTAGCCATGACTTTAGATTTAAATTGCACCCCCAATCAATTAATGATAGCTATACAAGACCTACTGCGTAAAGCCAAACCTAAGTTTCAAAACAAGATAGCTTCTTATCAAAATTTAAGTCTAGATTTATCAACCGAACGAGTTATGAAAGATGGAAAAAGATACCCATTTGGACCAACGGAATTTAAAATTCTAAAGCTATTTATGAAAAAACCACACAATGTCTTTACACGCAGGCAAATAATTGATTATATATGGGGCACGGATAACGAGATAGCAGATCGCACTATTGATGTCCATATAAATAGAATTCGTAAGATGTTAAAAGTTCATGAAGATATCAATCCCCTGATTAAGACGATCAGATCAGGTGGGTATTGTTTGGATTTAAAGGATTAAAAAAATGATTCGAACTTGTTTTGTTATATATGGAGATTAAACGTTGATAGAAAACAATAGAAAGTCTTTGCAAATTATTCGAAGACTGATTAAATTTCATGTCTCTCCTTACAAATGGAGAATTTTTGCTGCGATATTCTTTATGATTATTACAGCGGCCTGTTCAGCTGCCATAGTATATTTCACTAAACCAGTTGTAGATAAGGTGCTGATAGATCATGACAATGAAATGTTGACAATGATAACAGCATCTATAATAGTTATATATACTATCAAAGGTATATCCGAATATTTTCAAGGCTACTTAGTTAAATTTGTTGGGCAACAAATACTGACTGACTTGCAGATGCAAATGTATAAACACCTACTAAAAGCAGACTATGAGTTTATCAAGCAGCAATCTTCAGGGAAATTAATTTCTCGTTTTACTAATGATATAATATTAATGCGCGGCGCTGTTTCCAATATGTTAGTAGGATGCGCTAAACACTTATTGTCTGTAATATTTTTGATTGGGCTAATGTTTAGCTTTAATTTTTTTCTGTCTCTAGTCGTATTTTTAGCATTCCCCTTAGCAATATACCCTATCCAAAAGCTAGGGCGGCAAATGCGCAAAGTAACGCATTCTGCACAGGAAGAATTAAGCGACTTTACTGGTAAACTTGACGAAGCTTTTAGCTCTATTAAAGTAATTAAATCATTCTGCATGGAGGAGTCCGAAGCAAGCCATGCAAAAGTAATAATGAAGCGCATATTAAGCTTTTATGAAAAAGCCGCAAAGCTTGATTCTTTTTCCTCTCCCGTGATGGAGATACTGAGTGGGTTCACAATGGTTGGCTTGATATGGTATGGAAATTACGCAATACAAAGCGGCGCCATGACTACTGGAACTTTAATGGGATTTATTGGGGCTTTTGTTTCTGCTTATAGGCCATTTAAAAGCCTAGTATCATTGAACGTAAACCTACAAGAAGGCCTAGCCGCTGCAAACCGTGTTTTTAATATACTTGACCTGCAGCCAACAATAAAAGACTCTAAAGCTAGTTTGAAAAATATAGAATTCTCATCTCCTACAATCGAGTATCGTAATATTTTCCTGCAATTCGACAATGGTAAAACTTTATTTAATGGATATAATTTAAAAATTGAACCAGGAAAAACCTATGCTTTTGTTGGAAAATCTGGCAGTGGAAAAACTACTATCGCTAATTTAATTATTAGGTTAATCGACCCTCAAAAAGGTGAAATATTAATTGACGGTACTAATATTTGCAATATTACTCTAAACAACCTACGCAGCCAAATATCTTTTGTTGCACAGGAGACTATGTTATTCAATGCCTCTGTTGCTGAGAACATTGCCTACGGGTCCACCCGCGCTGCAAATCACACAGAAATAGTCGAAGCTGCTAAAGCTGCAGATGCTCATGAATTTATTGAACTTCTACCACAAGGCTATAATACAAAATTAGGTCCCGGGGGGAAAAGCTTATCTGGCGGACAAATGCAAAGACTCTCTATTGCAAGGGCTTTTTATAAAAATGCCCCTATTTTAGTACTGGACGAGGCAACTAGTGCACTTGACACTAATTCCGAAAGCTCTATTGTTCACTCTCTAAGAAAGCTTCGTATTAATAGAACTACTCTAGTAATAACACACCGTCTACACAGCATCATTGATGCTGATCAAATAATTGTTATGAAAAATGGGCAAATAGTCGAGCAAGGCAATCATGATCAATTAATTACAAATAAAAGCGAGTATTTTAGTCTTTATAATAAAGAATTGAAAGAATCCCATAAACATGTATAATATTTTATTTGAAACATCAAATCAAAAAATTCAGGAGAATATATTATGAGCGCAAATACCCCAGACACAATATCAATACAAGAAGTCGAAGAAATGCCAGTAGCACCTCCTGCTGTTGAGTCAGGCTGGCTTGGACTAATGCCAATGGTACTTATTTTTGTGCTGTTTTATTTTTTACTAATACGCCCACAAGAAAAAAAACGCCGCGAACATGAAGATTTTGTTGCTGGCGTAAAAAAAGGCGAAGAAATTATTACTAATAGCGGACTGTTCGGCCGCGTTTCAAAGATAAATGATAGCGATAATACTATTATTGTAGAAATAGCTAAAAACATCGAAGTAAAAATGCAAAAAAATTCTATTGCTGATATCACTAATAGACAGAATAAAACTAAGGAAGACACTCCAAAAAAGTAGTGTTGTTAAAAATTTGAGGAAGACTGAAAATAAAATAACTGAATTATTTTCAGTCAGAATCATCAATAATTATTTGAATAGTTTAGCTGTTTTACGCTTTTATAACATGAATTAAATATAACATTCCATGCAAAAAATAAGTCTACTGAAAATTTTAAGTGCCATCGTCATAACGATCGCTGCCATAATTTTTATTACTCCTAATTTCGTTCAAGTCAAAAATTCATGGCTGCCCAATAAAACAGTTAATTTAGGTCTAGATTTAAGAGGGGGGTCTCATTTGTTGCTAAATGTTGACTTTGATAGTTATATGCATGATATAACACAATCTGTTGCCGATTCTTTAAAGAAAAGCCTCAGGGACAAAAAAATTGGTTATAAAACCTTCAAATCGAAACGTAACGAAATCACATTTACTTTAAGAAAAAAAACTGATAAATCAAAAATAGAAAGTTTAATTCGCAATATTGATGCCAATATTTCTTATTCATTCAATAATGAGGCGATCACAATATACTATAATGAATATGCCATTAACCAACTTCAAGATAAGGTAATTGACCAATCTATTGAAATTATACGCATGAGAATTGATAGTAATGGTACAAAAGAACCTAATATTCAAAGGCAAGGTACTTTGAATATCTTGCTACAAGTTCCCGGTGAAGATAATCCAAATGAGTTAAAAAGGATTTTAGGAAAAACCGCAAAACTTACTTTTCATCAAGTTGATAGTGCTAGTATTTCTAGCAATCACATTCCTTTAGGTTCAAAAATTTTACCTTCTAACGAAGGTAAACCTTTAATGATTAAAAAGAAATCTATAATTAGTGGAGAACATTTAAATAACGCTCAAATTCAGTTCCAAAATGCACAGCCTGCTGTTCAATTCTCACTCAATAACATTGGGGCTAAGAAATTTGGCAATTTCACAAGAAATAACCGCGGCGAAAGGTTAGCTATAGTTTTAGATGGAATTATATTAAGCGCCCCATCAATCAATGACCCTATTTTAACTGGCGAGGGCGTCATTTCAGGAAATTTTACTGTTGAGTCTGCAAATGAACTGGCGCTGATGCTTCGTGCTGGTGCGCTTCCTGCGCCATTGAAGATTGTTGAAGAAAGAACTGTTGGGCCTAATTTAGGGGCAGATTCGATTGAATCTGGAAAATTAGCCGCTTTTGTAGGGTTCATGTTAGTAGTTATATTTATGATCTTATCGTATGGTATATTAGGGGTTTTTGCCAATATTACTCTAATTGCCTCCTTACTATATATATTTGCAACTTTAACAATTTTGCAAGCAACTTTAACTCTGCCTGGAATAGCTGGGATTATTTTAACAATAGGCATGGCTGTTGATGCTAATGTATTAATATATGAACGAATCAGGGAGGAAATAGAAAAAGGCAACTCAAACCTATATGCAGTCAAAATAGGCTTTGAATCGGCTTTCAGAACTATTATGGATTCAAATATAACAACCCTGATTGCAGCGTTTTTATTGTATAGCTTTGGAGTTGGTGCAATTAAAGGATTTGCCGTTACTTTAACTATAGGTATTATCTCTTCGATGTATAGCGCCTTAGTCATTACTAAATTAATGATTGATCTTTGGATAAAATATAGAAAACCTAAAATAATCTTGCATTAAAATACGTGATATAACATAAATTGTCAAAAATGAAGTTGACTTTTTTGAAAGTGTTTATATACTATTGTGGAATTATAAAAAACATTTTATCAAAACTTTAATTTAATAGGTTTATCGAGTGACAAAAATCGTAAAAGCAAAATATAAAGCAAGTAGAAGATTAGGTACAAGCATTTGGGGTGATGGAAAAGATCCTTTCCACACAAAAAATTACCGTCCAGGTCAACACGGACCAACAGGGAGAGTAAAGCTTTCTGATTATGGTATGCACTTAACTGCAAAACAAACAGTTAAATCACATTATGGTCGTGTTACAGAAAAACAATTTAAAAACACTTTTAAATTAGCTTCAAAGATGAAAGGTAATACAGCAGAAAATTTTGCTGGTCTTTTAGAAAGAAGATTAGATATGATTATTTACAGAATGAACTTTGCACCAACAATTTTTGCTGCAAGACAATTAGTTTCTCACTGCCACGTGACAGTTAATGGTCAAAAAGTGAATATACCAAGTCAGAAAATTAAGGTTGGTGATAAAATTGAGCTTAAAGAAAGCACAAAACAATTACCATTATGCCTAGAAGCAGCGCAAAAACAAGAAAGAGCCGTTCCTGAGTACTTAGCAACTGATCCCGGCAAAATGAGCGGTGAGTTCTTAAGAATTCCAATGATTTCGGATATACCTTATCCATTCCAAGCAAATTTTGGTAAAATTGTTGAGTATTATTCTCACTAATAATATCCTTTAAAAAAGGCCTTGTTTATTATTTAAGCAAGGCTTTTTTTATGCCTATTAAATAAAAAAACATGAGCAACTTAAAGCAAACAACTATATACGGTTTTTCTATTTTTGCCATGTTCTTTGGCTCAGGAAATTTAGTATTCCCCTTAATGGTTGGTATTAACAACCCCGAAAGTTGGATTTTTGCATTTTTAGGATTCTTTTTAACCGGCATTATACTACCTTTTTTAGGCTTATTTGTTGTTAAACTATATCAAGGGAATTACTATAGATTTTTTGGTGAAGCTGGGGAATTAGCTCAATTATTTATTCCATTATTTACATTATCACTATTAGGGCCATTTGGAGTCATACCTAGATGCATCACAGTTGCACATGGTGGCTTAGAGTTTTTAGAACTAGATATACCACTGAGTATATTTAGCATTATATTTTGCATAATTTGCTACATTGCTTGCATAAATAATCGTATGATGTTTAATGTAGTGGGTAAATTACTAAGCCCTATATTATTACTATTTTTATTACTATTATTTGTTCAGGGCTATCAACAAACTAATCTAATTACCATTCATCCACTATCTATTGCATCAATAAAAGATGGTTTTTTTACTGGCTATGCAACGATGGATCTATTCGCCGCCTTCTTTTTTTCTGGCTTAATGTTTCAGCAAATTAGTTCTATCACCCCAAGAAACAAAAGTGTGGTAGCTGCAGCTATTGCGCCGACAATGCTTGGTGCCACACTACTAGGCTTAGTATATTTAGGTTTTGTATTTCTTGGAGCTCATTACAAATATTTGACTCAAAACTTACCAAGCGAGTTAATATTGCCAGCAATTACTGATCATTTATTTGGTGCATCTGGAGCTATTATTATCTCTGCAATCATGATTTTATCTTGCCTTACTACTTCTGTTGCTTTGATTGGCATCTATACTGATTATTTATGCTCATTTACAAATACCAAAAATAACAACAACCCCAATAAATGGCATCATTATTTACTAATTATCACGATTATAATATCTTTTTACATCTCATTATTAGATTTTGCGGGTATTTTTGAATTAATAACCCCTTTGCTCAACATATCATATCCAAGTTTGATTTTTCTTACCATTACTTGTTTCTTTGTCCGGGGAAAAAAACAAATGAAATTCTATATTTTTTACAGCATAATTTTTTTTCAAATAATATTATTATGAATAAAGAAACATATGATGTAATTATTATTGGGGCTGGCGCAGCTGGTTTAATGAGTGCTGCAATAGCTGGTTCACTAGGGAAAAAAGCTTTGTTAATTGAACATACAAACAAAGTTGGCGAGAAGATTAGAATTTCTGGTGGAGGAAGGTGTAATTTTACTAACCTGAAAGTGGGTAGCGAGCATTTCATTTGTCCTAACCCACATTTTGTAAAATCTGCTTTAGCCCAATATTCGCAAAATGATTTTATTAAAATGGTTGCAGATAATAATATTGCCTATCATGAAAAAACTCTAGGGCAATTATTTTGCGATGGCTCTTCCAAGCAAATAATTGAAATGCTAGTTAATCAGTGCAAACAATACGGTGTAGACATAAAAAAATCTTGTGCTGCTACAGACATACAGAAGTCAAGTCTGTTCGCCGTGCAAACAAACCTTGGGGATTTTGAATCAAAATCTCTTATTATTGCAACAGGTGGTCTATCTATCCCTAAGATTGGTGCTAGTAGATTTGGCTATGATGTAGCTACTCAATTTAACCTAAAGGTCAATAATACACACCCTGCTCTTGTTCCTGTAACAATAGACAAAACTTATCTGGATAAATATAAAGATTTGCGCGGAACCGCAAACCACTCTATCGCTACTTGTAATAAAACTAGCTTTAAAGAAAATATTTTATTTACCCATAAAGGCTTTAGCGGACCTGCTATTTTACAAATATCTTCTTACCTACCTGATCTAACCAACTCAACAATTAACATCAACCTTCTCCCAAATGATGATTTATACAATTATTTCCGAAGGAATAATAACTCCAAAACAACCCCTGCTTCTTACCTGAAAAATCACCTAACTAATCGCTTAGTAAAATACTTAACAACTCAAAACCCTGACCTTGAACAAACAATAACCTCTTTGAGCAAACAAAAGCTACAATATATTGCAAAAACAATCCATGAGTTTGAGATCCGTATTAATGGTAGTGAAGGTTATGCCAAAGCTGAAGTTACTTCTGGGGGCGTAGATACTGACCAAATTAACTCCAAAACCATGGAGTGTAAAAAGGTGCCCGGTTTATATTTCGTTGGAGAAGTGCTAGACGTCACTGGATGGCTGGGTGGTTATAACTTTCAGTGGGCTTGGTCTTCTGGATACGTCGCAGGTCTTAATTGTTAATTTTTCTCTTACAATAAATACAGACAAATACGTTCATTTACTATAGCGAATTAGGTAAAATGAAAGACGTTTTTAGATTTTTCTAAAAAGAAATATTAGAGTTGAATGGTGGGCTTGAGAAGACTTGAACTTCCGACCTCACGCTTATCAGGCGTGCGCTCTAACCAGCTGAGCTACAAGCCCATTCGGTTGGTATTCTATGCAAAATCAAAACAATAGTCAAGAAATAAATTCAAAAAATACACTCTCTAAGCAACATAAGAAATACCTCATGAGGAAGTATCAAAATGATCAGTGATATTTCCCCGTAAAATACTAACTTTTACTCTTGCTATAACCCTAGAAGCTAGTTTGTTTAACAGTTAAACTTTGATAGCTCTCAAGTAAATCTATGTTTGCTTTATCAACTGCGCACTCGCTCATTTCCCCTTTGCATTTTTTGCGCATTAATGAATTAGCTTTATAGAAAGAATTATTATTAACCCCAGCCATATCAAGCACTAAACCAGGAATGAATGCAATATCAAGTGATTTATATTTTTCATCATTATTAATGTCAAAATTAGCATGGATATTGTAGAATGTTTTGTAATAATCTTTAATGTCACGAGTGAATCTTAACTGAGTAGAAAAACCCTCAAAAGACGGCAAATGGTCACCAAAATTTACAATAATAGTCTTCTTTTTACGGTTCATTAGTTTTTTAATTAGATTCGATTGATCAGTACTAATCTTTGTCAAGCGCTCCATGTAGTCATTTAACTTTGAACAAAGCTTATCATTCATTGAGTGACTACAACCGATTTTATCTTTAAAAAAACTAGAATGTGGCCCATGATTAAGCATAGTAGAGGCAAAAATATATTTTGGCTTTTCTGGATTGCGGTCTAGCGCATCAATAATCATTTCACCGATCATAGTGTCAGGCACCCCACCCCAGCTTGAAGGCTTAAAACCATATTCATAAATATCTGTAATTTGATGAGCTCCCAGTTTAGTATATGAATCTAGCGCTAATGAGAAATTTTTATCCACTGGATACACGACTTCAACTCTATAACCAATAGATCTCAAATAAGACATAATTGAATTCTCCGTATGTGGCACTAAAGTAATGAATGGCATATAGCTTGGTCCATCAAGGGCCTTATGTGGTATACCAGTATTCACCTCATATTCACTAATCCATGAACTTCCACCAAATGTATTGACATTTAAAGTCCCACTATATTTTGTATGCTTATTATCTTTAAAAAACTCAAAATCAAGTTTGTCTGCAAAGTCATAATCTAGCTTACTTGGATCAAACACTGATTCATTTAATATAACTACTATATCAACCATATCTTCATGCTCATCGGATATAGTCATCTCACCTGAGTCTGGCTTGATATTTTGTAAGATTAGCTCTTCACTAATAGAACCTTGCTTTGGGTGCATATAAATATCTTGCAAAGTAAATACAATATCAGCAAATGGACCATATATCCTGCGCGGATATTTACTATACTCTGATTTAATTGAGTCAATGCCTTTACTGAGATATGACTTACGGTCAATAGCTAGGTCGAATATCGTAAAACTTAACAAAATAGCCACGCCAATAGATACTAATCTAAACGCATAAAAGTTCTTACCCCCAAGACTTGCTTTGTCAAGCAGAGTGTCGTATTTATTGCTTAGTAATACTATATTAATTACTAATAGTACTATAATTAAATATATTTCCTTAGTTGCATATTCATATATCAAACGAAGTAGTCCATGGTTAATCAATAATTTCAACATAAAGAAATCAGCCGCTGATAAGCCCTGCATTAAAAACTGCCACTTAATTAGTTTTATATAATCAAAACAAACGGCTAAAAGCAAAGTCATAAAACCAGCAAGTAATATTCTATTTGTAATTAATATAATTATAAAGAAACAACACATTGCTAATATTAAATTTGCAATAATTAGTGCGGTGTTAAACTTGGTGACAAAACTTAAAAATAGTACTAGTAGTACAAACCAAGTACTTAAAGAAAAATATAATTCTTTAAGTGATATTCTATAGCCAATTATTGAATTAAAAATATTTGATATTTTTTGCATGTTTGATGTCTAAAATTTTATTTAAAAAGCTTATATTCTATAGAAGATAGAGCATTTTCAACTGGAATCAATATTATTTATAAAAAAGACTTGATTATTTCAAAAAACTAGTGCATATTACTCCTTATCTTTAGCTTATTCATTGAAACTAGCAAAGACCCTATAAGGGCGATTAGCTCAGTTGGTAGAGCATCTCGTTTACACCGAGACGGTCGGCAGTTCGAGTCTGTCATCGCCCACCATTTAATGTACAATCATATCTTAAAATAATTATTTAGCATGTCTTTAAAAAAAATCACCTTTGCTTTAGTTGGAACTTTATTTACATTTGCAACTTTTACTTTATTAAAAAATAATAATGCAATTGGCGCTAAGCAAGATGGAAAAGTTTTTGAAGATTGGTCTGTTGCCTGCTCAATGCAAACTATAAACAAGAAAAAGGCGCAGCTTTGTGTTTTAAAACAATCGGTTAACTTAAAAAAAGAAGAAAAGAATGAAATAATTGCCGAGTATGAAATCGGTTATTATGGAGATAAAAAAGAACTTAAAATAATTCAAACCTTACCACTAAACATTAGATTAGATGCAGGGACTTCAATAGTTAGCGCGGATAAAGCTGTTACTTCTGGTAAGTTTATTGTTTGTACTAAGCAAGGGTGCCAAGCAATATCTAATCTCTCAGACGAAAATCTAAAAATAATATTACAAAATGATCATAGTAAAATAGTATTTATGAGTATATATGGTAAACAAATCGCCACGCCATTTTCAAGTAAAGGACTGGGTGCAGCGCTGAGTTATATTAAATAATATATTATTAGAACTAACACACTCAAAACGCGAAACCTTCATTTAATCTCAATAATTATTTGAATATTTCTGTAATAAGATGTATATTATCTCTAATGTGGGGTAAGATAGCCCTTTATTTAAGATTTTAATTTATAAAACCTTGTAAAATAATGAAAAAAACCCTACTCCCTTTACTAGTTTTATTACTAAGTGTAGTTAGCGTATCTTATGCTGCGCAGCCAGCCCCTTGGCAAATTGACTTTCAAACAGCTGCTAGCCCATTAATGCTCGAGCTATATAATTTTCATAATTTTTTACTGGTTATTATAACTGCTATTGTTGCTGTGGTGATATTTCTTGTTGCATATATAGTCTTGCGTTTTAATGCAAAGTCTAACCCTATACCTGCTACTTTCACTCATAATATTGCTATAGAAGTGATATGGACGATTATTCCAATAATTATCTTGATTATAATTGCCATCCCCTCTTTTCGTATTTTAAAAATGGCTGAGCATACTCCGGAATCAGATTTAACAGTGAAAGTTGTTGGTAATCAATGGTATTGGACATACTCTTACCCAGATAATGAAAATATTGAATTTGATAGCTATATGATAGCGGATGAAGATCTACAACCTGGACAATTACGCCTTCTAGAGGTTGATAATAGAATTGTTGTACCGCAAGGAAAAACAATAAAATTCCTTATTACTGCTGCGGACGTAATTCATAGTTTTGCTATACCATCTTTAGGAATCAAAACAGATGCGGTGCCAGGCAAGGTTAACGAGACCTGGACTAAAATCGATAAGAAAGGCGTTTATTACGGTCAATGCTCTGAATTATGCGGAGTCAAGCATGGTTTTATGCCTATTGCAATCGAAGTAGTAAGCGAAGAAGAATTCCAAGAGTGGCTGAAACTTGCAAAAACTAAATTTGCTAACGGTCGCTCAATTATGTATGTTCAGAATAAAACAAAATCAAGGTTAAACTAAAGAATGACAAATCACGACACACCAAAGGGCTGGAGAAGATGGTTGCTATCTACTAATCATAAAGACATTGGTAGCATGTATATAATATTTGCCATTATTGCGGGTTTGATTGGTGGTTTATTCTCGGTTTTATTTAGATTGCAACTTGCTACACCTGGATCAGATTTTCTAGGAGGAGACCATCAGCTTTATAATGTTTTAATTACAGCGCATGCTTTAATTATGGTATTTTTCATGATTATGCCCGCATTATTTGGCGGATTTGGCAATTGGTTTTTACCGATCCTAATTGGCGCACCCGACATGGCTTTTCCAAGGCTAAATAATATTAGTTTCTGGCTCTTAATCCCATCATTTTCTTTGTTGTTACTGTCTAGCATGATTGATGGCGGGGCTGGAACTGGCTGGACAATGTACCCACCACTTAGTAACCTTGTCGGTCACCCAGGCGCCGCTGTTGATATGGCTATTTTAAGCTTACATATTGCTGGCATGTCTTCTATATTAGGTTCAATCAATATTATCGTAACAACTTTTAATATGCGCGCTCGGGGAATGGGTTTGTTTGATATGCCTTTATTTGTATGGTCAATTCTAATAACTGCATTTTTATTGGTTTTGGCGCTCCCGGTATTAGCTGGAGCTATTACAATGCTATTATTTGACCGTAACTTTGGCACCCAATTCTTCACACCAGAAGGTGGAGGAGACCCTGTATTATTCCAACACTTATTTTGGTTCTTTGGTCACCCAGAAGTATATATCGTAATATTACCTGGTTTTGGTATTGTCTCAGAAGTAATAGCTACTTTCTCTCGCAAGAAAATATTCGGCTACACAGGAATGGTATGCGCAATTGCAATAATTGGCTTTATTGGCTTTGTTGTTTGGGCGCACCACATGTTTACTGTTGGGCTGTCTTATAACGCATTGCTATATTTCACCGCGGGGACTATGGTCATTGCAGTGCCTACTGGTATTAAAATCTTTAGCTGGATTGCAACTATGTGGGGTGGTTCAATTACCTTTAAAACACCGATGTTATTTGCTATTGGGTTTATTGTATTATTCACAATTGGCGGCGTTACAGGTGTAGTTCTTTCGAACTCAGCTTTAGACCGAGTTTTGCATGACACTTACTACGTAGTTGCGCACTTCCACTACACAATGTCACTTGGTGCATTATTCACTGCTTTTGCAGGGTTTTATTATTGGTTTGGAAAAATGTCTGGTAAGCAATATCCTGAATGGATGGGTAAATTACATTTCTGGTTAACATTTATTGGTGTAAACCTGACATTCTTCCCTCAGCATTTTCTGGGCCTTGCTGGTATGCCTCGAAGAATACCAGACTACCCCGATGCTTTTGCCGGCTGGAACTATGTGTCAACAGTTGGTTCATTAATCTCTATGGGAGCTGCATTATTTTTTGTGTTTATAGTATTTTATACATTGAGATTTGGTCGTAAATGTCCTGATAATCCATGGGGAGAAGGCGCAACTACTCTTGAATGGACAGTAAGTTCACCTCCGGCTTATCATACGTTTGATAAAATACCCGTAATTAAGAAATGAGTAATCAAACTTTAGTGAAGCCCCAGAATAAGGAGATAGAATCATCTTTCTTAGACTATATTGCGCTAATGAAACCACGCGTTATGTCTTTGGTAGTATTCACTGCTCTTTGTGGTATGTTACTCGCACCTGGAGAGATTCATTTTCTTATTGCTTTTGAAGCAATACTTTTAGTCGCTCTTGGTGCTGGATCTGCTGCTGCAATTAATATGTGGTATGACCGCGATATCGACGCGATAATGTTGCGCACTCAAAATAGACCTATAATAAAAGGAGTGATTATTGCTGATGAAGCATTGTCATTTGGGATTGTTACGGGAATATTATCTGTTATATTACTTGGTTTATTTGCAAATATTATATCAGCTATATTGCTAGCCATAACTATTTTATATTATGTTTTTATCTACACTATGTGGCTAAAACGCTCATCAATATATAATATTGTTATTGGCGGAGCTTCAGGTGCTTTACCCCCCGTCATTGGGTGGACTATTGTCACTGGCGAAATAACCATCGAACCTATTTTATTGTTTATGATTATTTTTATCTGGACCCCTCCACATTCATGGGCTCTGGCATTATTCAAATCAGATGATTATAAAAAATGCAATGTACCGATGATGCCAGTAATTAAGGGTGATATATATACTAAAAAGCAGATGCTATTTTATAGTATAATTATGGCCTTAGTAGTTGCTCTGCCTTATTTTATAAACATGGTAAGCTTATCTTATCTTTATATTAGCAGCTTATTAAGCGCTGGTTTTATATATTTATGTATCAAGCTTTTCAGCGACCTAGATAATAAATATGCGAAAAAACTTTTTTGGTATTCTATTTTTTATCTCTTTACAATATTTTTATTACTAGTAATTTTTAACCAAATTTAGTCAAATAATAACGTAAGTTAATTTAGATTATTTTTCTTAAAAACAAACTATTTCATTTACTTCATGCCAATCGACATGTAAAATAAAGCTTTATCAATAAAAAAATAAAAAATCGTAAAATGTCTATTTCAGAAAATGCCACTCAAGTCACTAGCAGCGCAATGATCGACACCTCTATTTTTTCCTTAATCATGTCAGCAGATATGATTGGTAAGTTAGTTTTTTTAGTATTAATGATTGCCTCTATTTGGAGCTGGGCGATAATTTTTAGTAAATTCGCAACCTTAAAGAAGATAAACCAAAAAATGCGGGGTTTTCAAAAATCTTTCTGGCAGACAAAAGGTATGAATCAATTAATAGAACTATCAACAAAATATCCTCAAAATCCATTATCAAATATTTTTAATGCTGCGGTAAAGGAATGTAAAGAGGGTAATAGTAAAAATAATGATATGGCTAAATCAAGTCATAAAGAAAGGATATATTGCGTAATGAGTTTAGTTAAAAACCAACAACTGGACCAGATGGAAAGCAAGCTCGGTTTTTTAGCCACAATTGGTTCTTCTTCACCTTTTATTGGTTTGTTTGGAACTGTATGGGGTATTATGCATAGTTTTCAGTCCATCGCTCACTCAAAAAATGCAACTCTAGCTGTTGTCGCGCCGGGGATCGCCGAGGCTTTACTAGCTACAGCAATCGGACTATTTGCAGCAATACCGGCAACAATATTTTATAATTATTTCACAACTCGTATTGACGAAACGAGTAGTTATATTGATAATTTTTCTGGCAATTTACAGCTAATTTTCTCAAAAGCAATTGACCAAGAAGAAATGTAGGGGGAAAATTTATGGCTAGCGATATAAGTTTTACTAACAGAAGAAGCAAAGTTCGTAAAGTTAAAAATGAAATCAACGTGACTCCCATGGTTGATGTAATGTTGGTATTATTAATTATTTTTATGATAACTTCACCAATGCTTGTTGCAGGCATTGAAGTGGACTTACCCAAAACAAAATCATCTCCTGCAACGGGCGATACTAAACCTTTAGTACTAAGTATTGACGCAAAAGGGGATATTTACTTATTTCAAACAAAAATACCTCAAAAATCACTCATTCTTAAACTCAAAGAGGTCACAAAAGAAAATAATGAAGCGAAAATTTTTGTTAAAGGAGACCGCAGATTAGCCTATGGAAAGATTGTGCAGGTTATTTCACACGTAAAAACTGCTGGTTTTACAAAAGTAGCACTGGTATCAGATATAGAAAATTAATGGACAAAGAAAATAAGCTGTTTAAAAAATATATTATTATTTCGTTTGTACTGCATTTATTATTAATAATTGCCTATTTTTTTGGTATGCCCTCTTTGTTTCAAGAGCTGCCCAAACATCAAGAATCTCTCACTTTTGAGATGGTCTCCATTAAGGATATTACGAATATTAAATCGCAAGACATAACTCAAAAAAAGAAAGTCGAGCAAAAGAAAGCAAAAAGAATAGAGAAATCTTTAAAGTCTAGCCCGCCAAAACAAGATAAATCGCCCCCAGTCAAACAAGTGGTTCAAAAAAATAAACCACCTAAAAAAGATGCTATTAATTTAAAAAATAATAAAAAACCATTAAAGCAAAAAATATCAGATAAAAAAATAATAAAGACTGCGCAGAAAAATAAAGTAAAGAAAAAAAATACTGCCAAACCTCAACAAGATTCAATGGATTCAATATTTAAAAATCTAGAAGAATCAGTAGGCGATAATGACTCTAGCCGAATATATAAAAATAATCATTCAACTAAAAATAATAATAAGTTTTTTAAAAGTGATAATTATAATCGACATGCCCCAATTTCAATTACTGAAAAAAACCTAATTAAAGGCGCTATAGAAAAAAACTGGAACAAACCAAATTCTTTACCTATGAATAATCAAATTAAGGTTGTATTTGAAATAGAGTTTGATAAAAAAGGAAAAATAGTAAGATCAAAAAAGTTGAAAACAACTTGTAATTATTCGGATAGTGTTTGTCAAATAGCAATAGAAAGCGTGAAAAGAGCAATTGGCCAAACAAAAATTGTTAAAAACTTACCCCCAAAGCGCTATGAGCTATGGAAAATAGTTGAACTACGCTTTGATTTAGATTTATTATAAAAAGTAATTATTATGAAAAAAATACTCGCACTTCTTTTTTTATCATTTAACATAAAATTTGCTTATGCAAATAATGTGATTGAGATAACGCAAGGGAAAAATGATCCTTTACCAATTGCAGTCAACCATTTTAAAATTATTAGCCCTGAATCCAAAAAGCTAACTAAGCGTATTACAGACGTAATAAAGCAAGATTTGAATTGGTCCAATACATTCAGAACTATTTCACCATCTGCATTCATTGAACAAAAAACTGGTGTTAATCACCAGCCAGTTTTTGCCGCTTGGCAGCAGATTAATAGCGTATTGCTGCTAAATGCAGTAGTAATCGAGAATTCTAAAGGGCGTATGAAAATTAATTTTGTACTTTGGGACACTATTTTAGAAAAAGAGCTTACTAAACAAAAAGTCGAGTTTAGCGTTCTAAATTGGCGCAAAGCAGCCCACCAAATTTCAAACATAGTTTATAAAACTGTTACCGGAAGGGCTGGATTTTTTAATACACAAATTACCTATGTAGCAGAAAGCGGGCCATTTTTAAAAAGAAAACGACGCATAGCAATTATGGATTACGATGGTCATAATCACCGATATCTAACAGATGGATCTGACCTAGTATTAACACCCCGCTTTTCCCCAGACGCAACCCAGATATTATATCTATCTTATAAAAACGAAACTCCTCAAGTTTTAGTAATGGATATTGCAAGCAAACAAAGTAGAGTGTTGGGGCGCTTCCCTGGAATGTCTTTTTCTCCACGCTTTTCTCCTGATGGAAAATACGCAATAATGTCAATTTCAAGAAACGGTAATACCCACATCTATGAAATGCATCTAAGAAGTAGGAAAATAAGACAACTTACTAAAGGAAAACATATTAATACTTCACCAAGCTATTCACCAGATGGTTCTAAAATTGTCTTTAATTCAGACAGAAACGGCGCAAGACAATTATTTACTATGAGTAGAAATGGCGGTAGTTTACAGCGTATTAGTTATGGCGGTGGGGCTTATGCTGAACCAACTTGGTCAAAAGAAAACTTTATCGCATTTACTAAAATGAGTCGTTCTGTAGGGTTTTCCATTGGTTTAATGAGGCCTAAATTAGCTAAAACACAGGATAGTGAACGTATTATCTCTAATGGTTATTTAGTTGAAGCACCAGCTTGGTCCGGCAATGGGGAGATGATTGTTTTTGCACGTGGTATACGGCCAAGCAAAAACCAAAAAAAAGGCTTGTCTCGACTATATGCAATTGGATTTTCTGGATATAACGAACGCATAATTCCGACTCCAGAAGATGCATCATATCCTGATTGGTCAAGAGCTGAGGGTTATTAATTTATAAATATATTGAAATATACATTTATAAATGTTATACTCACGAACTAAAATATTATAAATTTAGGTATAGAACAATTGACAGTAGATAGTACATCAACTCAGGCCCTTGAGATATCAGGAGATTCTGCTCTCGATCAACCTCCTGCTACTTTAAATTTTGCGTCGCTAGAGTCGTATGGAGAAGGATACGATTTACAGCAGGTAAGAAATAATGAAAATAACATATTAATTACAGAACAAGAAACACTCAGGGAAAATCAAGAGGAAGCTCAACCTTTTGAAACTGCTACAGAGCAAGAAGGTCTTAGAGCAATTAAAACGGAAGCTCAACCTTCTGAAACTGCTACAGAGCAAGAAGCTCTTAGAGCAATTGAAACGGAAGCACAACCTTCTGAAGATGCTATAATAAGGCATCAAAATCAAAATAACCTGAGTAGTTACAGAAATTGTTTTAATTATATAACAAGCGACAATTTCATCTGGAGATTGAAAGTAATTGGTATTTGTTCAATAATTATTGGCTATATAACTGGCTCATAACGCAATTCGATAGGATCAAAAATAAGGCAGAAAGTACTCTTAATCAAAGCTTTAAACTCTAGCTTAATTAACTATAAATAAAATAACTTCTTGCATATTAATAGAAAGTTAATTATATTAATGTCCGATAGCCGAAAATATAGTAAAGTAGGTGGAAATTTAAACTTACCATAATACTATAAACTTTTAGCTGTTTTTATAATCAAATATCTTTATCCATGATCAATTATCACACTAACAAAAGTCTATCTCGCCTTATCAATCACATGAAAAAGGAGTGGTTTTCTAATGTCAAGGGAGATGTTCTATCAGGACTAGTTGTCGCACTAGCATTAATACCAGAAGCAATTGCATTTTCAATTGTTGCGGGAGTTGACCCACAAGTGGGATTATATTCTTCTTTTTGCATAGCAGTCATTACTGCTATTATTGGGGGAAGGTCTGGCATGATTTCTGCAGCAACTGGCGCCATGGCTGTGCTTATGGTGACTTTGGTAAAAGATCACGGTTTACAATACCTTTTAGCAGCTACAGTTTTAACTGGAGTTATTGAGATTTTAGCTGGGGTTTTTAAACTAGGCTCGTTACTAAGGTTTGTTTCTAAATCAGTAATTACCGGTTTTTTAAATGCACTTGCTATTTTAATTTTCTTAGCTCAGCTCCCAGAATTTAATGGCGCTAATTGGCAAATGTATACTATGGTGGCAGCTGGACTTTCTATAATATACTTATTTCCTTATGTAAATAATTCAATACCTTCACCATTAATAGCCATAGTATCATTAACTGTTTTTAGTGTTGTTACGGGTATGGATCTTAGAACTGTTGGTGATATGGGAGACCTACCAAATACTTTACCAATGTTTTTAGCGCCAAATATTCCTCTTAATTTAGAGACATTATGGATTATATTGCCCTATTCCACTACATTAGCTGCCGTTGGATTACTTGAATCGATGATGACTGCAGTTATTATTGATGATTTTACTGATACGAGCAGTGATAAAAACCAAGAATGTGTTGGTCAGGGGGTTGCTAATGTTATTACAGGTTTTTTTGGTGGCATGGCTGGCTGCGCGCTAATTGGACAATCAGTAATTAATATAAAATCTGGTGGCAGAGGTCGACTCTCATCTTTCTTAGCTGGAGCATTCTTATTATTTTTAATTTTAGTATTATCTGATTTTGTTAAAGCAATACCAATGGCTGCCTTAGTCGCTGTGATGTTTATGGTTGCAATTGGAACCTTCGATTGGTCTTCAATTACTAATATTAGAAGAAATTCTAAATATTCTACAATGGTAACATTTACTACAGTAACTATTGTAATACTAACCCATGATCTAGCAAAAGGTGTATTTGCTGGGGTTTTGATGAGTTCTTTATTCTTTGCAAAAAAAGTAGCTAAATTATTAAGCTTCGAGTCAGAAATAGAATCAGATGATAATTCTAGAACTTATAAAATTCATGGACAAGTGTTTTTTGTATCAGCTAGCGCCTTTTCTGACATCTTTAATTTTCAAGAACCGGCTGAAAAAATTACGATTGACCTGACTAATGCACATTTTTGGGATGTGTCTGCTGTTGAGTCTTTAGAAAAAGTTGTTGCTAGGTTTAATCGTATGGAAACTAAGGTATGCGTAGTCGGATTAAACGAGGCAAGTAAAACTGTTATATCGCAATCTAATTTTTTAAAAAATATTTAACTAAACTGAAGCCTTATTTGTTTAATTTGCTGCGGAATAAGATAACTATTGTTTATTTTATACTATAATGACTTAACCTTTTTTTAAGAGCAAGTTATTATAACACTATATTATGATATTAATTGCAAAAAAAAGCTATATGAGGATTTTTTTGTTTGAAGTAAGCCTTTTCTTTGTATAATATTATATGTGTCGATGTCTTTTATTGTTGTTTTTTAAAAGTCATCGTAAAATCAATGTAAATTAAAATAATAGGTAAAAATTATGATAAAGAAGATTGCAGTTGCATTAGTTGCACTAACAATGGTATCTGGTTGTGGTTATGTTTCTAAAGATTATAGACATGATGCTGAACACCTAATGTATTTCCAAGAGCACGTAGGTGACACAGTGTGGTTTGACCTAAACAGCTCTTCTATTAATAAAAAATCAGCAAAAATATTAGCTGAACAATCTAGCTGGCTAATGGAACACGATAAGTACATGGCTGTTGTAGAAGGTCACTGTGATGAAAGAGGAACAGGTGATTATAACTTAGCGCTTGGTGCAAGAAGAGCTGAGTCAATTAAAGCAAAGTTAGTAGAGCACGGTATTGCTGCTGATCGTATTTCAACAATTTCTTATGGTAAAACTAAGCCAGTTGATGCAGGTCACAACGAAGAAGCTTGGGCTAAGAACCGTAGAGGTGTTTTAGTAATTAAGTAATTTGTTCTTTTCTAAATTAAGATATTGTTTTTACAAAATTTTAATCTAGATGAAAAACTTTACAATTACATAAAGCTGCGTATATTAAGTTATGCGCAGCTTTATTAATTTTAAAATATAGAGTAATTTATGCCAAAACTGGTAAGTTTAAAATCTGTATCAAAATATTTTGATAACAAACCGATTTTAAAAAATGTAAGCTTTGACTTAAACAAAGGGCAAATCACCACTTTAATTGGGCAGAATGGAACAGGGAAAACAACCATTGCAAAAATCATCCTAGGATTAGAGGAGATTAGCTCAGGTGAAGTATCCCTATTTAATAGTAAAATGACTTCTTCTATTAATTCACAAATAAAAATTGGTTACGTACCGCAAAAATTAGATTTAAATTCTACTATGCCAATTAGCGCCTTACAGTTAATGGAGTCAGTTGCAGAAAATAAGGTATTTATTGAAGACCCTGAATTGCAAAAATTTATTCCTAATTTATCAAAATTAGAAAACAAAGATATTTCTGAGTTATCTGGGGGACAATTACAAAAAATAATCCTACTAGGCACGATCTTAAGAAAACCAGAGTTATTAATCTTAGACGAGCCAACTCAATTCCTTGATGTTGTAAGCCAACAAAAATTTTACCATCTTATTGAGCATCTGAAAAAAAACTATAATATGACAATTTTCATGATTTCACACGACTTATTCACAGTGATGAAAAATTCTGATCAGGTAATATGCCTAAATCAGCATGTATGCTGCAGTGGAAAACCTACAGAGATTAATCAAAATAGTGATTTTAAAAACGCTTTATCAGAAATTGGTGTTTATATACATAATCATGACCATACCCATTAATTACATAATAAATAATGCTTGAAATAATTCTTACTCCAATTTTACTAGGCTTAATCTTAGCTCCTATTGGGTGCTTCGTGCTATGGAAAAAATATGCTTATTATGGTGATGGCTTAGCCCATGCTAGCATGCTTTCTATTGCGATAAGTTCCGTGCTTAATATGCACTTAATACTTGCAAGTATTATCAACTCTTTGCTCTTTATTGGCCTAATTCACAAATCAAAATCTACTTCTGGAAATAATGCTAGTATAGGGCTAGTTTCAAGCGTAATGACCTCCATTGCTCTTATTATATCTGTTTTATATCCCGGTAATTTTAACTTAGAGCATCTCTTATTTGGTAATTTATTTCTAGTTACTAAGACTGATTTATGGGCCTTGCTGCTTATATTGATAAGCGTTAGTGGGTTTTTATGGTTTAACTATCAAAAACTAATAATGACGACCTTAAGTCGTGATGTGGCACATTCGCGCGGAATTAATGTTGATCTCATTGAAGTATTATTTTTACTCATACTATCATTTGCAATAATTTTTACTATCAAAATTGTTGGAGCATTATTAGTAACAAGCATTATCCTAATACCTGGAATGATTGCTCGTATTTTTTCTCGTAGTCCTTTAGCAATGATTATAAACTCAATAATTGTTATTCAAATTATGAATATCTTTGGCGTGATTAGCTCGCTTTATTTGGATTTACCTTTTGCTCCAGCCATCATAGTAAGTGGCGGTCTATTATTCATCATAATGAAAGCTAGTACTAATAAACCAATTAAAAAGTAACTCATTACCATATTAGTAGATTCCGTATATTTCCAAGTTAACATACAAATCATTGGAGTTGACGAAGATAGGAGCATACTACCAACCGCATGAGATAGACTGCACATACGCATTCTGACATGGGTTTCAAATAATTGTTGCATTAAAACAAACCCAGGAACGGCATAGAATGGTACTATAATAATTAGCAAGTTATGAATCCAAATACCTGACTTATAACCTAGTATCATTAGTAATACTAATAATATGCAGCTAGTTAATATAGCATAAATGGGAAGCGCTGAATGTTTTGTTCTTTCACTAACGTAGCCAGCAATAATTGAGCTAATAGCATAGCTTGCAATAAGCACGATATTATTTAAACTCGCACTTTTATATGAAATTACATCAGCTGTATAGGCCATAAATGACCCTAAAAATATAATTAAAAAATGATACCCCGAACCTAGTATTCCACTTATTAAAGTTGCGAAGCAAAAGTTTAATTTATTATCAGCTATAATGGACCAGGTGTTTTGCGAAGGCAAGTTTTGCGTATTTTTCTTTGCTATAATAAATTCCTCGCTTTCATGAATGTTATTACGAAATAAGATAATTATTATTCCAAACACCCCCCCAATAATAAAATTACCCCGCCACAACCATTCAGATCCTTGTTGAGTGATGGCAAGATGGTACAACATAGATGCCAAGATTGCTCCAATTTGAGAAGAAAAAGTTACAAAAGATATTGCAATATATTTGTTATTTTTGCCTACAATTTCAGTAACAAATATTTTTATTGCATCAACTTCACCAGATAAACTAATCAAAAACACCATTCTGCAAAGCATTAATAACACAATTGACCCATAGCCAAACATCTCATGACCTGGGATAAAGGCTACAGAAATCGTTGATATAGAAGCTAAAATAGTAGCTATTTTAATGCTATACGCCCTCCCCATCTTATCTCCTATTGGCCCAAAAATTAGCGCCCCAAAAGGCCGAGCTATAGTAGCAAGACTGAATATAGTAAAGAACCCAAGCATCTGCTGAGAATCTTCGCCCATAAGAAAATGATGTGATAATATATTTGCCGATAATCCAAATAGTGCATAATCATAATATCGTACTATTGTTGCCATAAAAGCAATAATTAAGGAACGTTGTTTTTGCTTATTATCCATTTGTCGGTTGTGTAATTTATAATTTGTTATATTATATCTGTTAAATGATATTTAATCTATAAGCATTTCAATGATCGGCAAGTTAAAAGGTAAAATTGATTCTCTATATGAGGGTTATTTGATAATAGATGTGGGCGGCGTTGGTTATAGCGTTTTTGCTTCAGGAAAAACCTTAGCCAATTTAGAAGCTTCACAAGCATGCGAAATACTCATCGAAACGCATGTAAGAGAAGATCATATTCATTTATATGGTTTTACTGACCTTGAGGAAAAAAGCTCTTTTAATATTTTACAATCTGTAAAGGGCGTTGGCACCCGTATGGCGCTTGGAATTTTATCACAAATGTCACCAAGTGAGATACAACATGCTTTAAACACTGAAGATAAAACGATGTTTAATAACGTCTCTGGAGTTGGGAAAAAACTAGCTGAGAGAATAATTACTGAATTAAAAGATAAATTAATATCTAGCCAAGTGCCGCAAAATATTGGCTATCAAGGCATGAAAATTAATGCTACATCACAAGATAATATGATGGCAAAGGATGCTGTTGTTGCTCTGACAAATCTCGGTATTAGTAAAACCGAAGCTCATAATCGAGTTGCTACAATTATTACAAATGATCCTGATATTTCGATTAATGATCTAATTCGCCTAGCCTTAAGGAACTAACAGCATGACTCAAGAAAATGAAATTTTATCACCACATCAAGTTGAAAATGATGCTGAAACATCGTTAAGACCCAATTTATTAGATGAATTTGTAGGGCAAGAGCATATTAAATCTAATTTAAAAATATTTATTCAGGCTGCGCAAGGCCGCGATGAGTCACTTGACCATACCTTATTTTATGGCCCTCCGGGCCTAGGAAAAACCTCTCTAGCTAGTATAGTCTCAAAGGAGATGGGCGTGAACTTTAAGGCAACTTCCGGGCCGACTTTGTCTAAAGCTGCAGATCTAGCAGCTATTTTAACAAATTTACAGAAAGGGGACGTGCTGTTCATTGACGAAATTCATCGTCTTAATACTAATATTGAAGAGATATTATACCCAGCCATGGAGGATTTTTTCTTAGATATTATTATTGGAGAAGGACCAGCAGCACGCTCTGTGCGGATTGACCTGCCAAGATTTACACTTATTGGAGCGACGACTAGACTAGGCCTAATTAGCAACCCATTACGTGACCGTTTTGGAATACCTTTAAGGTTAAATTTTTATACTGTTCCCGAGCTAATGAAGGTAATCAATCGTGCTGCATCTTTAATGAGAGCCAAGATTACACCAGATGGTGCTGAAGAGATTGCTAAACGCTCGCGCGGCACTCCTCGTATAGCATTACGTTTATTAAAACGAGTGCGCGACTTCGCTGCCGTTGAGAATAATAAGGAGATTGATGCAAAGATTGCTGATAAGTCACTATGTCGCCTAGAAGTCGACCAAATCGGTCTCGATAGCAACGATTATCGCTACTTAAATTTTATCGCGACGAATTATAATGGCGGGCCAGTAGGAGTGGAAACTATTGCCGCGGCTTTATCTGAACAACGTGATGCCATTGAAGAAGCAATCGAACCTTATCTGATACAGGCAGGATTATTGCAACGCACCCCACGCGGACGGGTTATTACCCAAAATGCTTTTAAACATTTAGGACTTCCCTCACCATCCCAATGCAATGACCTCTTTAGCCAAGAAGTTTAAAAAAATCAACAACTCTTACTTAAGAGAACAAATCAAAATGAAGTATTGCAATTTAATTTACTATATCATTAATAAATGATTCCAACTCTTCAAAAGCTACTTCCAAAACCTCTCTATTAACAGATCTTAGCACCAAAGATGTTCCGTGCTCACCCTCTTTTTTAAATGGGTAGCTACCTATTTCGACGTTAGGGTATTTTTTCTGAAGGGCAGTTAGGCTCTTGGCAATATGACTCTCACCAATAATAACTTCCATAGATTTTGAGTGCACGAGCTGACCTTTTCGTAGCGACGGTAAAGCAGCACCCAGCATGGCCTTCATAATCGTAGGTATTCCTGCCATCACACAAACATTATTAACCATAAAACCTGGCGCTGCGCTTTCCTTATTATGAAGTAATTTTGATCCTTTAGGAAAATACGCCATTTTTTTGCGTGACTCGTTTAACTCCTCACCTCGTTGATGCGAAAATTCTTCTAGATCACGACAAACTCCAGCATCCAAGATCAAATCAAGACCAAAAGCCTCTGCTACGGATTCTGCAGTGATGTCGTCATGCGTAGGACCAATTCCTCCAGTAGTAAAAACATAATCATATATAGAACTTAGGTGGCGTATATTATCAATAATCATTTTCTTATTGTCTGGTATGGTCCTAGCTTCAATAATATCAATACCAATCTTACCCAAAGTAAGTGCGATTTCTTGAGTGTTTTTATCAAGAGTACGTCCCGATAATATTTCATTACCAATAATAATAATTGCAGCGTTGATTTGTTTTTTCATGATTTTTGGCTTTATTTTAGTCATAATTCAACCTACTATATCAAACTACTATCCGCCACACCACAAAAAAACGCCAGCGAAACTAATCACTAAATTAAAAAATATTTTCTATAAAACAGCAACCTTTTAATTTACTATAATATTCTGCAATAAGTTGAATTAGAACATATCTGAAATATTTTCCGTGACATCCAAATATAAATCGTGCCAGGATGATTCAATAAAATCTACAAACTTATCATTCCCGTACTCACGAGCAATATCTAAAGGTGTTTTACCGTCTTTATTTGCAACATATAACGCCTGGCAACCTTCATTTAATGATCGCACCACAAAATCAAATTGATCTGGGTTAGCAGCTGCATAATGAAACCAAGTATTACCACAAGGATCATAGAAGTTATTAATTTGCTCTAATTCTTGTTTATCCAACCAAGGTAAATCAAGCTCTTCAGGACTTTGTGCTCCTTTTTCACTCACCCAATCCATTACTATATTATTTAGACGTAAAGGCACTAATGGCTCACCCTCGAATAATACCTCACCTTCAACGTCAAAACCAATATCAGATAATACAAGAATTAATTTATCAAAGCATTCGATTGGCTGATCCTTTGAATAGCTTTCTTTTAATGTTTTGGTATATTTTTCTACGCTATGATCACTAACTTTAGAAAACGCACCCTCTACTTCGGAATAAGAATCTAAAATCGCTTTTGCTTTTTTATTCAACTCTTCACCTGATAAATTTTCATCTAATAATTTAATCGTTTTATTAAAAATTCTATTCGCTAAGCTTAATTCAGTTATAGAGTCAAAGTAATGAACATCACTAACCATATCACTATAAAAAGAACAAACCTCACTAACATCAACTTTCTTCAAACAAAATCCTAGAGCTTTAGTTATTTGATCGGTCCCAATATTATATAAATTCTCATAATTTAAAGAATCAAGGTCAAATAATCGCTCTTCTTGTAAATTTAGCACTTCAGAAATTTGTATACTTGTTCTGCATAGGGCAACAACCAATAACTTAGCTACAAAGCTAGAGCATATTACGTCTTTACCTATATCAGTATTTGGATTAAGCAAATCTTCAAAGCAATCAAATATATCTTTCTTATCTTTATATTTGCGCCCCAAATTCTGGAATTTATTTGCTACATTTGACAATGTGATAATACTTTGATCATAATCAATTTGATCAAAATTATTATCCAAATACAACTGCGCAATATTTTCTTCTAATAATTCTTGCATAACATCTAACCAGTCTTCTCCATACATATCTTGTAAGGCACTATGATATTTAGCTGGAATAATTTTTTGCAAATCTACTCTGTATATATCAGACTGTAGTAACGTTGACTTTTGAAATCGCTCTTGTGAATATACATTAACGTGATGCGACAAATGACCCACAAATTTATCATTCCTATCATAATTATTATAATACATACCAACATGATAAGGACTGAAATTTAACTCTGATAAAGTTATCTTCTCTTGACCTTTTTTATACACCTCTTCCTTTACCTCTTCATACGACTCCGTGCAATAAGCACGCCTTTTATCCTCAAGGATAACTATGATATCGCCATTTTTGATAATAGGATCATTCCCATCAAGGTACTCACTTTTTATGCGCGTAAATTCATTATTCTGTACAGAACTATTATCTTTTAATATTTGTAAGTTATCAGTGATCGGATTTTCTAAAAAATCATTGAAATGCTCTTCTATAATTGAATATAAGACTCCAGAATTTTGCAGTATGGATGCCTCAAAAATAGTTAATTTTTCACTAGGGTCTAATTCTTGCCCTTTATCGAGTAGCTTCTTATTTCGTTCATATTTAACAAGAGTATTTTCTATTTTTTCTAAATATTTTTGTTTGAAAGTTATTGTAAATAAAAGACCTTTACTATCAAAATTTATATTATCAAGATCATATATAATATTATTTATTTCTGTATTACCAATTAAGAGATCTAAATTAGATTGTAAAAAATTTATTTCACTTGCATCCAATGTCTTTTTGTTAATATAACGGTCAAAAACTACAAGTAAATATTCTCCAAATACACTCAAGTATTCCTTAACATCTGAATCTTTTGATTCTTTGATAAAAATTTTCGATTTTCCTTCCCCTTTTACTCCTGATATCTCTTCAAAAAATTCTTCTCCGCGGGATAAATTAATTGAATAAACGCATGAATATTTTTCTAGTTTTATAGCCAAATCTAGGGCTGTTTCATTAGCACTATTGTCAATCTTTAAATCAACTCCCCTACCTAACAAAAACTCTAAAGACTCAACGCTACCATATTTTACAGCAGTATGAGCCATACTATTACCTTCGAGATCTTGGTAATTTATGTCTAACCCTTCATTAATTAAATGCTCTAGGGTTAAGTTATCATTACACTTTATTGCAACAATTACATTGTTAGCAATTTCCTGTTGATCACTTGTATTTATATTTTCATTATTACCCATTATCTCCTCCCTTCTTCCTTTTTGGTTAATTTGTATTAACATGTATTCACTTAAAAGTCAACTAAATAGTATATAAAAAAAACGCCAGCGAAACTAATCACTAGCGTTTTAATACTCTGATGTTGAGTTGCTTAAGCAGCTTCTGCTATTTCACTTTCACCACCCAGAATCACATCGCCTGCATCATCCCTAAAGTTAGCAAAATCTGCTTCTAGATGATACAATTCAACCATATCTGAAGGAGTAATACCTTCCTTATTTTCTATACTAATATCAGCTTGATATTTAACAAATAGTTGTATTAGATCTGGTCTATTATTAGCCACAGCATAATGAACCAAGCTGTTTTCATTAGCATCACACTTATTAGTAACATTAAATAAAGTATCACCCATTAAATATTCAATCTTTTCCACTTCACTATAGCCTTTTGCATCTAAATCAGCATGTATTTGATCGAAAAAACATTCATCATTAAACTCCGGGGGTTGCAAGTTACTTTTATCAACTACTATCCCCATACCCTCAAACATTTCTAGCGCTTGCAAAAAGTGATTACTCGAGCCTTGAGCATAATAAAAACTGTTAATAAAAGCCTGCATTTCAGGTAACTCAATATCGCCTTTAATTTCCCCAACTTCTTGATAAATCGTAAATAACTCTTGTGATTTAATCATAAATTCATCTTCGGATAACTGACCTTCTGTAATCAAATCTTCCATTTTGTGATATAAACGAGCAAACACATCTTCCGATTCAATGCGTCCATATAATTGCTGCTCACTAATTTTGTTGAAATATTCATCTACCACATCAGGTTTTGTTAAACAAAACTCTAATTTTTCAATAATGCGGTCTGATGATATATTGCTAATATTCTCTGTTTTAAATAAAGATAAATCCACTATGTCCGACTCTATCTCTAATTCTGCAGATAAATCGGCATTTGTTTTAATTAAACTTGCTACTAACATCTTCCACATAAATTGTGAACATCTGATATTTTCACCTTCTTTAAATAAATCCATATCAAACTCTTGCTCACTTTCGAGCTCATGCCCTAATATTGGCATAAAATCGGCTAAATAAGCCATCTTTAACCCTTGATTACTACGTGTAAGAACTAATGTTTCTAATTTTTCAGCATGCTCCTGGTGTAATTCATTCATATTATTTTTTAGAATACGGTTCAGTTCATTCTCATAATTTACACCATATTTTTGTTGCAATGCTGGTAATAAATGATCTGGTATAAGCTTTACTACATTAAATGAATATAAATTACTTTGTACAATATCGACCCAATCAAACTCACGCTTACCATACCCCTCATACGTAACGTGAGATAAATTGATATCACCACCATTTTTAAACACTAATGCGGAATGTGTATGATCATTTAAAGAACCAACCTCCCTTAATTTTTCCAAAGGGAAAATTGACTCGCCTCTGAATGCCCTAACTTTATCAATATTCACAAATGATAAGTACACACCATCATTAATATCTGTGCCACCATCTGCGTCATCATCCGAAGCATATTGAAGCAGCTTCATTAAAGAACTTAACCTCGGATGATGCTCAACATTAATAGCGTCCATAGAGAAATCAATCTTATTAATAGCTTTCTCCATTTTTATTACCATACCTAACTCTTGAATAGTTAACTTTTCAGATTCGGCTATTTTATGACCTGCTTTTACTAATTTTTTGTGTAAGTTATCTTTAGCTAGTATTGAATCTAAATGCTCTACATCTTGAGTCTTATAAGAAAAAGTTCGTAATAATTGTATATATTTCTCAAAATTATTATTTAAAGAATTTGCTTTTAAAGCATTAGTAAAACGATTATTAGCCTCTACATTACCCACAATATTTTCTAACGCCTGAAATACAAAATCCCGCTGATTTGAATCAAATTTGCCCTGATGCAATAATTTAATAAGAGTTTCATCCCTTAAATTCAAACCCTGAAATAACTGAGACTCTTTATCACCTTGGCTACCCAGTAAATTTTGGTAGGTGTTATCAATACCTGAAATATTATTACCCATTATCTCCTCCTTTTTTCCTTTTTAGTTAATTTATATTAACATATATTCACCTAAAAGTCAACTAAATAGTATATAAAGAAACACCGAAGAAACTAATCTTCGGTGCTTCTTTGGAGGTAAATTTTTAAACTTTATAAAGCTGCTTGAATTCCAACTAAACCAACATAATTTCGAACGCTTTTATCACTATGCGTTGTTCCAGGCACTGTTGCACCGGTAGCATCGATATGATCACCACTGATTTTATGTAATGGTGAATACCCTTGCCCTTTAATACCTTCAATGAATAACTTCACAGTTGGAGTAATCATTGTTGAAATGCCCGCTGTAAGCTGTGATTGCATTCTCCATGGAGAACCCTTTGGCCCAGCTCTAAAGTCGCTATATTCTAGAGATAAATCTAAATCTTTCCCATATGCAGCATTATTCCATCTATATTTACCACCAACTGAGAATGCATCAACTTTACTTGCTGCAAAAACATTGAGAGGAGCGGATGGGTTATGCGTACCAGGCCACTCTTTAGTGGTCTTTGCATATTCAGCTTGTAAAGTTATATTTTCATATTTAATACGTGCATATACATCCCAAGCTGGGTTATATATATTCCCAGGTCCAAAATGAACTACTGGAAATTCTTGATTATAAGCACTACCTTTGATATACGAACCACCTACTAAAGCACTTATATGATCAGCAAATTTATGCTCGTAACTCAAATCAGCAGCGAAATTATTAATCTTACTAGGCACATTTGTTTCTTTTACGGGCACATTTGCTGCTCTATATTGTGCACCTCCTTGTATTGCTGTAATAGAAGTATTAAGACCCTGATAGTCAAGTCCAAAAACAGCGCTTTGAGCCACTGGAGCAAAAGCATGTTGCATCAGCGATGAGCTAAATGGACTCATTGTATTCATTAAACCAAACGGGATATTTTGTTTACCCAAAGAAGCATATACTGGAGATATTTCCTTATTACCAATAAAAATCCATGCCTTTCTCACGTGAGTCTGGTTCCTACTAATTGCAATGTTAGTACCGCCATTAATTTGTTGAGGACTATAAAATAATTCTCCATAAAAAGATAACCAAGGTGTTAAAGAACCAGAAGCCTGAAATTTCATACTATGAATAACCATTTCTGATACACTTTTACCAACCTGATTTGCTGCAGTTGGCACTTGCATAAGATAATTGAACTTAGAATCAGTATTACTTTTTTGATAATCTGCGATACCAATAATGGACGCGCCTAAATATAATTTCCCCTCTTCTAAATATTTTTCCTTATTTTGAAAAAAGAATTGTGATTTTTTTGACAGATTATTTGTTATATCGATCATTTTATAACTATATTCTGAATTCATACGAATAATATCGTTAAAATCATTGTTATGCTTGTCGCACGCTAAAGAAGTTGAAGATAAACCTAATATAGCAGCTAAGGTCCATAAAAGCGTTTGGTGTTTAATCATAATAAGCCCTAAAAAATGTTATTTATGCTCACCTTTTATAAGGCTCAAAAATAATACTTAAAAGCAAAATACGCAGATATCTCGGATTATTTTAAACCTATGTGACAAATAAAGCGCATAGTCTGCAGATTGTAATTAATCAAATTCAATGATCACATCACCACCCGCAACATTATCAGATTCTTTTACTAGAATTTTTGCTATTTTAGCCGCTTTTTCTGCCGTAATAATGTTTTCCATTTTCATAGCGGTTAAGGTAACAAGCTCCTGGCCAGGAACCACTTCCTGCCCTTCTTCAACATGAATCCCTATAATTTGACCCGATAATGGAGCTATTAACTCGTTAGAATCGTCGCTATCGTCTCGGTTGAGCATTAACGCCTCAAGCTCTGACATACGCGGCGAGCGAACATATGATTCAACAGTGATTCCAGAATATGTTAAACAATATTTAGTTGGTATTTTTTCAATTTTTACATTTACTTTTTGACTATTAACTACAGAAGTTACTAGCGGATTACCAATATTCCAATTACTACGTATATTAATTCTGTTGACACCATGACGAATATTATAACCTTCTTCAACTGCTTTAATCATCACAGGATATTGCTTACCATCAATCGAAACAATCCATCTTGTGCCGATTTTATGATATTGTTCAGAAAGCTGATCTGGCAAAATTGCAGCACGTTTTTGCTCTTCTAGGAATGCTAGTAATGTTGTTGCTAAGAATACCTCATTGATCTCAGATGTGAGTGTTGCACCGGAAAAACCATCTGGATATTCTTCATCAATAAATCCTGTATGTATATCACCGCTAGAAAACCTTGGATTATGAATTAGAGCCTCTAAGAAACTAATATTATGCGATATACCCTGAATCACAAAAGCACCCAAAGAATTCTTCATCAGTTCAATTGCATCATCACGCGTTTTTCCATAGGTGCATAATTTAGCAATCATTGCATCATAATACATACTAACTTCGCCACCAGAAGTAATTCCACTATCAATACGAATATTAACACTTTTATTTGGCTCTTGATACTCCATAATCCGGCCACTAGAGGGCAGGAAACCTCTTGTTGGATCTTCTGCGCAAATACGCGATTCTATCGCCCAACCATCTAGTTTTACATCTTCCTGCGTGAAACTTAATTTCTCACCGGCTGCTACTCGAATCATCTGTTCCACTAGATCATAGCCAGTGATCATTTCTGTCACGGGATGCTCCACCTGCAGGCGAGTATTCATCTCAAGGAAGTAGAAATTTTTATCCTCTTCCATCATGAATTCAACCGTGCCCACCGAGTAATACCCTACTTTCTTTGATAGATTCACCACCTCCTTATACATTTTTTGGCGCGTTTCCTCATCAACAAAAGAGCTTGGCGCTTCTTCTATTACTTTTTGATGATATCTTTGAATTGAACATTCTCGCTCACCAAGACATACCACATTACCAAATTGGTCTGCAATGACTTGTATCTCAATATGACGCGGTGACAAAATGAGTTTTTCAATAAAAACACGACTATCACTAAAGCAATTCTCAGCCTCAAGCTTTGCTGATTCATAAGCTTTTTCCATCTCTTTAGAATTATGCACAACGCGCATACCACGCCCACCACCACCAGCTGCCGCTTTAATAATCACTGGATAGCCAATTTTTTCTGTAATTTCAAGGGCTTGTTCAAGATTAGCAATAGATCCCATATAGCCAGGAACAGTACTAACACCCGAGTCAATTGCTATTTTTTTAGCTTCAATTTTATCGCCCATTTTCTTAATAACACGCGCACTTGGACCGATTAAAACTATCCCTTCTCGCTTTAATACATTTGCAAAATGCGGATTTTCCGAAAGAAACCCATACCCAGGATGTACTGCTTGTGCGCCACTAATACGAATAGCATTTACAATATTCTTAATCGACAAATAGCTTTCTGTTGCGGGTGAATTACCAACGTAGTAAGCCTCATCTGCGTATTGCACATGCTGAGAGTTAGTATCCGCCTCTGAGTATATGGCAACAGACTTAATCTTCATTTTACGCAGCGTTTTCATAATACGTAGAGCAATTTCTCCACGATTAGCTACAAGGACTTTGTCAAATAATGGTTTATTCATAATAAATATTTCACTGTGTTATAATGGTAAGTTATCGTGTTTTTTCCAAGGCGTTTCCACTTTTTTACTACGCAAAAATTTTAAAGATTTACAGATTCTTAAGCGCGTATTTTGCGGCCGGATAATATCATCTAAATACCCTCGGGAAGCAGCAACAAAAGGCGAAGTTATATTTTCTTTATACTCATCAATTTTCTTTTGCTTTTCTTCAGGATCCTCGCACTCTTTACGAAAAATAATTTCAGACGCTCCTTCTGCACCCATCACAGCAATTTCTGAATTTACCCAAGCATAGTTAATATCACCTTTTAAATGCTTTGAATTCATTACGATATACGCACCACCATACGCTTTTCTTGTGATGATAGTAATTTTCGGTACCGTTGCTTCTGCATAAGCGTATAATAATTTGGCACCATGTTTAATAATTCCATCATATTCTTGCTGCACTCCTGGCAAAAACCCTGGCACATCAACTAAAGTTACTAGTGGTATGTTAAATGCATCACAAAAACGAATAAACCTGGCTGCTTTGCGTGAAGAATCAATATCCAAACAACCAGCTAAATGCATTGGTTGGTTTGCTACAAAACCTACTGGCATACCTTCCATGTAACCAAAACCAACAATAATATTTTTTGCATAATCAGCTTGTATTTCAAAGAAATCACCTTCGTCAATAATACGCAAAATCAACTCTTTCATATCGTACGACTTACTAGCAGAAGAAGGAACTAAAGTATTCAGTGACATGTCGATACGATCCGCTGGATCACTTGTCTGACGCACCGGTAAATCTCCAGTATTTGACAGGGGCAAGAAGTTGAAAAATCGCCTTGTCTCAAGCAATAATTCAATATCATTATTAAATGCTAAGTCAGCCACACCAGATTTACTTGTATGGACTTTTGAGCCACCAAGCTTTTCCTGACTCACCTCTTCTCCGGTAACTGTTTTTACCACATCGGGGCCGGTTACAAACATATAAGATGAACCTTTTACCATAAAAATAAAATCAGTTAAAGCCGGCGAATATACTGCACCACCAGCGCAAGGGCCCATCACTAGCGTAATTTGAGGAATTAACCCAGAAGCTTGTACGTTACGATGAAATAACTCTCCATATCCACCTAGCGAATCAACCCCTTCTTGAATACGAGCTCCGCCTGAGTCATTAATACCAATCACTGGCGCTCTTACTCGCATTGCTGCGTCGAGCAAGTCACATATTTTTTTAGCATGATACTCACCTAATGAACCACCAAGCACGGTAAAATCCTGACTATAAACAAATACTAGCCTTCCGTTAATTGTTCCATGCCCTGTAATCACACCATCGCCTGCAAAATGTTTATCACTCATACCGAAATTGCTACATCGATGTTCAACAAACATTCCTGTTTCTTCAAAACTATTAGTATCTAACAGAACTTCAAGACGCTCGCGGGCAGTTAATTTACCCTTTTCATGCTGCGTTTTTATTCTTTTAATTCCTCCACCAAGCCTGGCAGAACTGCGTTTTTTTTTCTAATTGTTTTTGTTTTTCTAAGCTATTTATACTCATATTGTCCAAAAGTAATTATGTATCAGTTGAAGGCTAACTGGGCCTCAACTTCACTTACACTCGCAAGTGAGTATAGAACATTTTTTATCAAAATGCGAGACTATGTATTAAAAATACAAATTTTTTTATTTTTAAATTTAGAGTATATAGTGAATTAAATTAGTCAACTCACTATAATAAAACAAACAATATTTTGACACATTAGTTAATATATGGTAATAAATACTCGTCAATTAATTTACTACACACTCTATAATAATGCCTAAAAAAAACAAAAAATCTAGCACTCTTGCAAAAGCTAAGAAAGCGCAAAAAAAAGAGCAAAAACTCAATAAAGATCATATTAAACAAATTCTTCATGATGTAGAACAATTATCAACTAATCACATACTACATTATCTAAAGTCAGACAGCCAAACACATGATGTACCCACAATCCACAACTTGCTTCAATATCAATCAAATGAAGATAAATTTGTTCTCTTAACATCTTTATATTTAAAAATTATGAATTCATACAATAAGCATATGAATTATAAAAATAATATTTTACTTAAGGGTAGAAAACCACAATCTATTAAGAACTTTGAAAAAGATAATAAGAGATTAGATGAAATGATGGAGTGTACAGATGGTATCTCTAGTCATGACGAGTTAATGCGAATTAAAACTAAAAACTTAGAAAACTTAAAAAAGAAAATGCAAAACTTGCAGATGATCACACAGATAAAGCATATCAATAACATGATTATCTCTCCTAACGATAACATTTTATCTAACATGTTACTCTCAAAACATTTTATAGAATCAGAACTAGCTAATATCTGTAATCAGCATTTTAATGATGTTAGTAAAAGTAAAGCCATTTTGCTTAAAAACACTTTTTCTCTATTAGATATAGACGATTTTATATTAACTGACTATATCTTGACGGGTTTAAACAAATATTATAAGGATATAATATTAACCAATACTCCATTCACAACTGATGAAACAAACCTACTAAAAATCACCTACCAAGATGATTTTCAACCCAAAAAAATAAATATATTAGAAGAAAAATCTTTTGCTAGTCAAATATTAAAGACCTATCAGAGCATTCAAGATAGTAATATTACTGCATTTAGAGATAATTTAACTGAATCTTTACATGATTACTCAATATACACAAGAAACTCTGTATATTTTACTTTATCATTTTTAGAAAAATACAATCAACTTGAGACTAGTAACGACGAATTTATAACAGAAAGTGCAATAATATTACATGCATATATTTTGACCTTAGCAAACCAAAATCGTCTTTTTCACCATGATGTAGAAAAAGGCAGAAATTTTATCAATGAATTGATAGTCTCTTGCTATTCATCACCATCGTCTACAGATAGTAACGATAGTTCCGAAGAAGAGATATCCTCTTGCACTGCAACTGAACCAATCATTTACTCCGATGAAGATAATTCATTTGCAGAAGAAATTGAATTTAATGATAAACCAACTCTTGTTCAAGAAAATTTAACAATTGACAAGGGATCAGATCTTATAATAGCAGATAAAAAAGACGATGATATTGAGCAAGATATTAACGACATGTTACAATCATCCCACGACTCGCTAACATTTAAGTCTCCGCAAGAAGAGCACCAATATTATCAGGATCTTAAATCCAAACCTTGTAAAAAAACTAAAAAAGCAAAATTCAACAAGGCTTCTTGGGTAATAAATAATAACTTTCATATACATGACGATATTAATATCTTATGCAGCGATAAAAACAAAAAACTCTTTACTACCCTAGACCCAAAAATAATCCGAAAATTGGATAATAATGCTCTAAACTTAGTCTACAACTCATTGAATAAAGGAATATGCACTAAGCATCAAAACGGTATCAAATATCTTGTAAATAAAAATATGTGGGAAATAAAAACTAGCGATAATTTACGAATATTTGCAACTAAAGAATTCACTTCTGTGTCAGGAACGTTATTATTTTTTGATTTAATTGGCGACCACTCTTCTTATAAAACATTACCAAAATGCTGCTCAACAAAAGTAAAGTCAATACATCAACTTAACAAAGACCAGATTAAAAAAATAGCGCAAATGGATAAAGAAAACAGTCAAGAACTAACTTCTCCTACTTTATTTAATACTAACACAGAGTATAATGGTGCGGAAGACTCTATGCTTATTGCCCTAGACAACATAATGTCAGATGAATATCATGCGGCCGATTAATTGAAATTAGCTAGCTGCAAGACAAATACGTGGCGCAACACCATCACCTGCGAGGAGGTTAAAACAACATAACTGATCCATAAAATTGGTTATAAACACTTAAATACTAACCAATTTATAAATCGTCACATCTATTTCTCTTCTCGCGTCTGACCTTTAAAGATATTAGCTTCAAACTACTTACGATGCTTGCGCAAATACATATAGTGAATTAAGTTGAGGTTTGCGTATTAAAAAATCAAAGGATTAATTCAAGATGAGCTTAACAAAAAACAATTACTTAATACTATGTTCAAAACTTGAGAAAAAGACGGAGCTATAATTTAACATTTTTTAATTTGTGTTTATAATTACTTTAGTGTATAATGCAACACATTGTAATTTATTTATATTTAATTTATATTTAATTTATGTTTAGTTTTTTTAGCAAAGTATGGAATTTGTTTTTTTGGTCGAACAGTAATATAAAAACCTCACCTTCACAAAATTATACACCTGTTAATTCAACGGCACTAAAACAGCAAAATGATAAATCGTTGGATGATTTATACGCCGAGCAAGCTAGGCTTAACCACCTTACAGATGATTTATACGCCGAGCAAGCTAGGTTTAACCACATTACAACAGTTAAGTATAATCAGATTATACGAAAACAGAATAATGCTACTACGAAGCTAGTTGCAACAAAAGAAAAAGATAAAAAATTAGAAATACTAAAAAAAGGAATGTCTTCAAAAGAATTTGAATCTAAATTCAGTCAGCTAAAAAAAGAAGCTCCAGATGGCATAAGAGATTACGTATTACGCGTTGTGGCTATGAGAAAGGTAAATATATATGACGAAGATGGCGTGATACCTTTATATGCTGTCCTGACTTCACCTAAGGAAGTTGCATACCTACTAAAGAATGGTGCTGATGCAAATAAAAAGTATGCAGAGCTAGGAGATGAAAGACATAAAGTTGCGGATATAGCTAAATTTTATTATACAAGCGATTCCTCTGGGGATAGACATGTAGACCCTAAAACAACACCAGCAAACAGCCAGCGTCAAAAAGATATAGAAGATAGTTATAATTTATTAACAGGAGTAGTTAACTGCACTGAATATCTCAATAATGAATAAATATCACTATTTCACTAATTCTTTAGTAATGACAGCTGGAGGGCGGTAATTTTCATCATGTTTAGCGAGTAACTTCTGAGCAAGGAACAACTCGCTTGAAACCAGGCTCCCTTCAGCAATAATACCCTGCCCCGGGCGAAATAATGCCGGTAACATGCCATTATATTGCACTTTAATCTCCTTAATTTCATCAGTAATAATAAATTCAATGCTATTACCATCAATCTTAGCAATTGAACCAGCTTTAACCACACCGCCAACCCTTATCTTCATACTGTTATAACCAGCTTTTTCTATCTCAGAAGGTGGGTAAAAGTAAACTATATTATCACGCAAATTTTGAAGAATGATATACACCCCACTACTTGATAATAATAAAATGAAAATTATAGTTAATAGTCTATTTCTTTTTTTTGCATGCATTGGATTTTCTATATTGTCTATATGAATCAATTATTAATACACTAAAACACAAAAAAGCTAATGCATAAGCTGATATAAGATAAAAATTCATATTTACTTTATACTTGTAATTATTGCTTGCTAACACTATAACAGAGTTATATAAAATTGTGAATTAATAATACTTTATCTAGTGCCAAATAATATTTCCAAAATTTTTACTGACATTAAACAACTTCAGATATTCATTTTAGGGATGTATAGCGGCATGCCTTTATTTATAATCTACACAACGCTTGCCGCATGGATGAAACAAAACGCAATCGATATTGAAGTCATTACCTCTTTTGCGGCTGCCAGGATGTTTTATTCAGCAAAAGTCCTGTGGTCCCCTATAGTTGACCACTGTAAAATACCATTATTATACAATTTAGGACGTAGAAAAAGCTGGATAATTTTAATGATGAGTCTGATATCAATCATCATCTTTGGTTATACATATTTTGAACCAACAGAATCCATTAAAACATTATTTATCTTAACATGCATACTTGGTGCATTATCGGCCACACTAGACATCGCAATTGACGCGTACCGAATTGATAATGTTAGCAAAGATCAGCTATCTATGTCTGCTGCAAATGTGGTGTTTGGTTATCGAATTGGTGGGATGATATCCGTTACAGGCGCCTTTTTTATCGCTGATTCATATAGCTGGGATTTGGCATTCTTGTTAATTAGTGGGCTATATTTAGTGGGCTGTGTATTTACTATGACACTCTCTGATAAACATTATGCTGAAGCGCCAACAAACTCTATTTGGGGCAAAATAAAAGAAGCGACCATTGATCCATTTGCTGAGTTTATTACACGCCCATATTCTTTAATCATTTTATCAGCCATTATTTTTTATAAACTAGGCGATGCCATGCTTGGAGTAGTGGCAACACCATTTTATATTGAACTAGGTTTCACACTTAAACAAATTGCAACTATCGTTAAATTATATGGAGTAGCAGCGACTATATTTGGGAGCTATCTTGGTGGCCTTTTAATGTATAAATATGGTAACTTGAAAGGTTTATTAATCTGTGGAATTGCACAAAGTGTGACTAACTTAGCCTTCGTTTGGCTGCACCACCAAGGCAACGATGCCACAGCCCTTACAATCGCTATTAGCGTTGAAAATATCGCCTCAGGCATGGGTGATGCGGCACTGGTTGGCTATTTAAGCTATTTGTGCAATAAAAGTTTTTCTGCAACGCAATATGCCTTACTGAGTAGCTGTTCTGGATTATTTAGCCATAGCATTGTTGCTTATGGCGGAAAATTGTTAAAAATTATTGGCTGGGATTATTATTTCATCATGACCTCACTGCTTGCATTGCCGGGCCTAGCAGTGCTTACATATTTGTATTATAAAAAATTAAAATGACTCTGACTGCTTATATCCTTGGCAAGCATATTTTTTCTGTTACGGTTTTTAACATCTCCACCCTACTAAGAAGATATTCTAACTGCTCTTTGGTGATATGGTAATTTGCATCATAACGAGCATCAATATAAGCAGCTTTCAACAATATAAAGCAAAGGTCTCTTTCCTCGGTATCTCTTGGAAATATTTTTAACAAGTCGTTATCGTAGCTTTTTACCATACCGCTTAAGGTTTCTATATCATGTATTTTGGGTTTATAACCAGTTAAGACTAATAATAGCGCATTATAAAAACTTTCTGTTGATTGATGCAATTCAAAGGCTGCAATATGTAGTTCATTTTGTTGAAAAAGACAAAATTTTGTAACCTCTAAAAACCCACTACCTCGTTTAAACCATTGGTCATAATCTTTTTTTGCAATAATTCTTTTTTCTTGTTCAGTTAGATTTTTAGGCTCTGATAATTCATATTCTCCACTATCATAAAGCAGAACTCCTTCTTTTTTAATGTCAGCAAAGAAATATTGGCTCTCTTCAAGCTTTTTATTTACAAAATTAATTGACTCTAACACCAATGTGACGCGAGGATTACTAATTAAATTCTTTCTTTCTAACCTTTGTCTTATTTTATAATCTATACTATGAGCATTGGCTTTATGCTTACCTTTTTTTAAAATAATCAATAAGTCAAGATCGCTTTCATAAGTGTAGGTTATATGGCCTTCTGTGTATTTATCTACTACCCAATTGCCTTTTGCATAAGACCCAAATAATATTATTTTAGCAATTTTATCTTTTTGCACTGCTAAAATCTCTTCAATAATTCTATCTAACCAATATTTAATTGCAAGGCTACGCTTAGGTAGTTGTTTTTTCATCTTTACACCATATTATTAGAACTTATAATGAAGCTCTAAAATTATTATAATATCTTATCAGTGAAATTACCACTTAATATAATCATTTTAAGGCCATTTTACCTCAGGGGGCATTGACATAAGAATTGCCTCCACATTTCCCCCAGTTGCAAGGCCAAAAGTCGTGCCACGATCATAAAGCAAGTTAAACTCAACATATCGACCTCTTTTAACTAATTGCTCCTCTCGCTGATCTTTTGTCCACGGTAAATACATTTTATTGCGCACGATTTTAGGATAAACCTCAAGAATAGATTTCCCAACATCTTGAGTAAAAGCAAAGTCATCCTCAAAATTTGAATCTAAATAATCATAGAAAATACCCCCCACTCCCCTTGGCTCTTTTCGATGCTTCAAATAAAAATACTCATCGCATTGCTTTTTAAACTTTGCATAATAGTGAGGATTATGTTGATCACATGCATCTTTTAATGCTTCATGAAACTGCCTCGTTGATTCTGCATCTTCAATCATTGGCGTTAAGTCTCCCCCACCACCAAACCACTCTTGTTTAGTGTTAATAAAACGAGTGTTAAAATGCATTGCTGGAACTAATGGAGAGGCCATGTGTGCTACTATAGAAATACCAGTAGCAAAAAACTTAGGGTCCTCCTCAGCCCCCGGTATTTTTTGACGAAACTCTTCGCTAAATAGGCCATGAACTGTTGAGATATTCACCCCTACTTTTTCAAAAACATTACCACGCAATATCGACATAACGCCGCCGCCGCCGCCATCGCGATCCCATTTTTTACGAATGAATTTAGCTGGGTTAAGACCATTCTTTGCTGCATAATCATGCTCTATTTTTTCAAAAGAATCATAAAATTGATTTCTTAAGGATTCAAACCATTTTGCGGCCAAAACTCTTCTTTCCATAAAATTACCACGCACTCTTAATTATCTTAGGAAGACTATAAGGCTTAACAAGCGCTAAATCAAATCTTATGTCATAACCATTATATCGAGGGTGACGAATTATGAATAGCTCCGCAGCACGCTTAATGCGTTTTTGCTGCACATATGAAATAATATTCTCATGCATCCCCTTACGGCGCGCTTTCACCTCAACAAAAACCAGCTTATTCATTCGACGCATTACTAAATCTATTTCACCAACCTTAGTTTTATAGCGCCGCTTTAAAGGAACGTATAAAAAACACATATAATATAAACAAGTCAGCTGCTCAGCTGCCCACCCCTTAAAATGCTGATATATCATTTTTTAAGGTTGGCATCAAGTAAGCTCCTAATACGCTTACGCATACAATAAGAAACTAATAAAAATATACTAGAAGTAAGCATAATATAGAAAGCCGGTGCATAGTGTAAATTAGTTTTTTCAACCAAACAGCTTGAGATCATCGCTGAAGTTCCACCGCATAAGGCAATACCTAAATTGTAGCTAAATGCAACCCCAGAAAAACGCTGCTGAGGCGAGAATAGTGAGATAATAAACAAATAAGCACAACCACCGATCATACCACCAATTATCGCAAGTATTGTTAATGCTAATAGCTGAATTCCAACTTCTTCGCTAGAAATCAGTATAAAACAAGGAAGTGCCATAACAAATATCGATATTGCCGAAATAGTCACCATCCTAAATCTTCCTATCACGTCAGAAATATGCCCTGATAAAGGCATTGTAAGCATCATAATTATCGAGGAGTAGGCCAAATAAAGCCTCGCAGTCACATCATCAAAATGCAGCATACTACAATGATATATATTAATATAGGTTTTCACTAGGTACACCACACTACTAGCACATGCTCCTAAGCAAAATGTAATAAACATTGGTTGTTTGGCCGTCTTCAAGATCTCTAGAAATGGTGTCTTTAAAGTTTTTTTCTTCTCCGCCAACATTAAAAATATAGGAGTTTCCGAAACCTGCAAACGAAAGTAAAATCCAACTAGCCCCATCATGCCGCCAAAGATAAATGCATATCTCCAAGCATGCACCATGTCTGGATAAAAATGCGATAAAGAAATACCAACTAATGTCGCAAATAATGTTCCAGCAATATTCGATGCATGAACTATTCCTGCTGTTAAACCGGGTCTTAAATTCTCATAATGCTCTAAAATGAATATAGCAGCCCCAGCCCCTTCACCACTAATACACATGCCTTGAAGTAAACGCATGCATACTAAAATAACTGGCGCAGTATAACCAATAATATTATATCCAGGAATTAACCCTATAATAAATGTTGAGATTGTCATGCCGAGCATTGATATAATCAAAGAAATTTTTCGCCCATATTTGTCCGCTATTGCACCAAATATAATACCGCCGATTGGACGCGTTAAGAAGCCGATCGCAAATATACCAAGGCTTTTTAAAATCTGCGAGAATTCAGAACTATATGGAAAAAAGGCCTTACCAATTGCCAAGGAAAAGACCGCATAAACCGTGAAGTCATAATATTCCAAAACATTGCCGGAAATAGCTGATATAAAAACTGATCTACGTTTGCTCATTAATTTTTTTTTAATATATAACCAATTAATTATAGTAAAGGATTATAATCTACAAAGTTATTTTGTAAAATTAAAATCACCATAACTCCTAAAAAATATTATGATGATTTAAGTAAGTTGTGATAATCCTTATTTAATAAATAAACCCCTACAATCCACAAAACACACACTGCAACAAATACAACCATTAAAAACCCAGCTATATCTTCGTGATGACACATCGGAAAAAGAGTAAAGCTTATCATTTGTACTAATGCACCAGCAGACTTTCCAAGCTTGGCTCCCAACACATCAACAGCAGCTTTACCCTTCACCTTCATCTCTTTGTCTAGGGGAATATAAACCATCTCTTTCGTCGCATCAAACAAAGAATATTTAACACCTTTGCCTAAAACATTTTGAAAACTACCCATAAATACGACAAAGGATAAGGGGGCAATATTTGTCAAAAATGGTAATAAGTAATGTACATAATCTTCTGTCAATACACTTATAAAAAACAAATTACCTACTATAAAAAACATTGCTGGAGTCAGAACAGCTCCCCAAAACCAACCAAACCATTTAATCACATTATTGCCAATAAATATAAATATAAATGTCGAGATACCAGTCCAATATAGTACGTTACCTTGATAAGACATAAAAGAAGTAGTATCAGGATATAACGCCCTAGCACGCGACATCCATAATCCCTCAATAAGGTTAATAGCCGTGCTGTAAGAGACCATCAAAATACAAATTAACGCTAAATACCTTGAAGTAAAGACCATATGGGCGCTTTGCTTTAAATTTAATTTTAAAATATCTGTACGTTCGTTTTTATAAGTAATATTTTTCATTGTTTGAATATATCTTACCTCAACAAATCGGTGAATTAGCAAACTTAACATCCCACAAATCATTACCAATATCGTCATAGATTTTAAGACTATTACAGAATTACTACCATGAGTAAAGAGCATTGATGATAGAACATTATCACTACTTGTGAGGTATACTATTACTGTACCTGAAATCAACAAGTTAGTCTGACCAAATATTCCAAAGAAAATATAAAAACGTTTTGCTTCATCAGTTTTTGTTACCTTATTTGCCAATTGCCAAAAAAACAAAAAGAATACTATGACTGTCCATAACTCACCCAATATATAATATAAGACTAAACTCCACTGTCCCCACATTTTAATAAACCACTTAAAATGTGGAAAAAGACCAATATAATAATCAACTATCTGGGGGTCTGGATGAAATAATTCTTGATTAGGGTAAATAACAAAAGCAAATAACGAAAAAAATACTAAAAATGCCGATACAATTATTCGAAATACTTGCTCAGTAGTCATGATATTACAAAGCTTTGTATATAATATAACAAATAGCACACCCATTGGCATTTCGCCCCAAAGCTTTATATAACTTAATACCTCGGTACCAATATGCGTAACGACAATACCATCTTTAATATTACGAACCAAATTATTAGTTAGCAGTATAAAGAGCATTAAGATTGCCATTGGCAAAAACTTACCTAATTCATAAGAGCGAATTGGCCAGATTGCTAGGCGCAATTTACTATGTCTCATCCTATCGAAAACTAATGATAATTGGCTCATAATTTTTTATATTATATTTTGCAACAAATTAATGTAATTATACTAAGATGTCAATTGCAACAACTATTAAAGTGTTGTATAATCATCTTATCTCTGACCCAACCATTTGCTCAGGGATAACAAACCTATCGAAATCTTCCGATGAAATAAACCCAGATCGAATGGCCGACTCTTTTAAAGTAATCCCCTCTTTATAAGCATTCTTAGCAATTAAAGCCGCTTTATCGTAACCGATATGTGGGTTTAAAGCCGTTACTAACATTAAAGATTTGTCTCTTAATGAGTTTATTCTTTCAATATCTGGCTCAATACCATCAATGCATTTATCAACTAAACTAACCATTCCATCGCTCAGTAAGTTGATAGAATATAGTACATTTTGAATAATCATTGGCTTGAATACATTAAGCTCAAAATGACCATTAGACCCACCCACAGTGACTGCAACATGGTTTCCCATCACTTGCGCTGCAATCATAGTAATGGCCTCGCATTGAGTCGGGTTTACCTTTCCTGGCATAATCGAAGAACCTGGTTCATTTTCCGGCAATTTAAGTTCACCCAGGCCACATCTTGGTCCAGATGCAAGGTGCCTGATATCATTTGCAATTTTCATTAAACTTACTGCAATAGTATTTAAAGACCCTGAAAATTCTACTAAAGCATCATTACTTGCTAATGCTTCAAATTTATTTGGCGCTGTTTTAAAATCATAACCAGTATAACTACTAACTTCCTCAGTAAATTTTTTGGCAAAATCTTTGTGACAATTAATACCCGTTCCAACCGCTGTTCCACCTTGTGCCAGATAGTGTACTCTTTTAATACTACTCTCAACCCTTTCAAGGCCTAGCTCAATTTGATGAGCATATGCAGAGAATTCTTGTCCTAAAGTAACTGGGGTAGCATCTTGTAAGTGAGTTCTGCCAATTTTAACAATTTTTTTCCACGAATCAGATTTTTTTTGCAAAGATTGGTGCATCTTTTTCATTGCAGGAATCAGTTTTTCATAAACTGCAATTACTGTTGCAATATGCATTGCCGTGGGAAAAGTATCGTTTGAAGATTGCCCTTTATTAACATGATCATTTGGATGAACTGGACTTTTACCACCCCTTTTACCAGCTAGTTTTTCATTACAAATACTTGCTAACACCTCATTCATATTCATATTTGACTGAGTGCCAGAGCCAGTTTGCCAAATTACTAAAGGAAAATTACCCTCAAATTCTTTTGCTATAACTCGATCGGCTGCAGAAATAATTTCGTCCGAAATATTTGTCTTTAATAAACCTAAATCACCATGAACTTTAGCGGCTGATCTTTTTAGAATGGCCAATGCACTTATCATCTCAGGAGGCATTGTTTGCGTTGTGATCTTAAAATTATTTATTGATCTTTGAGTTTGAGCACCCCAGTAATACTGGCTTTCAACCTCAATTTTACCAAGTGAATCTTCTTCCGTTCTGTGTTTCATAATAATAGTTTTTACTTTTGCGAGATAATATATTTACGCGTATTATCATCGCTTTTTATTTCTAAATTATAATTACCCTCAGCAATAAGCATTAACACATAATGCTCTCGGCAATTATGGGGTGTAATTTCATTATCTGGGTTTTTTAACAAATCCGATATACTATTTTTTTTTGATAGTGAATCAGAGTTAATTTGTATAGTAATTAATTCTTTTTCTAAGGTTATGTTCAACTTGTCAGACTTTTTATATAATCGCTCAAGTTCAACTTTAATAATGCAAAATATAGCTTTCACTATTTCTACATTAAAAACATTTCCCGCTTTTTTTAAATCCAAATCTATTTTTGCAACGCTTGATTTAATCAAATCATTATAATGTGCTTGTATTTGCTCCAAAAAAATCTCTTGCTCCCCCTGATGCACGCCAAAAATAAACCTAAATAATCGCACATTACTAATCAAGCTTTTGGCCTCATCCATTATGATATCCTTAGCTTGATCTTGAACCCATTTTTCTTGATGGGCAAGTAAATCAACACAATTATCAACCGCTCCTATTGGGCCAGCAAAATCATGGCAGATTCTAGCGCTAATAGCTTGGATTAATATAGAACGGTCTTGCATTTATAATTACTCTAATAATACTTTAAATATGAATTTGTTTGCCGTAAGCATGCAAAACAGACTCATGCATCATTTCAGACAATGTGGGATGAGGAAAAACAGTATTCATTAAATCTTCTTCAGTTCCTTCCATTTGCTTAGAAATAACATATCCATGAATTAGCTCAGTTACATCTGAACCCAGCATATGCGCCCCCAACAACTCACCAGTCTTTTTGTCAAAAATTGTCTTTATTAAACCATTATTATTACCAACAATCAAGGCTTTTCCATTAGCAAACGATGGAAATGAACCAACACGCACCTGATAGCCCGCTTTTTTCGCAGCTTCTTCAGTTAAACCGACGCTCGCTATTTGTGGATTAGAATATGTACATCCAGGGATATTTTCACGAATTATTTTATGGGGAGCATTTCCTGCTATCTTTTCAGAAGCTATAATACCTTCATGACTAGCTTTATGGGCCAGCCATGGGGCTCCTGCAACGTCACCAATAGCATATATATTAGGTTGCCCTGTTTGCATATACTTATCTGTAATAATATGATTATTTTCGATCTTAACTTTGGTATTCTCTAAACCTAAATTTTCAGTATTTGCTACAATACCCACAGCCATGAGCAATATTTCCGATTGTAGAATCTCTTTTTTCCCAGATTGCTCAATCTCTACTTTCACATTTCCACCCAATGCTTGCTGCTGTAAAAGCTTTATCCCTGTTTTAAATTTAATATTTTTTGCTTCAAAAGCTTTTTTCGCGGCATTTGATATATCAATATCTTCTACTGGCAAAATTCGGTTTGCTGCCTCTAGAACAGTTACATCAACACCTAAAGCATTGTAAAATGAAGCAAATTCGATTCCAATAGCCCCAGAACCAACTATTATCATAGATTTTGGCAGTGATCTTGGCCTCAACGCTTCCCGGTAAGTCCAAATATTCTTATCATCTGGCTCAAACCCTTTTAAAATACGAGCTCTTGCACCCGTTGCTATAATAATATCTTTTGTCTCAATCTGAAGCTTTTCATCAACGACTATCTTTCCCTGCGATTGAATCTTAGCCGCTCCTTTTATAATAGTAACTTTATTTTTTTTTAAAAGAGACTGGATGCCACCAACAAGCTGCTTTGATACTTTTTGTGACTTTTCAACTATTTTCTCCATGTCAAATTTTACTTCACTAGCTGATAAACCATATTCTTGTGCGCTCTTCATTGATTGATATAATTCTGCAGACTTCAGCAATGATTTAGTAGGAATACAGCCCCAGTTTAAGCATATTCCACCCAAATGTTCTTTTTCTATAACGGCCGTCTTCTTACCAAGTTGCGCTGATCTAATTGCAGCAACATACCCTCCAGGGCCGCCACCAATCACTACTACATCAAAGTTTTCCATAGTTCCTCTTAAATAAACATTAATATTGGCGATTCCATAAACTTCTTAAATGAAGCGAGGAATTGAGCTCCAACAACACCATCTATAACGCGATGATCACAAGATAAGGTAACGTTCATCATTGTCTTTATTTCAATCTTATCATCGATTATTACTGGCTTTTTCTTACTAGCTCCTACTGCCAAGATACATCCTTGCGGCGGGTTAATTATGGCATTAAAACTATCAATGCCATACATACCTAAATTCGAAATACTAAAACCACCACCTTGATATTCTTCGGGCTTCAAAGCATTTTCTCTAGCTCTTTTGGCCAGTTTTTTCATTTCTGCAGAAATGGTCATAATATTTTTTTGATCAGCATTTTTTATAATAGGAGTAATTAAGCCCCCATCAACTGAAACAGCAACAGAAATATCCACATTATTATACCTTAATGTTGTATCCTCATTCCAGCTTGCATTAGCTTCTGGAACTTCTTTTAAGGCCTTAGCAACAGCTAATATCACGAAGTCATTTACTGATATTTTTTTAGCCTTATCATCGCCTACTTGCTGATTAATCTGCGACCTACTACTCATCAAACTATCCATACAACATTCAACAGCCAAATAAAAATGCGGTACTTCTTGTTTAGATTCTACTAATCTCTTAGCAATTATTTTACGCATATTACTATTTGGTACAGCTTGATACTCAGTGTTATTTCTTTCCACTTTGCCATGTGCAACGCGACCTACAGATGGCGCTGATAGGACATCTTGTTTCACAATCCTTCCATGAGGACCGCTTCCCTTGATGCTAGACAAATCTACATTTTCCATTTTTGCAATGCGCTTAGCAAGCGGGGAGGCAAAAATACGCTTGCTTCCATCTTCTCTTTTATTTATTTCTTCAACAGGAGGCTGTGGGGTTTTGGCTTTTGAGGGTTCTTTCTCGTCTTTCTCAGGCTGCGCAGCGGATTGCTCTTCTTTTTTCTCAGGTGGCTGAGCTTCATTTTCCGTATTTTGTTTTATAAAATCATCTAATGCCCCATCATCTTCATCTTCTTCCAATAATACTGCTATTAATGAATTTACCGCCACTTCATTCGCACCTTCTGGAACTAAAATTTTTGCAATTTTTCCTTCATCCACTGCTTCTACTTCCATCACGGCTTTATCAGTTTCAATTTCAGCAATCACATCACCGGCTTTGACCTCATCACCTTCTTTTTTTAGCCATTTGGCTAAATTTCCGTGCTCCATAGTTGGAGACAAGGCTGGCATTAAAATTTTTATTGGCATATTTTTAAACCTTTTCCTTTTATCTTAATCAAATATAGCAAGCTTTTTTTGCTGCTTGCACTATCTCTTCAACAGTAGGTAATGACATTTTTTCTAAATTTTCAGCATATGGTAATGGCACGTCCTTACCAGCTACTATTTCCACTGGGGCATCCAAATAATCGAAAGCTTTTTGCATAATTATCGCTGAGATTGTTGCACCAACACCCGCAAAAAACCAACCTTCTTCAACATTAACTAGTCTGTTTGTTTTTTTTACTGATGCAATTATCGTCTCCTCATCTAGTGGCCTGATAGTTCGCAGGTCAATTACTTCCGCATTTATTCCTTCTTTTTCTAGAATTTTCGCCGCTTCTAGGGCTAAACCAACTTGAACAGAAAAGGCGGTAATTGTTACGTCAGCACCCTCTTTTACTATCTTAGCTTTACCAATTTCAATTGGCTCTATTTCATCGTTAACTTCAAAAGATTTACCATACATAATCTCATTTTCTAGAAATATCACCGGATTTGGATCGCGTATAGCGCTAATTAACAATCCTCTGGAATCTTCTGCATCATATGGGGCTATCACTTTTAGGCCGGGTATATGGGCATAAGCTGCTGCGTAATTTTGGCTATGTTGCGCACCGACTCGGGCTGCCGCACCATTAGGACCGCGAAATACAATTGGGCAACCCATTTTACCACCAGACATGTAATTAGTCTTTGCCGCAGAGTTAACGATCTGATCAAATGCCTGCATGGCAAAGTTAAATGTCATAAACTCAACAATTGGCCTCAACCCACCAAAAGCCGCACCAACTGCTAGCCCTGCAAATCCATGCTCTGTAATTGGTGAATCAACAACTCTTTTTGAACCAAACTCTTGTAATAAATTTTGTGTTATCTTATACGCACCTTGATATTCCGCCACTTCTTCACCGATGATAAATACCTTCTCATCACGCTTCATTTCTGATCTTAAGGCTTGACCTAAGGCTTCTCTTACTGTTATTTCTGCCATTTTGACCTACTTAAATATGTCTGTATATAATTCACTTTCATCGGGTAGAGGAGATTTTGTTGCAAACTCTTCCACCTCTTTTATCTGACTCTTAATATCCTTTTCAATAGTTTTTAACTGATCTTCTGAGGCAAATTTATTCTCTAATATATGGTTTCGTACAACTATTATCGGATCCTTCTCTTTCTTTTGCTCCACTTCATCTTTAGTACGATATTTTGCTGGATCAGACATTGAGTGCCCACGATATCGATATGTTTTTGCTTCGATGATCACCGGCCCTTTGCCAGACTTAACAAACTCAATAGCCTGCATAGCAGTGTCATACACGGCTTCTACGTCCATACCATCAACTCTTGCCCCTGGGATACCGAAAGACTCTCCCTTGCGGTATAAATCAGTCATTGCCGTTGAGCGTGATACCGACGTTCCCATCGAATATTCATTATTTTCAATTACATATATTGCTGGTAATTTCCATAAGGCCGCCATATTAAATGCTTCATATACTTGCCCCTGATTCACTGCTCCATCGCCCATGAATGTAAAACAAACATTATTTTTCTTATTATATTTTTCTGCAAAAGCTAGCCCTGTTCCAATTGGTACCTGCGCACCAACAATCCCATGCCCGCCATAAAACTTACCTTCAGCGTTGAACATATGCATCGAACCACCTTTACCTTTTGAGCAACCAGTCGCCCTGCCAGTTAGCTCAGCCATAACTAATTTTGGGTTAATTCCAGATGCAATAATATGGCCGTGATCCCTATAGCTAGTTATCGTACTGTCGTCGTCTGATTTTGCTACGCTGATACCAGCTATTACCGCTTCTTGCCCGATATATAGATGACAAAAACCACCAATGAGCCCCATACCATAAAACTGACCACATTTTTCTTCAAACCTACGAATCAATAGCATTTGCTTATATATGGCAATAAACTGCTCTTGATTTAATTTGTACTTTTTTTCTTTAAACATAAATATTGTCTTTGCTTACGAATATATGAGTTTTGACAATAATACTTATGAAATACCTTGTCAATCACAAGGAATGTATTTGAGGCTTTTAAAAACTAATATTGCTATTGTAAAGAGCAAAAATGCCAAAATTTGCATTGTTCTTATGATTTTTTTGAGATATATTATCACAAGTAATAATATATTTCGATTAAATGAAAAATTTACCACTAGGTCAAGAAACAACGTATAATTTTAACTATGATAACAGCTTACTAGAAGCAATACCACGCGCAATGGGTCGTAAAGCCATTAATATACCTGAATCAAATAATAATTTTCAAGGCGTAGATATCTGGAACTGTTATGAAATTTCTTGGTTATTACCAAATGGTGCGCCATGTGTACGTATATTGCGTTTTTACGCAGACTCAACTTCACCTAATATCGTTGAATCAAAATCACTTAAATTATACTTTAATTCCTTTACAAATCATCAGTTTGAAAATGAAGATCAAGTGAAAAACATTATAACCAAAGACCTAAGAGCAATAATTGGCTCTAAGGTTCAAGTAGAGTTGATACCCTTATCTTCTCTTAATGGAAACCAAATTAACAATTTTAATGCCGAATCTATTGACAATGAAGCAGTCGACATTCAGATCAACGATTATAGCGTGAATAACAACCTATTATCATTAGAAAACGACAATATTGTTACTGAAGAACTATATTCTAATCTTTTAAAATCAAATTGTTTAGTAACCAATCAACCTGATTGGGCGTGCGTTTACATCAAATATAAAGGCAAGAAAATTAAACGCAAATCCTTATTAAAATACTTGATATCATACCGTAATCATAGTGAATTTCACGAACAATGCGTAGAACATATTTTCACTGATATTATTCAGAAATGCCAACCCGAAGAGTTAACGGTGTATGCAAAATATACCCGCAGAGGCGGCATCGATATTAATCCTTATCGAACTAACACAGAATATAGTTTAAATAATATTGACCAGTCACGAGGAATTAGGCAGTAATGCAATTTAATTTACTATACTTAAAGGGTTAGAAAACTTTTGGCGCTTCAACTAGTGAACGCCGCGCATCAATCATTATAAATATAGCTAGTTTTATAATAACTAACAACATGTGACCATAATATATTAAGAATACCAGCAACTGGTAGGGCAAAAAATATTCCTACAAAACCAAATAAATTTGCCGACAATAAAACAGAGAATATCACCCAAAGTGGGTGTAATCCGAGCCTGTTACCTATGATTTTAGGTGTTAAGAAATATCCTTCTAATATATGAGCCATGACAAATAATGTTGTTGCATAACCCATTTCAACACCAATACCAAACGACACATAACAACTACACATAATTAATATATATGAAATAAAAGCACCCACAAACGGTATTAATATCAGTAATCCAGCGCATAGAGCAAGCAATATCGCAAAATCAACACCAAGAATTGTTAAAAACACCGCATAATATACCATCAAAATCAAGCAAATATTCAACTGACCTCGAATATAAGCAGAAAGCAAACGGTTAATTGAGAGAAATATTTCGCGAGTTTTATCTTGTTTTTTTAGCGGTAATATAGATTCAACTGATTTTACCATTTTCGGCCAATCTAGCAGGAAGTAATATAAAATAAAAGGCACTAATACACATATAGTAAAAAAATTAATCGTTGCCATAGTGTATTGCCACAAATGATTAGCCATAGCGGAAAAAATATTTACTACGTTATTAGTGATTTGTTGTGCATAGTCTGAAATTTGTTGTGCCACATCTGGATTAATGGTTTCAATTTTTAATGACCAAAAACTAATGGCTTGATCAAAATTATCTTTATATTTTGGTAATTTTTTAATAAATAAAGCGATTTGGTGATAAATAATTGGACTAATTAATATAAATAAGGTGATTACAATACTTAAAAATAGTACAAATATATAAAATACAGCTCTGCCTCTTGGTGTATTAAATTTTTTGCAGTAACTATCAACAGCTGGCTGTAGCATGTATGCAAAAATAAATGCTATCAAGAATGGGGTAATAACATCTGATATAATATATATGATAGTTGTCAATACAATAAATATTGCCAACCATGGGAAAGTTTTGTACATAAGACTAATATTTTATATCTTCAAGCAAAGCTTTTTCATATTTTGATAAAGATTCTTTCTTTACATTAGATTGCACTGATTTATTTTGCAAATACGGGGGAACTTCTAAGGTTTTATTCTTAGAAACCTGGTATTCATCAGGCATTGTTTTCTTTATACCTAGTTTTGTTTGCATGTCGCTAGAACACCCAGAAATAATAATTGTAGCAATCATTGCTATATAATGCTTCATAATCATGGCTTAAATATATTTTATTAAAATAATAAAATATATCACCTGCTATAGCAAGTATTATTTATATTTTTAACAACAATTAATTATAAATAATATTAACAATTCAACTAATTATAGTAAATTAAACTGAAGTATTGTTGTTTTATAGAAAATATTTTTTAATTCAGTGATTAGCTTTCTACCGAATAATGCAGGCCCATTTAAAGGCAAAAAAGCGATCAATTCCTTACAAAAGATGCAGTAGAAAATTGAAGGCATTTCAGTTTAATTTACGATATTAGCTTCTAGCCAAGTGAGAGGCAAAAGATTCTCTCTCAATTCCTGTATTATTCAATGCATCTTCCCATTTGTCCTTGGAAGTATCGTTAAATATTAAGTCATGATTTGCCTGAGCAATAATCCATAAATTATTACGAATCTCTTCTTCTAACTGGTTTTTACTCCAAGCTGTGTAGCCAACTACAAAAATTGTTTTATTCGGACCTTGATTATTGGCAATATCATCTAATATTTGAGAGTTAGAACTAATACATAGTTGACTAAATTGATCATGAACTAATACGTCTTTGCAATAGTCACTAGAATGCAGAAAAAACCCATGCTTAATATCAGATGGACCACCAATATGAACATCAATATTTAAATTATTTATGCGTTCAATATCGTATTTTTTGAATATATCTTCGGCTGGAAGTTTATTGATACCTTGATTAAAAATAAAACCAATTGCACCGTTTTCTGAATGATGCATCATGTATATTAGCGATTTATTATAAATCATGCCTTCCATAGAAAATGGAGTAGCTACTAATATCTTACCAGTTAGATTTTCAAATTCTTGTGACGGCATAAGTTATATTCAAAATAATTTATAATACAAAATATTGCCGCTTGATAAAAAATACTTTCTTATTTTAGTAATAATTAAAATTAACGTAAAAAGACGGCAATATTTCTACTTACTTTAACTATATACTAATGATAATGGCGCAAATCAACATAAATTTGATTCACGCCAATAAATAGTACTGTAATTATGAGTCGTTAAAAACCCTATCTAAAATTATAAACTTAACTTAAGACCAGTAATCACAGCTGTACCAACAACCTTTCTTTTTTCAGTAGTTGGGTAAAATTCTGGCTTACCATTATATTCATATCTGGTTACTTCGAAATAAGGCTTGAAACCATCGTATAATTTATAACTTGTTCCAACAGTAACTGCTTGTGTTGTATTTTTAAACTTATCAGCTCTATAATAATCAACGGAAACAGATGCAGGACCTTGGCTATAAGCAATTGCCGCTGTGTAGTACTTAGTTTTGCGACCAGCTTTATGATAAGCTTCTGTTGTCAAACTATCACCTAAAGAACCATAAGATGCCCCATATGCAAAATTACCATAATTCAACACTGCACCAATATTATATGATCTCAAATCTTTTAATTTATGCTCAGCTACCGGAGTAGTATCTCCTTCATTAGCAAACTCTTTAGCAAAGCCGATTGCTTGACCATACTCACCAGATAAACCGATTTCTAAGTCAACACCATCTGCAAAATTACGGCTTACAGCCACAGCACCTGATAATGCATTTTTTACAGTATTATCGAATTCGAACCTATCAATTGTAGACGAACCAATTTTCTTTGTTTCTAAACCAGATGAAGCTGTGTCGATATTATCAGCACCTGTATTTGTTGAATCTGGAGTATAGGCAACACCTATTCTAACTTTTGTTTTTGCTGCAAGATCAAATTTTGGAGAGTAATATATAATTGATCTAGGAGCTTCGCCACTATATGTTCTGCTATCTAGTTTTGTTAATAACTTATCACTCAAAAATAAATCAATTCCCGTTGCAAATGTTGGGCTCAGCTTATTTGCTGATGGATCAGTACCATCATTTTGCTTTTGAAATTCAGAAGATTTATTTGAGTATCTACCGTAATTACCAGTACCAGCCGTAATACAACCAGCTTCAACAATCATCGTAGAAGCAGGACTAACTGACGAACCTAATTCAACTTTACCATAATCAGTTTTAACATAAATGTGAGTGCCATTAAAGTCGTTGTTATTTTTTCTTCTAGAAGTTGTTGATAACACGATCTTCGCACCATAAGTGACGTCATTAACTTGATTATAAATGTTAGCCGCTAAAGCCGCTTCATTAAAAAATGCTACTTTATCATTATTCTTCGAGATATTATTTTCACTTTTTGCTAAATGATCTTGGTTACGATAACCTGCTTGAAAATGAGCATACCCGTTCAAATCCATGTTTAAAGTTGGTTTTGTAAGTATTCCGTCCTCTGTTGTATCTAAAGCATAAGCTGAAGATCCGAAAATAACAAGACTTGCAGCCGTTGTTAAAATATAATCCTTCAATTTCATTTTGTTACCCAAATTTTTATTAAAAATAAACATAATTAAGAAGCAATTTATTTAGCATTTTTTAACACTGAATAAAATTTTTTCTATGTCACAAAAAATAATCTATAACAATTTTATTCTTCATACAAGGAAAAAATACTAAAAAGTAAAAAAAATTAAATCTTAAGTTTAAGGGGAATTAGCTTAAGGGCAACTGATTATAAGCTTAATGCCCATAATGATAGTTAATTATACGAATCAGGAAGAAGTTAACTTTAGGTATTTTAAAGTAATGGTGAGCCCGCCGGGGCTCGAACCCGGGACACCCTGATTAAAAGTCAAGTGCTCTACCAACTGAGCTACGGGCTCATTATGCTGCAAGCCGTATAAACTCACCATTAATTTAAATCACAACGTTCTAGCTATTTGATTAAGCTTCAAACATTTGTGCTTGTATATATGCACGAAAAATTGTACCTTGTCAAGCAGTTTTAGAAAAAAATAGGTATTTAATGAATAAATCAAAATTTGTGATTATCATCCCCTCAAGAATTGGTTCAACTAGACTACCCAGAAAACCCTTAGCCAAGATAGGAGAAAAAAGTGTAATTGAGCACTTAATTGACAATTTAAAGAAGTTTAAAGATAATTTATATATAGCCACTGACTCACAAGAAATTGCTGATGTAGCCGTAAAAAATGGTACCAATCCACTGATGACTGGTGAATGCGCGACTGGATCCGATCGTATTTATCAGGCTTTTAATCAAATAGATGATAAAGAGAACATTAAATACGTGATCAACATACAAGGCGATATGCCTTTTATTAACGACAAGACTATCTCTAATATACTAGAACGATTAGAGCGAAATGATTGCGATATTGTTACTGCTATTGCTAAAATTGACGCAGATACCGCACAGAATGCTTCTAATGTCAAAGTAGTCGTTGATAATAACCAAAATGCTATGTATTTTTCAAGAGCAATGATTCCTCACGGCGCCAAAGAATTTAATTATCACGTTGGTGTGTACGGATTTAAGACTAAAGCTTTGGAAAAATTTGTGCACTTATCACAAACAGAATGCGAGAAGCACGAAAGCCTTGAACAATTACGGGCTCTAGAAAATGGTATGAAAATTGGAGTTTTTAATTCAGACGAAATTCCAATATCAATCGACACTCCAGAAGATTTAAAAAAAGCGATAAATTATTATAACTCTATAGCTAATTCATAATATGGCAACCTACTCTAAACAATTAAATTTAGATTCAAGCTCTATAGTGCACATAATTAGCATAATAAGTAAAGCTAAAGGCGAAGCTAGAATTGTCGGAGGAGCCGTAAGAGATGTACTACTAGGGCATAATCCAACTGACATTGATCTTGCAACCACTCTGCAACCAACAGAATTAATCAACGCCTTGAAAGAGGCAAAAATAAAGACCATACCAACGGGATTGCAATATGGAACTATTACGGCATTTATTAAGGGGCAAACAATTGAAATAACTAGCCTTAGAGAAGACATTAAATGCTATGGCAGAAAAGCGGAAGTAACTTTTACGAAATCTTTTGAACTAGACGCCAAACGCCGCGACTTTACAATCAACGCCATGAGCTATTGCCCTTTAAAACATGAAATATATGATTATTTCAACAGCATTGATGATTTACAAAACGGCTTAGTTAAATTTATTGGCAATCCTAAGCAACGTATTCAAGAAGATTACTTACGTATATTGCGTTTTTTTCGTTTTTCAGCTCGCTTTGCAAAAAATATCGATCAAGATGGATTAAATGCTTGTATTCAAAATAAAGAGCATCTTAGTAAGCTTTCTGGCGAAAGAATCAAAACCGAAATGGATAATATCTTGTCTTTAGAAAAAACTAGTATTGCTATTAAACACTTGCTTAATAATCAGTTTTTATCAAAAATATATCCTTTTATTCAGCAACAAATTCAATATGATAATATTTCACATAAAGCGGTTCTTGATTCTGCTCATATATATGATGCAAACGTTAAGCTAATGCTCTATGCTGCAATATTTCGCAATGAGCCCCCTCATATTAAAAACTTAATGTCGGTCAAATTTTCTCGTAGAGAGTCAATAATTATTTTCAACCTAATTAAAGTAAGCCATCTAAATGAAGAAGAACTACTATACACACTAAAATTAAAATTGCTTTTGGAAGAAAATTATGCTATTTATTTCGCTTTTAGTGGCGTGTTCGTAGAAAACCCTGCAATAGTCCAAGAATTATTTAATTCATTATTAAATAAACCAAAGCCAGTATTTCCAATATCAGGTAATGATATTAAAGAAATAGGTATTAACGGTGAAGAAATCGGCAAAACTATGAATTATTTAAAAAAGATTTGGATAGATAGTAACTTCTCTTTAAACAAAAAAAACTTGACTAAAATGATAAAAGACTTTAGCTTTTGATTTCGAAAACTTAACGAGTGATCGCTTAAAAGGCCATAAGGGAAAAATTACATTAACCGATCATGGTAATAGTGGTATTGAGAAAGTACTATTGAATTTTAAGAATTGTCGAGAACTTGATATTAGCGACCTTGAGAACCGCGACTTAATTGAATTATCAGGCGATGATTTAATTAGTTAGAAACAACTAGAAAATTAATTAATAATTACAAAATAAAATGAACAAAATCATTGTTGCTATTTGTCTTATCCTGCAGAGCACGACTATATTTGCAAAACCAATTAAGATAGTGACAAGCACAACACCAGTTGCTGCAATAGTCTCAATGATTTTGCCACAAGAGGCAAAAATTGAAGCAATCAATATTAGTAATGGTTGTCCTCATCACTACCAAGGCAAAATTAGCGATCGTCAAAAATTAAATAATGCCGATTATTTTATTTATATCAACAAGAAATTTGATAGTTTTGCCGTTAGAATGCTTAATCATTTCAATGGAGAAATTATTCAAATTAGCGATATATCTACGGTGAATTTTGCAAGTGACTATAATGATAAAAATTGGCACTTTTGGCTTAATTTAGATAATGTTCTTACCGTACAAAAACATGTGGCAGAGTTACTAATCAAACATCACCCACATTTAGAACAAGAAATTCTAGAAAAACAAAACTTAGCTAAAAAAAAGATAACTAGCCTTCAGCTTTCTGCTAAGAATGTTTTCAACAATTTACCTACTTTATTATTAACAAACGACTCTCTAGAGCATTTATTTATTAAAAATAATATAAAAATATCTTACTTTAAACAGCAAAAACTGTTAAGCTTAAAACAATATCAAGACCTACAACATATTTTAACGGATGGGACTAAATATTGTATAGTAACTGACAGCGACCAAAAACGAGAATTATATAATCAATATAAACATCCCGTAATTGCTCTAAATTCAGAAAACTGGTCTGTAAGTAATGATTTTGTAGATTACAGCTATATGTATGAAAAACACTATCTTGAGATATTAAAAAAGCTCAAAGGGTGTAATTTAAATTAATTTTGACTAGATAGTAAATATTTATGATTTTGGCTATTATCTTTGCTGTGCTAACAGCTATCATTTTAATAATTGGTATTTTTGCAATGGCGCGTGGTGGAGATTTTAACAGAAAACACTCCACTAAATTAATGTCTATGCGCGTTGGCCTCCAAGCTTTGGTATTCATTATATTAATAATTTTTTACTTTCTCTAAAGCCTATGTGCTCAGCTATAGAGTATACGCGCCAAAAGTCTTCTAGCCCTTTGAATATAAGGTTATTATAATAAATTGTATAAAGTGTATCCTTAATAAAATAAAAGTTTTTATGAAAAACCTTAGGGATTTTAATTAAAAAAAATAATGTTATATATTATCAAATAATATTTTTACCCCCCTAGAAACCAGGTTTTTTAGGGGGGGTAGGTAAAATAAATTCGGCAAAAAGTACTCATACGTAGCATGTGCAACCTTTTGGCGGGTTAACTATAAAATAACCTGTTTTTTAATAAGTTAATGCTATTTTCTAGACTGTTTCTTTCTTGAGCAGCAAGAAGTGATGGTGATTTTTCGACGCACACAACCAACCCTTCGCACCCCTCAATAGCAGATATCCTAGATATGTGTATATTATAACATTTGTCATCCATATGAAATTGAAAGTTGACTAGATTTTTTGAACTTAACTGATAAGAAATAGTGTCAGTATTATTTCGTATATAGCTAACTACATCGCGTCTTAAAACTGTCTTATTTTCACTATGGTTCATCTTCAAAGAATCAATAATAATTAAATCCTCTAGATAGTAATAATCTTGAATTTTTTTGATAAACTCTGAACAAAATATATTAGGATCTGAGGTTGAAAGGCTTTCCAAAAGGTTCTTGCAGATAAATTTGGTATCTAAGTGATATTTTATTAATTCAATATTTTTTTGATCAATAATATTGTGCAGTTGATACATTTTAATAGCCAATATTAAAGCCAGAATTATGAAGAATATTGCAACGAAATATATTTCTGTAAACATAAAAATAATTTTTTCAATCATTATTAATTAAATTAAACCTTCGGTTATTAGTATGCATAAAACTCTGTTTGATTGCAAGCTTTTTATTATTTTTTATTTAAACTGCTTACTATATTCGTTATAATGGCAAGATATTAACTTAAAACAAGAGAGCTAAGAATGAGTGAAGTAATTGCCGTAGACCAACTAAAGCAATATGTAAATAAAATTGAAAGATTAGAAAATGACAAAGCCGAAATAGCTGATGATATCAAACAAGTTTTTGATG
>JBMGNO010000002.1:0-67183 GCA_049739405.1 Rickettsiaceae bacterium
GTTATGTTTATTTATAATCTGGTTTTTTAACGCACCAATTTGTTGTTCATTTGATTTTATAATTTTATCAAAATGTTTTATTTTCTGGTCTTTCTCTTTCGATTCAATTTCTATAGTTTTGATTTTATTTTGAAGATTTTTTAACAATGAATTAACAGAAAGAATATACTCTTGATTTGGCTTTAGAATATTAACTATAGAAGTGAATATTAAGGCTAAAACACTTAGGACTATAATATTCTGTTCCTTTATAAAGTAAAAAATTGAATCAACTTCTACATAATAACTATAAGTCAAACACGCTAAAGTAGCGCCTAAAATCAGCAATACTGTTGCAACTTGCCACCTAGTTAAAATACTTAATAACGTAATATTTAATGAAGTAACTAATAACGTTATATGGTTAAAATCAGAAAATAGAATAAGTAAAAAGCTGCAAAAAGACAGTATATAAAACAATGTCCAATACCAAATTGTAAGCGCCAATTTATTAGCCCTTGATAAAGAGTCAAATAAGCTATAAAAAATACAAAAACTAGAACAAATTAACATTGAAGCATACAAAACCAAAGCGGTAGTAAAATAGCTTTCCAGTAAATTGTCTACAGAGTGAATAATAACATTAGTAGAAAAAAAACAAATTATACCGAATAAAGTGATTACTTTATTATTAGTCGGCATTTGTTCTACTAGATAGTTGAAAAAGCTAAATTTTTTTTTGTTTAAATCAATATTATTTAATTCATCACTATACTCTTCTGTAGATGAATTACGTTTGACCCATCCACCTTCTTGCCCTAAGATATAATGACTACCAAATAAAAATAAGCAATTAACTAACATTGCCGGAATAATTGCATCTAAGCCTAAAAACAAAAAAGATAAGGATGTAATAAGGCTAGCAGCCATAGCAATTAAAACACATTTTTCTGTTGTCCTAAATCCTAAAATTGCAAACATAAGCGGTGCATTAACAATAGGCATATAGAAACTAGCAGTAGTTAAAATTATATCTAATAGATTATTACTGTAAAGCGCTATAATTAAAGCTAATGATCCTAAAATAATTGAGTATAGTCTTGCATAAATCAACCCAGCTTTATCTGATAATTTGCTAAAATAGTTATGTACACTGACAACCAAAACTGAAGATGAATTCATGTTTGAATCAGCTGTTGACATAATCATAGCAATAACCCCAATTATAACTAAACCCTTTGTTCCACTATTAAGGTATTTATCTGCCACGTAATAAAACACCTTATTGGCTTCTAAATTAGGATTGTCATAATGTATTATCATTACTAATAAAATCGTAAACAAAACTATTATTACGCACGCAACAAAAGCCAAATTAAAGGATGATTTTACTTGCTTAATATCTTTAGCTAACAAAATTCTTTGAAAAATCTCTGGTGGAAAATTAGGAAATGTAAAATAAAACAAGAGCGTAAGGAATGACCAAAATTGTACATTTTGATAGTCGAATATTCTATTAAAATCAACAAAGTGTGAACCCTTAATATAGCCTGTCAAGCTTGCTACATCCGTATTTTGTAATAACAAAAATAGCAATAGTGGTAATATAACAGTAAATGTCAAAAACTGAATTAAATCCGTAATTGTTACTGATTTAATTCCACCGAAAGAAGAATATAATATAACTATCACGCTACTAATTATTAAATTATAATTTCCTTCAAAAGGTAAAAAATAGTCAAACAATGTACCAAAAATTTTAAACTGAACGGCTACCATTCCTAAACAACTAATTGCTCCAGTCATGGCAGTTATCAATTCAACTCTAGGACCATAGAGTTTTTTCATAGCTTCAGCAACTGATATAGTGCCTAAAAATTCCTGCATTTTAGGAATGAAAAAGTAGTTCATAACTAAAAACATCGAGGGAAATGCAAGATATGCTAATACAACTGGTGCACCATCAACATACATTTTTTCTATACTTACAAATAAGAAACTTCCGCTAATCCATGTAGCAACAAGAGTAGCTGTAATTTTAGCGGTTGTAAACTGCCTGTTGCCAACTGCAAACTCTTTCAAGCTTACTAGTTTTGAACCCTTTGATAAACCGACTACAAGGGTTAAAAATAAAAAAGCAACAACAATGGCAATGTCTATATCAAAAGGCATGTTAGTTTTCGGTCTATTAATTAAAATAAAATCAACCTGTAAGATATATTAACAAATGTTTAAAGGCAAGTATTAATTAATTTGCTATAACAAAAATTATATAAAATTCGTATTGTTGCATGATTTTTGGGTGCTTTTTAAGGTAGTATTTTCCAGTGTTTTTGTTTATAATCAAACTGCAGAAAATAATTTTGTTCGGGGCTGCATTTGAGGAGATAGGCATTTTCTGGTTTGCTAAATAAAGGTGCCTCATTAACATAATCGCATTTTAAACCCTTTCTAAGAGCGAAATTATAAAAGCCTTGCCCTTCCATGTAAAATCTAAATTTACGTATGTATAGCTCGTTAAAACGCCACCTAGGGTTAATATATTTCTGAACCAGAGGTGTAGCGCACAAAGATTTATCATTTTCATTAAGTGCATAGCATTGTAGATACTCCATCGAGACCTCAGGGAGAGCTGCCTTAGCATCGTTGATAGCTGCTTGCTGCACATCAATTGCTGTGCCTTGAGCTGATGAAATTAATGCCAGAAGTAAGATTATTGTTTTTTTCATAATATTTTGTTGTTTGGTTTTAGTTTCCAGACTCCCGTTGTCTTCAGTTGTTCTAGATCTGGCGAATCAAGCCCGAACATGACATCGAAGAGAGAAGAAACGCACGTTTCAACTGGCACCATTGCTTACAAGCACTAATAACCATAAAACGCTGTGAATATAAGGGGTTGGTCTTCACCCGAGAAAAAATACGTTAGTACTTTTGTGGTAGTTATCCATTTATGGATACCACGCTTCGCCAGGAAGTGGCTCGCTCGTTATGACTATAACCTTCAATCCTTTTGCCCTTTGCGTAAAAGCCTGAGTTCTTCTGCGTTATTATCAAGCATTGATTTGATATCACTCCGGTCTTGTTCACTCATATCCCCGAGAATGAAATAATAAATTGCCGATAAACCTTGTTCATCAGTGGTTAATGGGTCAATCCCTTGATCAACAATTTCCTGAAAAACTGTGAAATTGCCATCCTTGGCTGCTTGGAATAATTGCTGCTCTGATTTGCTGAGTTGTCTTGTAGGCTGCGGTTTTGTTGGTGTTTGCATTTTGTCTTCTCCTCGTTTTATTAAACAAAGGATCTCAAGGATTTGTTTGAGATCCGTTATCGGGGAGTTCGAAAACTGCTTTAGACCAGTTATGATAATCTTTAAGCGCGAACGCTCTGGACATGCACTATCATCTCCCCGACCTTTAGATATCAAATCTTGTTCAGTCGAGGATTATTGATTTAATGGCTAATAATACCATCTAAAGTTTAGGTTTCGACACCCCAGAGCCTTCAACATTTATTAAAAACTCCGAGATTGATTCTACCGCTAGTTTTTATCAAAGTCAAGTTTATTACTGCTTTTTTCTAGATTACCGCCTTCGCGGTAATGACAGCACAAGATACTGCAAACTGGTTTTTCTAGCGATTCCTGCTTGCGCGGGAATAACGTCCGCCTGTTGCAAATAACCTCAACTCGACATAGAAGGAATAACCTCTTTTTAACTATAAACTTATACCCCTCTAAATCCTTACGTTGAGTTGAGGGTAACTTAATTTACTATATCACTCAATAAAGGGTTAAGAAGAATTTTGGCGCACCGACTAATTTACTGAACATAACATATGCTGATAAAATTTCTCACGCGAGGTCGGTGGCTCCTTATTAATCAAGATGTAGCGATTAATAAAATAGCTCGTAGTTTTCTTAGCCTCTTTTATTTCTAAATAATTCGGCTCTGTATCTTTAATCAAAAATTGTGGTAATGGTAATAACTTTTCAGCAAAGGGTTCCCCTGATTGCCTTGAAACAGCACGTCCAGATTTTGGTGATATATAGTGCAAATCCTCACTTTTTCCCGTATCGGCACATTTATTTAATTGTAGCTGATAGCCTGATTCCTCCAAAATTCTCAACTCAAAATCAATGTATTTTTTGACCGAAAACTCACCTTTAAATGAATCAATTAATTCTAGCAAGCTTGGAAATAGGTCATTATGCGGCTCCCTTTCACAAAATGCCAGTTGTAAAATAGATATAATAGAGTTAAAAGCATATAGTTTTGTTTTATTACCAATAATATATGCATTATAAGATTTAATAAGCTCTACCTTGGCATACCCCAAATGTTCATGCAGTCTTGCATTCCACATGAAGTCAACTAGGTTGCCTGCAACTAAATTATCACCCATTTTCTTTGAAAATTGTTTAATAACGCCTGAATATATCCCATGATTCTTGGTAAATACAGTAATGACATAGCGATTATCTTGGAGAAATCTTTTTGCAATAATAATGCCTTGGTCCTTAAAATTCATTGCATCAGCTTTTTATAAAACATATATTATCACTATATAGTAAAGCGTAAAATTATGACACATAAAATTATTAAATATAAAAATACTAACCCTCTCATTGACCAGCAAAGTTTCATTGCCCAAGGGGTGGTGGTTGCCGGAGATGTAGAGATTAAATCAGGGGCGAATATTTGGTTCAATAGCGTCTTGCGCGGTGATGTTGCTAAAATTACTATCGGTTATAATACTAATATTCAAGATGGTAGCGTTATCCATACTTCGCGCTTTGCAGATGGATCGACCATTATTGGTGACCGTGTCACTGTGGGGCATATGGCTCTTTTGCACGCTTGCACAATTGAAGATGATAGTTTTATTGGTATGAAATCAGTTGTGATGGATAATGCCGTGATTGAGGCTGGGGCTTTTATCGGTGCTGGTAGTTTAGTTCCACCTGGAAAAATTATCAGAAAAAATGAGCTCTGGGTGGGGTCACCGGCAAAATATATTCGCATGGTCAGTGATGAAGAAAAAAAGTTTATGCAAGAAAATTGGCAAAATTATTTACAATTAGCAGACGATTATAAAGGCTAATTTGAATTTTTTGTTTTATAGCGCAATGATTTATGTTATAGATTATTATAGTAAATTTAATTTGTAATAGGGTATAGTAAATATGGCTGGTAGCTTGAATAAAGTAACATTAATTGGTAATTTGGGTCGTGATCCAGAAATAAGAAGCACAAGTGATGGACGCGAAATCGCTAATTTTAGCATTGCAACAACCGAAAGCTGGAAAGATAAAATGACCGGCGAAAAAAAAGAGAAAACTGAATGGCATCGCGTAGTTGCATTTTCAGAAGGGTTAGTGCGCGTTATCAAGAACTACGTCAAAAAAGGTACTAAACTATATATTGAAGGTCAACTACAAACTAGAAAATGGGTTGATAATGAAAATGTTGAAAAATATACCACAGAAGTGGTTCTACAAAACTATAACTCGACATTAATACTGCTTGACTCAAGAGGCGAACCGGTTGGTAATTTCGACCAACCATCAAAACCAAGTAAGCCTGCGCCGAATTTTGATAATAGTGAACTTGATGACGAAATTCCTTTTTAATTCTATTATATTATTTCTCCTGTCTGGTTGCGCTAGTTTAACCTCCAGACAGGACCCCCGAAACATTAATGGCTTATCACAATTTGAAAAGTCACTTGTGAAAACTGATGAATTTGTCATTACTACATACCAAAAAATCAACTCCAATAGCTCACCTTATGTTTTTTATATAGAAGGTGATGGAGCAATTATGCGAGGCCGAAGCATAGCCTCTGACCCCACACCGCGCCAAGGAACATTATTAAAATTAATGGCAATGGATCAACGCCCTAATATCATATATCTGGCAAGACCCTGTCAATTTACGAATACAAAGTTAAACCCAAAATGTACTAATAATACTTACTGGACCGATAAAAGATTGTCAGAAGAAGTCATTGGTAGCCTGAATCAGGTCATAAATAAAACTAATAGCAGTCAAAAATTTAGCTTGATTGGCTATTCTGGCGGAGGCGCCGCTGCATTACTAATCGCTGCGCGTAACAAACGGGTTAAAGACATCATAACCATCGTAGCAAATATTGACACCGAAGCTTTTGTAAAGCATCATAAATCCCGGCTAATGCATGGCTCATTAAATCCACGCGATTTTATACAACAAACAAAACATATCCCGCAAATGCACTTAAGCGGTGAGTATGATCGCATAGTACCGACTGATATTGCGGCAAAATATATACAAAAAGCAAATTCTAAGTGCGTTAAGATGCAAATAATCAAGGGCGCCACGCACTCCAAAGGATGGAAGGGTTTTTGGCTAGATTATAATAAAGCACCAATCTGTGATTAAGGCTTTAATCAAAAAGATATAGTAAATTAGGCGTTGCTAAATAACAGTTGATATGGAGCAAGAGGTTAGTCATTCTGTGAAAAAGGTTTTTTATAAACGGTTAATTGCAAGGTTTAATCGTAAAACCAAGAGGTATATAGTAAATTAAACTGTAATGTTGTTGTTTTATAGAAAATATTTAATCAATTAGCTGATGATTGTAAATTTTTTGCGCGCTGGAATAAATACATCACCCTCTGCAGGCTCTTCTTTTGGTAGTTTTTCCATAATGCCGGCATAATAATTACCATTACGCATTAAGCTCACAATGCTCCACCCTTCCTGCATTTCTTTAGCTATTTTATCGAGCTCGGTGGTGTTATCTAAAAATGATACTAATTTTTGTTCTCTTGCAGTCATAAAACGATTATTGGTGTACTTATTTTAATAATAATTAACAATAGTTAGAAGTTTAACATATTATAAAAAATCACAATTAGCAAGTATTATATTAATATATCTCTTGTGACTGATCATAATCTTCTATTTTATCAAAAAGATCATCATCTGTTTGCTCTTCGGCATCAGGGATAATTTGGGTGTTCAAATCTATATTAATTTCATACTCTCCGCCCCTCAAATTACTATCATTATAGCCATCTTTTTTAAAAGCTTCATTTATTGAGCCTGGGCCATCATAAAATTCACCGCTCTCAGGATCAATTTTTTTAGTATAAACCGAATCAGGAATATCAAAATCAACAGATGGTTCATTTATGTAAGTATTTTGCATAAAATGCACAAATACAGGTAATGCTACGGTTGCACCAGAAACCCTATTACCCAAACTTCTTGGCTGATCATAGCCAATATATGTTCCAACAACGATCTTAGGTGTAAAACCCATAAACCACGTGTCTTTTGCATCGTTTGTTGTTCCAGTTTTACCAGCAACAATCTGCTTTAAGCGTTTGGCACCACGGCTAGTACCTCGTTCCACACCACCTCGCATTAACGAGATCATTTGATAGTTCGTTGCTGAGTCTATAATACGCTTGGATTGCGATTTATGTATTTTCGGCAATTCGTCTTCTTCAAAATTTTCTTCTGAAGCTGAGCAGTTGACACACTCGCTATAATCTCGTTTATAAATCACATTACCAAAACGATCTTTAATCAGCTCAATGTAATGTGGATCTATTTTATAACCCCCATTTGCAATCTGGCCAGTAGCATTAGTCATCCGCGACAAAGTGGTTTCAAGAGCCCCCAGAACAATTGAGTGATATGGAGGGGGATTATCATTAACACCAAAGCGCTTAATTAATTCGCGAATATTATCAAGACCAGCAAACTGACTCACCCTAACCGTAACAGTATTTCGTGACTTTGCCAGGCCTTGACGCAGGGTCATCGGGCCAAGAAAATTTCTTTCATAATTTCTTGGTTCCCACAAAGGAAGCCCTGGTCCTTGTTCAATTGCAATTGGCGCATCCTCAAATATATCAGTTGGATGGGCCCCAGACTCGAGCGCGGCTAGATATATAAAAGGTTTGATAGAAGAACCAACTTGCCTTACAGCCTGCGTAGTACGATCGTATCTACTGCTATCAAAATCATACCCACCTTGAATAGCAAGAACCCGACCAGTATTATGATCCATAACCATTAGACCACCATTCACATCAGGAATTTGTTGCAGTTGGTACTCTTGTCCTTTTTTCTCAACAGTAACAACTTGTCCTTGTTTTAAAATGCGGTGCAAGGAAGTGATATTAGTCGCTGTCCACTTCGCATCCTTTAAATAAATCTTGGATTTTGCGCCGTTTTTTAAACCTATTTCCGCTTCTTCTTTATCAACAGATAATATTACTGCTAGCTTATAGTGCAACAAACCTACAGGGCGTTTTATCTTACTGAGATTTTCCTGCCAGTTATCTAGCTCTATCTGCTTTGCGATTGGCCCGCGATAGCCCCGTTTCATATCATATTTTTTAATGCCATAGCGCAGTGATTCTGTAGCACCTTTTTGAATGTTTGAATCAAGGCAAGTGATGATAGTTAATCCAGCCGTATAAAAATATTCTTCATTAAACATAGAGATAACTTCCTGACGAACTTTAGACGCATAATAGTCAGCATCAATCGTCATCACTTTATCACGTTTTTTTAACGTAATATTCTCTTCTTTAGCTTCTTGTAATTGGTCAAACGATATAAAACCCTCTTCATGCATCCTGTCTAATACATAGTTTTTACGAATCATAGCACGTTCATAGTTGCGCGCTGGGTTAAATTTAGAAGGGGCTTTTGGCAATGATGCCAAAATTGCACATTCGCTTAGCGTTAATTCTTCAATCGACTTATTAAAATAGTTTAAAGAAGCCATTGCTACGCCATAAGACCCTTTACCTAAGAAAATCTGATTAAGGTATAATTCCATTACTTTATCTTTAGAAAATACCTGAGTAATTCGATAAGACAAAATGGCCTCTTTGATTTTTCGATCTAAAGAGCGTTCTGATGATAATAAAAAGTTTTTTACAACTTGCTGAGTAATAGTTGAAGCACCCTCAACTCTTTTTCCTTTCAATATATTAGTAACATTAGTGCCTGCAGCTCTTATGATACTCAAAAAATCTATACCTTCGTGGGTATAAAAATTCTTATCCTCTACCGCAACGAATGCTTGTACCAACTGCTTAGGTATAGAATCAATAGGAATAAAAACCCTTTTTTCACGAGCATATTCTTCAATCAATTTGCCATCAGAGGAGTATAATCTTGTAATAGATGCTGGGTAATATTGTTTTAATTTATCATGGTTTGGCAAATCCCTGCTATAATAAAATAAAATCGTAGCTAATGTAATGAAACCAACTGTTACTAGTAATATAAAATTCCTTAGCAGAAATTTAATCAAATTTAAAATCATTCGTTCTTATTTTAATATTAATAGTAAGCTTAAGTTAGTGTTTCAACATTTTACAGGAAGATTATTGATAGATACGTAAACTTTAACCTCACTTACTATATCTCACAAGCGACACTAGTTGCAAGAGCTTTTGTAACTTTAGCTTCGATAATTTTCCCAACCAACTCTTCACCCGCATTTTCAACATAAGCAGATTGCATATAAGGAGTTTTACCCACCATATGCCCCTCATGCTTACCCTTTCTTTCAAACAAGATTGGCATCACTTTACCTATTGATTGCTGATTAATCTCAAATTGCTGCCTAGATAACTCTGCTTGTAAAATAGCCAGCCTTTCAGTTTTAGCCTCGTCACTTACTTGCTGCATTGAAGCTCCTGGAGTACCTGGTCTTGGGCTATATTTAAACGAAAAGCATTGCCCATAGCCAATTCTTTTTACCAAATCTAATGTGTCAGCAAAATCCTCATCTGTTTCACCGGGGAAACCAATAATAAAATCGGAAGAAAGCACAATATCAGGCCTTGCTACGCGTAGTTTATCGATAATAGTAAAATATTCTTCTCTCGTATGCTTACGATTCATAGCTTTTAGTATTTTATTAGAACCAGATTGCACTGGCAAGTGCAAAAATGGCATTAATTTTGGCTCAGTCCCATGCAAAGCTATTAACTCATCATCCATATCACGTGGGTGAGAAGTAGTATAGCGGATACGCTCTAAGCCATTTATTGTTGATATATGCTGTATTAACTGCGACAAAGAGTAATCGCTATCATTATTAGCCTTACCGTGATACGCATTCACATTTTGACCTAATAAATAGATTTCCTTTGCGCCCTTTGCAACCATCTCCATAGATTCTCGGTGAATTTTTTCTACTGGCCTTGAAAACTCAGCCCCCCTGGTATAAGGAACAACACAGAATGTACAAAACTTATCGCAACCTTCTTGGACCGAAACAAAAGCACTCGGCCCCTGGGCCTCTTGAGGGGCCGATAAATTATCAAACTTTTCTTCTTCAACAAAATCTAGTTCAATTAGATGCTTTTCCGATCTTGCAAGCTTTGCTACTAAATCTGGCAAAGTATGATACGATTGAGGCCCTACTACTATATCAACATAATGTGCACGTTTAAAAATAGCTTCACCCTCTGCTTGTCCAACGCACCCTGCAACGGCAATAATCATATCACCTTTACCTTGTGATAGCCTTTTATCTTTCATTTTTTTAATACGCCCTAGCTCTGAATATACTTTTTCCGAAGCTTTTTCACGAATATGGCAAGTGTTCAAGATCACCATATCGGCATCTTCAAGGTCTTTTGTCTCTTGAAAACCAAATGGTACTAGTAATTCTTGCATTTTGATTGAATCATACACATTCATTTGACAGCCATATGTTTTGATATATAGATTTTTCGACATTTTTTTATAAATTATTTATATTATCATTGATAAAAACTTATCGGGAATATATCATATGTTTGAAAAAATTAACAGAAAATAATCAGGCGGTTTAACAGTGGAAAAAATTAATTGGTATGGCACGTATTACCTAGCATTACGTGAAACAAAAAGGTTCCTGAGGGTTTATAATCAAACTATTCTAACTCCGGTAATTTCAGCCCTGCTATTCTTAACAATATTCATCTTAGCCATTGGTGGTAATAGAAGTGAAATTTCTGGTATTAACTTTATCAATTTTATGGGCTATGGATTAATTGCGATGAGTATTATTCAAAATAGTTTTGCAAATAGCTCTTCCTCATTCATCATGAGCAAAGTATTAGGCTATATTAATGATATTTTAATTCCACCTTTTAGTAGCATAGAGATTATTTTAGCCCTAACTATCGGGTCAGTTATCCGAGGAATTCTAGTAGGAATAGCGGTATCAGTAGCCTTGTCACCTTTTATAGAGTATCAATTAATTCACCCATTTTTAATAGTTTTTTATGTTATTAGCTCATGTGTGTTACTAGGACAATTAGGTTTACTTGGAGGATTAATGTCTAATTCTTTCGATCAAATGTCAGCTATAACCAGCTATTTAGTTACGCCATTATCGTTTTTATCTGGTACATTTTATTCTGTCAAATCGTTGCCAATATTTTTTCAATATATCAATCTCGTAAATCCATTTTTTTACATGATTGATGGCTTTAGATATTGCTTAACTGGTTATACAGACGGAAGCATCTTGATAGGAATGAGTATGTTGGTCCTATTTAATATAATACTGTTTGGAATTCTAAAATGTTTAATTGACCTTGGGTGGAGAATTAAATCTTAATTAGTTTCTACATCATTTGTTAATATAAATTAAATAAAAAGTACTAGACATTTGTTATTAAATAATTCAAATTGTAAATAATAACCTAAAGTTTAAAAATTATTGCAATGCTTACAGAACTATTTACAAATGATATTGGGCTTACTATATTAATAATATTCTTTGCTTTTCTTGGATTGTTTATCTTAAACAACATACCAGTAGTTCATAACTTTAAAGAGTTTGCGGTTGGTAGTAAAAAAAATAATCTGCGCCCTTTGATTTATTCATTAACCTCTTTATGTATTGGGCATATCATACTAATATCATTTTTTTATGATGATTTTTTATATATTATTATAAGTATTTTCTGCTGTATTATATTATTTAGTATTTATCACCGCATGATTTATTGGCTATTTCCTCTAAATATGATTTCAATTATAGACCCAATTAGACAAATATATAGCGCTAGAATTAAAATAGTTTTTATCTTTATAGGCATAGTGTTTTGTGTATGCAATGTTGTGATGTATTTTAGCCTGGTATTTATTCTATTTCGAGAAGATATAGTTTGGCCCTCCATATATTGTGGAATCGCTGTATTTGCAACAGTTACTAACGGCGTTGATGGGCTATTAAAATTCAGCGTACCACAATTATTTATTTTTACTATTAGTTTAATTGTTTTATGTAGCTTTATGTTTGATGATAGCTATACGTGGGAGTTAGCTATTTTTTTCGATGAAGAGTTTGGTCAAAACATAGCCAGTGATAATAAAATTAGCGTAAATAACTATGTTTTTATTTTCTTGTATTTCTTTTTATCATTCTTCAACCCTGCAATTTACCAGTGTGTTTGCTTATCTAAAGACACTATAGAACTAAAAGACTCTCTATGCTTAATGCTAATGCTATTATTAGGGTTGTTAGTTGTTGTGCTATTATTCTTTTTGCTAAAAGAAAAGCAAGAAGCTCAGTACTATCTATTTAATTTACTAACTGATACAACCTATTCTTTTAAGCGAACCGCAGTAATAATTGCTGTTATGTCTATTATTTTTATTAATATCGTATTAAACCTAAACTCGTCCTCTGTATTAATCTGCAATGATTTATATAAAATAATTAACTTAGACATGTCCCGTAGATCCCAAGAGTTTTTAGCCCGTTTATTTTGCTTGATTTTAGGAGCGTCTTCATCTGCAATTGCAAGATTAAAACCCGACCTACACTATATTTTATCGATATCTTATAGTGTTTATATTCCCGTTGTGTTTTTTCCAATCTTTTTAACTAGAATTGGTTTTCGTACCAGCGATGAAAGTATGATGTTTGGAATTTATACAACTTTAGTATGTGTTTTAATATTTAATACTGCTCTTAACATTAATATGGCCGCACTTGGTATGGTAATATTTGCTGCTTCTTTATTTTTTTATATTAAGTTTTTTCAACAAACTTATGAATGGGTTGTAGTTAGGGTCATTACCGATAAGAATTATGATACTAACCAATAAAACATAGTGAATTAAAATAAAATATTGCTATTTCATAGAAAGTGTTTTTTAATTTAATTCACTACATAATTACCAACAAGACTCATAATCGCCCATGAACTCACTAATCAAACTAGGTGTTTGGTCAGTATTTGGTGAGCGCTCTGGGTAAGAGAAAATTATATCATTAAATACATAAGCATGCCAATTATCTGGCACCCTGTAATTAGATTTAATAGGCAGCACCCCATTTTTCCTTAAATCAACTTTCTGTTCTTCCATTTCTATCACCTATTTATTATTTAATTCACCGTAGTACTTATCTTTAAGGTTACTAAAAAACTGTTTAAAAAGGGTTAATTTACGGCGTTACTAAATAACAGTTGATATGGGGCAAGAGGTTAGTCATTTTGTGAAAAAGGTTTTTTATAAACGGTTAATTGCAAGGTTTGTGGCAATACAAAATTAATAAAGAACGGCAAGAATAAGCTGGGAGCGCGCAGGGATATAAATGCAAAAGCTGCGCGATTACGTTTATCGAAGGTGACCTGAGGCTAAAGCACGGTCTGGAGAAACGCTTAAAAGTAATTTCTATGTACCTTAAAGGCATTGGCATAAGGTCTATAGAGCGATTGGAGAAAGTTTCTAACCCATATAATATATTGGACTCGCCACTTCTCGGAGCTTATTAGAAAGGAGTTGAAGCGCAGACCCATACCCAATAAGCTTCAAGATGTAGCAATCGTTGAAGTAGACGAACTTTTCACTTATTACAAAAAAAAACCAAAGATCATATATATGTCTTGCTGTTGACCGAAACGGAAACAAGGTTATTGATTTCAAAGTAACAAAAAATCGTGATTTTACCTCGTATTTACCCCCTAGCCCAAAGGCTAGAAAGGAGGTATAACATTGAATAGCTATGCACCGACGCCTATGAGGCGTTTTCAAAATACATAATTTCTGAAAAATCATACCACCACAAAAGCTGAAACTTCATTAGTTGAATCGTTCAATTCATTAATACGCCACTACCTTGCAAGGTTTAATCGTAAAACCAAGGGGTGTAGCAAAAATATTGATATGATAACACATTCCTTATACTTTGCTTTTTAACAAGAATTTGTTGTCAACTGTTATTTAGCAATGCCTAATTTACCATACTGTCAATATTTGATGAGATTTGCAAAATCATATAGAATGCCAATATGGCAAATAGTACTATGTACAAAATTGGAAAAAGCATAAATCCAGTGTTTTTTATTACCAACAAGCAAATATAATTAGCGCTACCAGACATTAAAAGCGAACCAATAGTATGACCTAGGCCAACCCCACGGTATCTTTCTTTTGATTTAAAAGCTTGGATAATTACGCCATGTGCCAGCGCATTAAATGGAGCTACAGAAATAGCCAATAGTAAACATGAAATTAAAGCTAAATTTAATAGCTGGAATTGTACGGCTATACTAATTAAAATAGCAGATAATATTGTTAACACTAACGTGCATTTAAATACAAAAAGCTTGCCATAATAATCCGCAAAAATACCAGATACAGGCATTGCTGCACCAAACCCTATCACTATAATAATCGAGAAAGTGCTAATTATTGCCTTTGCTTCTGGAATCACTAGTGGTAGATATTGTTTCATAAAAATAATAGAAACCTGATAAGTTACACCAAACCCACCTGATAGCAAAATAATTAGCACTAATACTCGCCATTGCTTGCGTATAAAACCAAGCAAGTTGTTAAACTGAATCGATTCTTTTTGTGCGGCAAGAAAAACTGGCGTCTCCTCTAGGAATGTGCGATAATATATCGTTACTACTGCTAGCGGAAACGATAATAAAAAAGGCACTCTCCAACACCAATCAGGGAAAATCGTTGAATTAAAAAAGTTTGTAACTGCAATACCTAGTAATAAACCAATAACTCCCGTAGACCTAGTGATCGCTGAAGCCGTATATTGATGCTCTTTGCCAAGGTGCTCTATCACATAAATAGCTGCTCCGTCATATTCACCAGCAACAAAAAAACCTTGAAAAAAACGACAAAGTACTAATATTTGTATAGCTAAAACACCAATGCTATTATAATCTGGCAAAAGGCCTATTGTTACAGTTGGCACAACAATACCAATCATCGTAATCTTCAAACTAGCTTTACGACCATATTTATCGCCAATTTTACTAAAAAATAATGACCCCAAAGGCTTTGCGCAATAAGAAATAAAGTAAATAGCAAATACGTGCATTAATCCGGATATGTAGTCTATATCCGGGAAAAATTTTTCACGCAGTATGTTTGCCGAGAACCCATATAAACTATAGTCATAATACTCAACAATAGTGCCAAGAAAAGCACCTGCAATTTTTTTTCTTTTAATACTCATCAGCAATTAATTCAAATTGGAAAAATTAAGTTAGCGCGCTTTTAAAATAATTTCATATATTGTTTGCACCGTACTTTCGAAATCATCATTAACTAGCACATGGTCATAGTACTTACTATACTCCATTTCTTTTTTTGCTTCGCTTAATCTTAATTTAATAGTGTTATAACTATCTTGATTGCGGTTTTCAAGGCGTTTCTTTAGCTCCTTGATACTAGGTGGTAATAGAAAAAAAACTAATTACCTTGGATTTTTCAGATGATTCAATAATTTGCCTGGCTCCTTGCCAATCAATATCAAACAAAATATTTTTTTGATCCTTCAATTGATTATCTATGTATTGTTTAGGCGTCCCATAAAGATTACCATAGATTTCTGCGCTCTCTAGAAGGTTGATTTTCTTAAATTCTTCAGGAGTCTTGATAAAAAAATAATCGACCCCCTCTTCTTCACTCGATCTTTTCGAGCGAGTTGTGGCTGAAATAGATAACACAAAATTACTATCTATTTCGGTCAATCTCTTAGTAATAGACGACTTACCACAACCAGAAGGGGCCGAAATAATTATTATCATAAATTAGTTAGATTTAAACAAACCAGTAACTTTATCTAATAAAGATTCTTTTTTTTCTTTAGCATCCTGCTTCATGTCTTCCGCAGTGTTGTTAACTGTTGTTTGCGTTTCTTTAGCCGCTTGCTTTGCGTCTTCTGTTTTATTATGCACTGTTGTTTGTGTTTCTTTAGCTGCTTGCTTTGCATCTTCTGTTTTGTTATGAACAGCAGTTTTTACTTTCTCAGCTGTGCTTTCTGTTTTCTCTCCAGCGTTGTTATAAGCCTCTTTAACAGCTTGCTTTGCATCTTCTGTTTTGTTTTTAATAGCAGTTTGCGCTTCTTTTGCCGCCTGCTTTGCGTCTTCTACTTTGTTTTTTACTGCTGTTTGTGTATCTTTAGTCATTTGTTTTGCTCCTTCTAGTTTATACTTAGCACTTGTTTGCATTTCCTTTGCTGTTTCTTGCACATCACCTTTATCTGGCATATTAGCTGCAAAAGATAGTGTTGACGCTGTTAAAACGATTGTCCCAATAACTGCTTTAAGTTTCATAAACTGCTCCTTTAAATATTTTAATGATTACAAATTAACGTCATTATAAGTTAGTAGGGGCCTAACAAAAAGTCAAGCAATTTTGTCAAACGAACTTTAAATCAAAAAGATTTTATCGTTTGTGGCTCATATCACACGACTCCTTATTATAAGTAGAGTATTTTTCTAATAAAAGTAAAAAAAGACTAGATTTTTGCATCGAAACAATGTATACAATAGTAGTATGTTTAATCGCAAACATAACTTAACTAAATGAAAAAATTTATTATCTATTGGAGGAATAATGAAAAAACTTCTTTTAACTACAGCAGCTGTTGTTGCTTTAAGCTCTTCAAATGCATTCGCAACTGAGAGTGATTTTTATGTAAAAGCTAATGGTGGTGCATCAATGGTGCAAAAACTAGGAAGCTTTAAAAAAGAAACAACTGGTATTGCTACTATCGGTTTTGGTTACAACGTAATGGAAAACCTAAGAGCTGATTTAACTATAGATCACTTGTTTAAGCCAACTTTAAAAGGTTCAGACAACAATTTAACTACAGGCAACAAGCTTGAATTAAAAGCTAACAGCTTATTAGTGAACATGTATGCTGATATCTACGACGCTGGTATGGCTAAAATATTTGTGGGCGCAGGTATTGGTGCAGCAAAAATCAGTGGTGACTTAAAAGGTGTTACTGTTGCAACAGATACTATACCTGCTAAACCATTTAAAACAAAAGTGAAGTCAAAAACAAACTTCTCTTATGCTTTACACGCTGGTGTGTCAGCTGAAATCGATCACGATATGCATGCTGAATTAGCTTATAGCTTTAAAGACTTTGGTAAGTTCAAAAACGTGGACAAAGACGTTAGAGCTCACAACATCACAGCTGGTATTAGATTTGATATCTAATTCCACCTTAAATATTTAAGATTATAAATATTTATAAAGGCGCATCACGTGTAGTTAAAGCTACGTGGTGCGCTTTTTTTATTATGTTTAATAAAAAAAGCTGGACTAATTGTTTAAAATGGTGTACGTAAGTAAATAGTATTTTAATTATTGATAACATATCACGAGGACAAAATGAAAAAAATTATTTTAACTACTGCCGCTATTGTTGCAATTAGCTCAACAAACGCAATTGCAACAGAAACTAATTTCTATTTTAAGGCAAGTGCTGGCGCATCTGCATTACAAAAGACAAAAAAACTTGATAATAAAACAACAGGAATCTTTAATTTTGGTGCTGGTTACCACATTAATCACAACTTAAGAGCTGATATCACAATAGATCACCTTATTAAACCATCTTTAAAAACAAAGTCAGATGATGGGCTTGTTGTTAATCCTAGCACTAAGTTAGGTGCCAATAGCTTATTATTAAACCTATATTCAGATATTTACTCAAATAATACAACTTCATTGTTTGTGGGAGCAGGTATTGGTGCATCAAGAATAACTGGTAAAGTTAATTTTACTGATCCAAATGAAGTGCCAAGAACTGGTAAAATCAAAGAGTCAAGACACTTTGCATATGCTTTATATACTGGGGTTTCCACACGAATAGACCATGATATTTATGGAGAAATCACATATAGCTTTAAGGATTATGGAAACATTAAAACCTTGAACGTTAAAAACAAGGTAAGATCTCATAATCTAACTGTTGGCCTTAGAGTTGATATTTAATTACCTTAGAACTTTAAATAAAGAGTTTATCAACGCGCTTCTAAAATATTAGTTGCGCGTTTAATTTTTGACGATTAATCAATTATCAAAAAATCTTGAATTTTGATCAACTATCCTCTATTCTTACGCAAGATAATATATTAAAGTAAGTAATTGCAATGTTAAGTCAAATTTTAAAAAATGTAGTTCATAAATTACAAACAATCAACCACTTACAAGATTTACAAAACGCAAAATCAGAGTTTTTAGGCAAGTCTAGTCTTATCAATAAAGAAATGAGTAAGCTTGGAAAAGCCCCCCCGGAAGATCGTAAAAAACTTGGGGCTGAGATCAATCAAGTTAAGCAAGAAATTCAAAATCTACTTAATGAGAAAGAGGCGGTTATTCAAGAAACCGAGTTAAATAAAAAATTTACCTCTGAAAAAATTGACCTAACCACCCCTGCAAGGCCAAGGCCCAAGGGGTCTATTCACCCTATTACACAATGTATGGATGAGTTAATTCAAGTTTTTTCTAAATATGGTTTTGATATTAAAGACGGCCCTAGCATAGAGGATGATTGGTATAATTTCACGGCTCTAAACATCGATGAAAACCACCCAGCCCGTCAAATGCACGATACATTTTACTTAAATAAAACAGATGATAAAAATAGATTATTAAGAACACATACTTCTCCTATACAGATTCGCACAATGCAAAACGAGAAGCCGCCCTACCGATTCATCGCCCCAGGAAGAACTTATAGATGTGACTCAGATATGACGCATACGCCGATGTTTCATCAAATTGAAGGAATGGTTATAGATAAAAATATTCATATGGGCCATTTAAAATATGTAATTATTGATTTTATTAAAAGTTTTTTTGAACAGCCAAATATTGAGATTCAATTTAGGCCTAGTTTTTTCCCGTTTACTGAACCATCAGCAGAAGTAGACATTCGCATGAGCAAAGATGACAAATGGCTAGAGGTCCTGGGCTGCGGAATGGTTCACCCTAAAATATTAGAAAATGTTGGAGTAGACCCTTCAAAATACCAGGGTTTTGCTTTTGGTCTTGGGGTAGAGCGCTTTGCTATGCTCAAATATGGAATCAAAGATCTACGCCAATTCTTCGAAGGAGACTTGCGCTGGGCAAAGCACTATAATTTTGAAAATTTAGATATTCCAACACTGGCGGGAGGGCTAACAAAATGAAATTTACTTTATCGTGGCTAAAACAGTTTTTTAGATACTAATGCATCTACCGATGAAATTCAAAACAAGCTAACAATGATTGGTTTGGAGATGGAGGATTTTATCGATCACTCTGAATTTCTTTCTAAATTCGAAGTAGCAGAAATAATCGAATCAAAGCCACATCCAGATGCAGATAAACTACAAATATGCACTGTCAGAACTAAAAACGAGACTTTACAAATTGTCTGTGGCGCGTCTAATGCACGAACTGGTCTTAAAGTCGTCTTAGCTAAAGTAGGAACCTTAATACCAAATGGTAATTTTAAAATTAAAGCAACAAAGATTCGTGGCATTGATAGCTTCGGCATGATGTGCTCTAAGGGAGAATTAGGTCTACCAGAAGATGGCTCTGAGGGTATTATTGAGCTTCCTCAGAATGCTATAATTGGCAAGCAAGTTGCTTCTTACCTTGGGGCAGATGACCCCGTTTTCTTTATTAACATTACACCAAACAGAGCCGATGCGCTTGGAGTGTACGGAATTGCTAGAGACTTAGCTGCATCTGGTTTAGGGCGATTAAAAGATCAAAATATCATCACTCCCAAAAGTTCCTTTACTAGTAATTACAAAGTGTCGGTCAATAATTCCAAGACCTGCCCCTTATTTACTATGCGTGAGATTCGCGGAGTAAATAATACCCAATCTCCAAACTGGCTAAAAAACTTATTACTTAATATTGGCGTTGAACCAATCTCTGCCATAGTAGATATTACTAACTATATATGCTACAGCTTTGGGCAGCCAATGCACGCATACGATGCAACGAAAATAAATTCTGGTTTAAAAGTAGATGTATTATTAGAAGAAGCTAAATTTCTAGCTTTAAATGAACAAGAATACAACTTACCTAAAGATTCTTTAGTTATTAGCGACAGCGGTGAAATACAATGCCTAGCCGGTATTATCGGAGGTCAAAAAAGTGCCTGCAGTAAAAATACTAACAGCATTATATTAGAAGCGGCAATATTTGATGCGTCAACTATTGCCAAATGCGGCAGGTCATTGCACATAGACACTGATTCTCGCTACCGCTTTGAACGCAATGTTGACCAAGAATTTACTACTAAAGCGCTTGATATTGCAACTAACTTAATTATTGAAATTTGTGGCGGAGAATCTTCTGAAGCTATAATTGAGGGTCACGCATATAACAAGCCAAGAGAAATTCTATTTTCTGCTCAGCTCTTAACTAAAAAAACAAATATATCTTTAGAAAACATAGACATTATCAATATCTTATCAAAATTAGGGTTTATATGCTCTGAAAAAGACGACCAGATCAGTGTTACAATCCCAAGCTGGAGATATGATGTATCAATCCCCGAGGATCTTGTGGAAGAAGTTGTTAGGATTTATGGCTATGAGAACATACCACAAACTCCACTACCAAATATGAATGCTACGAAAATAATACCTTACGACCATAAAAGAATGTCTGATATCAAGCGTTTATTAGCAACAAGTGGTTATACAGAAATAACCACTTGGTCATTTATGGATAGCGTAAAAGCAAAGCACTTCACAAAAATAGAAGATGGTTTAACATTACAAAACCCTATTAGCTCAGAACTGGACTATATGAGGCCATCTATTTTACCTAACATATTAACAGCCTGTGCAAATAATTTAAACAGGTCGTTTAATAACTTCTCTTTGTTTGAATTAGGACCAATATTTAACGACACTAGTGACAAAGTGGTAAACAACGCTTGCGGTGTCAGAGTTGGTAAGGATATTGAAAATAATGTGCATGGGCAAAGAGATGTAGATGTTTTTGATATAAAAGCAGATATAGCAATGATCCTAGAGTTTTATGGCCTAGATATTAATAAATGCCAGTTTAAAACTAATGCACCAGAATATTACCACCCAACAAGATCAGCTTCCATTAATTTAGGCAAAAAAACCTTAGGGTATTTTGGTCAAGTGCACCCTATTATAGCTAAAAAAATGGATGTAAAAACTAATGCGTTTGCTTTTGAAATAAACATCGAGGCGTTGCCTATTAGTAAAGCTAAATTTGGTAAGAAGTCAGAGTACAAGATCTCTGATTACCAAGCAATAAAGCGTGATTATGCATTTATCGTTGATCAAGAACTAGCGGTACTAGATTTGATTAATTGCGTTAAAAATAGCGATAAGAAGCTTATTAAGGACGTTATCTTATTCGATATATACAATGGTGAGAATATTCAGCAAGGTAGGAAATCCGTTGCTTTATCTGTGAATATCCAAGATGATAATAAGACGCTAAGTAAAGATGATATTGAAACGATAAATACCAAAATTTTGGATAACGTAACTGGTAAGTTTAATGCCGTATTAAGAGATTGTTGATATGGTTATATTGATAATAAATCAAGCTGATTACCAACCGTTACATCAATAGATTTTGATGCTTTTGGAATCGGCTTAAATTCTGTTTTAACGCTAATTGATTTTCTTGCAGAAAGAGCGAATCCTAACGCCGCGAGTTGTTGTTAAATTAAAACAGTACAAGTTGATTTTCATAAGCTGCGGTTAGTCAAGTTGATTTAAATTATTTATGGTGTTATTATAAGTATACACTTATTAAGTAACTAAAACAAACATAGAGGCTACTGATGTTCAAAAGATTTATAATCCCAAACGGATTAGAGAATTTTAAAAATTTACAAAAAATAGTGCAAAATGCATCCGGTTCTATGAAAGGTGATATTAAGATGTCAACATCTACCGATGGTTTTTCAAAAATTACTCATGTTTTAACGGATGAACAAGGGCAAAAATTAAAAATATATGCTCAGGATGATTGGTTGTATCCAGATATTCACATAGAGCATAATATGACTCACCCAGAAGAGGAGTTAACAGGAGTGTTAATGAAGGAATTGCCGTATTCAGAGTAAAATAGTTTAATATAGAAACAAAGGGGCGGAAGAGGATAAGAAAATTAAATCAATTAAAAAAATGTACCAAGAGATTCAATCGAATCAAATACAGCATGTACAAAAATCTTATCCAGTCTTTATATGTGATGGTCACAATATTACAGAAGAGACTAGTTTACAAGATACGAAATATCTTTCTGACACATCAAAAAAACAAGCCCCAATCGAGAGGTTTTTGTATAAAAGAACTTTAAATAATAATTTGTTACAAACAGAAGAACATTTGCAAAATCATTCGTTTGATGTGAATAAAAAATATAAAGATTTGACTCAGGAGGAGAAAGGGTTATTTATTTCTAAGGCTGTTGATAGAGATCTGGCAAAAAACCAAGCTCGGTTTTTATTTGATTCAAGTGATTCTATAGACCTTATAAAGAACAGGCAAACAAACCAATATTCTGGTTATACAGAATACCAAAACAAACCAAAATATATTAGATATATAACAAATTTTTTAGAAAAAAAACAAAACTTATCTATTTTAGATTTGTCTAAAAAAATACATACTCCTGGTGGTGAAAATTTGGTTCCTGCTGAGATTACAGAGTTTTCTGATATGTGCATGGAGGTAATGGAAAAAGAGGGTGTAACTACAGAACAAATAATAGCGTTTGTTACAAAGGATATATTATCAGAAAAAGAGCGAAAAACTATTTTGCAAAAAACAGCATTGTATGACAGATTATATCAAAAACGCTTAGATATTACTCCGTCTATCTTAGAGTCGAACGAACTTTCAAAAATAGTTCAAAAAGTACAGGGAGAAGCTAGTTCTATTGACCCTACTCCTCGCAAGAAGTCACATGTTGATATATTAATAAAGCAACGTAAAAATCAAGATAAAAAACTAGAGTTATAGCCCCCTATTTCAACAGTAAATCAAGCTGATTACCAACCGTTACATCAATAGATTTTGATGCTTTTGGAATCGGCTTAAATTCTGTTTTAACGCTAATTGATTTGCTTGCAGAAAGAGTTATTTTACTATGGTCATCAGTGGCTGTTTTAATAACTTTATTATTTTCATCTAATAAACGCACCCTAACTAATGGCACTTGAATATTCTGACTTGAGTTATTTTTAATTTTATAACTAACAACCAACTTTCCTTGCTCCAAGTCTTTATCCACCGAAATATGTTTCACTTGCAAAGACCTAGCTTTAAAAAAAGATTGCTGATAGGAGTTTATTGGAAATAGTATAACCATTAATATGACAATTAAACCAATCATAATTATTGGAAATTGATAAGGATGAGAGTTTGTTTTCTCTTGCATTACTACTGGTAAATTCACGCCCTTTTCTAGTTCTGGCTTCTTTTGCAACAACGGCTTTGGAGTAAGAGCTTCCTCGTCCTTTACTTTTTTTTCCTCCTTCATCTGGTGCCAAACATTCTGGCATGTGGAGCACTTAACTTTACGCCCTTTCGAACCAAGTTGCTCTTCGTCTATTGAAAATTTAGTATCACATTCTGGGCAGGTAATATACATAGCTATTAATTTATTACTTAATCAAGTTTATTATAGATAAAATATATCTATTCCTCTATATTATCAATCATAAAAACTATTATTATACTGAAGTTATGGAAAATTATAGCACTTTGATCAACCAATCTTGGGAAAACAAACATACTTTAAACAAAGATAGTGAAAACTTCGATGAAACACAGAAATCTGTACTAGAAGTTATGGAATTGTTAAATCAAGGAAAGGTTTGTGTTAGCTACAAACAAAATGGAAAGTGGTTAGTAAATGAGTGGGTTAAAAAAGCTATATTATTATATTTCAAAGTCTCCGAAATGCAAGTATATGATGGCGCGTGTACCAAATGGTACGATAAAGTTAGACCTAAATTCTCTCAAAACAACTCACAAGAGCTGTCAGAATGCGGTGCCAGGGTAGTTCCAGGCGCATATATCCGAAACGGTTCTTACCTAGCAAAAAATACGGTTATAATGCCATCTTTTATTAATATTGGTGCCTATGTTGACTCTGGAACTTTGATCGACACCTGGGCAACAGTTGGGTCTTGCGCGCGAATAGGTAAAAACTGTCATATTTCGGGCGGTACTGGAATTGGTGGAGTCCTAGAGCCATTACAGGCAAACCCTGTAATAATTGAGGATAACTGCTTTATTGGAGCGCGCTCAGAAATTGCCGAAGGGGTTATCGTAGAAGAAGGGTCTGTTATTGGTATGGGGGTGTTTTTGGGAGCTTCTACTAAAATTGTGCACAGACACACAGGCGAAATTATTTATGGAAAAGTTCCAGCTTATTCTGTAGTGGTACCAGGAGCTCTCCCCTCTTCTTCTCCTAATTTACCAGGCCTAGCTTGCGCTGTGATTATCAAACAAGTTGATGAAAAAACGCGTAGCAAAACTAGTATTAATGACCTATTAAGGTAATCAAACTAGCAATACCTACAATACTATTATAAAAAAGTTGACAGATCCCAAAAAACCACTATATTCACCAATGAACTCGGGGTGCAAACTAAGCTGAGAAGTTTAATAAAATAAACTAACCCGCATAGTGAATTGAATTAGGCGAATTTAATTCACTATATACCTGAACTGGATAATGCTAGCGTAGGAATGTTATTATGATTATTAGTATTTTAGGCTTTTTAGCCGCCTTTACCTCTACAATTTCACTTGTACCACAAATTTATAAAACTTACATCTCAAAATCGGCTGCAGATTTGTCGTATTTGATGCTATTAAACTTTTTCGTTACTTCAGTGCTCTGGACTAGTTACGGAATAATGATTACAAGCCTTGCTGTTTGGGGGGCCAACTTAATCATGATTTTCTTTTCCATGATACTAATAGCTCTGAAATACCAATATGAAAAGTAAAATAAAGACCATATTATGTCTTAATGGTAACCTTCCCGAAGCTAGTTTTTTTAAAGAGCATAGTAGTAAAATAATAATTGCTTCTGATGGCGCATTTAATCACCTGCAGAATATAGAAGTAAAGGCTAAGTATATCATTGGTGACCTTGATTCAATTTCACAATGTAGCCCTAACCAATCAGGATTAATAGAATACAATGATCAAAACTATACAGACTTTGAAAAGTGCTTACTTGTCATGCATCAAAAAAGCTTATTTCCAGCAATAATATGCGGGTTATTTGGTAAAGAACTAGACCATGCTATTAATAACCTTAATTGCTTCATGAAATACTCCAACAAAAACTCTATGGTATTTTATGACCGGGATGGTAACTCACCACCAAAATGGGGCCTGTCCTTAACTAGCGCCACAACAACAATCTTCACCACACCAGGCGAAACCATATCTATTCTTCCACACCCCAAAGCAACCGTTTCAACAAAAGGACTGAAGTGGGAGCTTAACAAAGCAAAGCTATGCCTAAATAAAGAATCAAGCCCACGAAATATGGCTACTGGAACATCTGTAACAATTAAAGTACTTTCCGGGAAAATTCTTTTAATAAAAGATAATTTTTGTATTTTATAAAGGTAAAAAGGTGATCAATTACTTACAAAAGATGAAGTAAAAAATTGAAGGCACTTCCTTTTGATTTACTATATGTGTTCACGTGTGTAGCTTAAACCTTTCCTAAAACTAGGCTTGCATTAGTTCCACCAAATCCGAACGAATTGGTTATAGCGTATTTGATCTTTGCTTCTTGTGGAGATAAAGGGACTAAATTGGTTTTTACCCCTTCTATTGGGTTATGTAAGTTTAATGTTGCCGGACACACAGAATCTTTAATTGCTAAAGCTGTGAATATGGCCTCTGTGCTACCTGCAGCACCAAGCAAATGACCAATTGAGGATTTTGTAGAAGACATTCGAAGATTTTTATTATCTTTGAACAGGTCTTGAACAGTATCTAGCTCCATTTTATCACCAACTTTTGTAGACGTGCCATGTGCATTGATATAATTAATATCTTGAAGCGATATTTTCGCATCCTTAACGGCATTTTCCATAGCTCTTTTTGCACCGCGGCCACTCGGAGCCGTTATGTGGTAAGCGTCACCAGTTAAGCCATAACCTAAGACTTCTGCGTATATTTTTGCACCTCTCTTCCTCGCATGCTCATACTCTTCAACAACAACAACACCAGCACCCTCTCCCATTACAAAACCATTATGCCCCATGTCCCAAGGGCGAGATGCTTCCGACGGAGAGTGGTTAAACTCTGTAGACAAAGCCTTTGCCGCAGCAAAACCAGCCATTCCAACAGGCGTGATCGGCGCTTCAGCACCACCGGCAATTATAACATCTGCATCACCATACTTAATTACCCTTGCCGCATCACCAATTGCATGCGCACCTGTTGAACATGCTGTGCAGACAGAAGTATTAGGCCCGGAATATCCATATTTAATTGAGATGTGTCCTGGTAAAAGGTTAATCAGAGAGGCTGGTATGAAAAACGGACTAACGCGCCCTCTTTCTGATTTTGAAAGCTCAATAGAAGTAGTTTCAATCGACCCAAGACCACCTATACCAGAACCAACCATAACGCCAGTTCTGTCTTTTTCTTCTTCAGTTTGTGGCAACCAATTACTGTCTTGTATAGCCTCATCAGCTGCAACCATACCAAACTGAATAAACCTATCCATCTTCTTTAAGTCGCGAGCAGTTATAACCCCACTAGGGTCAAAACCATTTACCCTAGAAGCTATCTTACAATTTAAATTATCGGTGTTAAATTCTGATATAAATGAAACACCACTTTTACCAGACAGTAGGGCTTTCCAACTACTTTCGACATTTTTGCCTAAAGAGGTAACTAGCCCAACACCCGTTATTACTACTCGACGTGACATAATATTGATAACACTCTTTATTTCTTTAAGTGCTCTTCTGCTGCGTCAATAATACCCTGAACAGTTACTATTTTTTCAGCCTCTTCGTCGGGCACAGTAACACCAAACTCTTCTTCAACTGCCATCATAATTTCAACAGTGTCCAGGCTATCTGCACCTAAATCTTCTATTATTCTCGCTTCTTTTGTAACCTTCCCTTCTTCACAACCAAGGGACTCTTGAACAATTTTGATTACCTTTTCTTCTGTATTACTCATAAACAACCTTATTATCTTATTTGTTTCAACGCGCAGAATAATTATATTCTGTCACATTGTTTTAGCACATATATTCTATTTTTACTAGAGCAAATATTTTCAATAGCTAAAGAACCTTAAAACAATGTACTCTCTATACCATTAACATTCCACCGTTGATATGAATAGTCTGACCAGTAATATATGATGCTTTAGTGCTCGCCAGATAGGCTACCATCGACGATATATCTTCTGGGGAACCTAGTTTTTGAGATGGTATCTTGCTTTTTATCTGCTCCACCTGAGAGTCTGTTAGTGCATCCGTCATATTTGATTTTATAAAACCAGGTGCTATACAGTTCACCGTTATATTGCGAGTGGCCACCTCTAGAGCTAACGATTTACTCATACCAATCAACCCAGCCTTAGAAGCGCAGTAATTAGATTGCCCAGGGTTACCAGAAACTCCAACCACCGAAGAAATGTTAATAATTCTACCATACCTAGCCTTCATCATTTTTTTAATAGCAAGTTTATTTAATATAAAGCTAGATTTAAGATTAATATTAATAACGCTATCAAAATCTTCACTACTCATACGAAGAGCAAGGTTGTCCTTTGTTACTCCTGCATTACAAACCAATATATCTATTTTCTCAAGACTAAGCATCATAGCCTCGCACTCTTTTTCATCAGATAAGTTACATTGTTTTATAGTGTAGTTACTACCAAGATCTTTCCCTAGAGATTTAAGCTTTGTGAGGTTACTTCCGCTAATATAAACATGAGCCCCAAAAGAATGCAGTTGCTTTGCTATTGCACCACCAATACTACCGCTAGCGCCAGTAATTAAAGCAGCACTCCCTTGCAAATCTATCATTTTTTTATCTCCTTATATTTTGTATACGAATAATTACCATTAAGATTCAACATTTTCTTGTAACTTTTCTATTTCAACGTCAATAGCATCTGTAGATAATATTTTTCGTTTTATAGAATCCTCTAGCTCTTTAGCAACCTCTGTATTATCTTTCATATATTGCTTGGCTTTTTCACGACCTTGGCCAATTCGAACGTCTTTGTAAGAAAACCACGAACCAGACTTTTCCACCAACTCATGCTTGGTCCCTAGATCAATTAACTCTCCAACCTTTGAAATACCTTGTCCATAAATAATATCAAACTCTACTACCTTGAATGGCGGGGCAACTTTATTTTTAACAACCTTAACCTTCGTTTGGTTACCGATTACTTCATCTTTGTCTTTTATTGCGCCAATTCTTCTAATATCAATTCTTACTGAAGCATAGAATTTTAGAGCATTACCACCTGTTGTTGTTTCGGGGCTACCAAACATCACACCTATCTTCATTCTAATTTGATTAATAAAGATAATCGTGCAATTAGTTCTTGAGGTTGAAGCTGTTAGCTTCCTTAAGGCTTGACTCATCAAACGAGCCTGTAGCCCCATATGAGAATCACCCATTTCACCATCAATTTCAGCTTTTGGAACTAAAGCAGCAACGCTGTCGACAACCAACAAGTCAATAGCACCAGATCTGACTAAAGTATCAGAAATTTCCAAAGCCTGTTCTCCAGTATCTGGTTGGGAAACAACTAGGCTATCTACGTCCACACCTACCTTTTTTGCATAAACGGGGTCAAGAGCGTGCTCAGCATCAATAAATGCGCAAGTGCCGCCTTTTTTTTGAACCTCTGCTATTGCGTGCAGGGTTAAAGTAGTTTTACCAGAGCTTTCTGGACCAAATATTTCCACTATTCTTCCAGAAGGAATACCGCCACCCAGAGCCGCATCAAGACCGATGGAGCCAGTAGATGTTGACTCAATATCCATATCTCTTTTTTGCCCAAGCTTCATTACCGAACCTTTACCATAGCTTTTTTCAATCTGGCTTAATGCTGCAGACAGCGCCTTTTCTTTTTCCATTTTTCCTCTTAATATTTTCAATATAATTTATAACAGTATATTACCTACCATAACCTTATCTTGAATATTGTGCAATAAATATTTGCACTTATTATCATATTTTATACATCGCCCCTGATTTCTATCCACAACTCCAATATTCTTTTTAGATTATCTTCATCAGCTTCCGCCTCAGAGCCACTAAAATCATCCAAAGAGAGGACCATTTCAATTAAGTAAGGAAGGTTATTCTCTGGTATTTCCTCTTCTGAATAATTCTCTTCAAGATTATGCGCTATTTGCCTTGTATCGCTCCAATACATTTTTACACTCCTGTTGCTAAAAAATTAGTAAAGATGGTAATATAATTTAAATTAAACTATATTTAACCGTATTTATTTAAACGAACTCTACCAGAAAAAAAATAATAGTATATATTTAATAGCAAAAAAATATAAAAAAATAATATCATTATGCAATTAACAATCGAATCCGTTGAAAAACTTTTACAAATCGCTTTATCAGAAGATTATGGTATAGGTGGGGATATTACTTCACAATATACGATAGACAAAAATAAAGAAGTGAGTTTTAAAATAAACGCCAGAGAAGATTTAATTTTATGTGGCAGTGATATTGCTAATTATTTTATAAAAAAACACTCCTCAATAAAATCAAAAAACTACTATATGGATGCAGAAACGGTAAGGAAAGGAGAGGTTATAATATCAGGTCAAGGGTTTGCCCATGAAGTTATGTTACTGGAAAGGGTTATTTTAAATTTTTTACAGCATTTATCTGGAGTTTCTACGGTCACTGGAAAATATGTTGAACAAACACAAAAAACTAAAGCCAAAATATTCGACACTAGAAAAACAACACCAGGCCTAAGGTCTTTACAAAAATATGCCGTAAGGTGTGGCGGTGGGCATAATCATAGGCTGGCTCTAGATAGTGGAGTCATGATAAAAGACAACCACATTGCTATTTGCGGAAGCATTACAAAAGCCGTTACAAAGGCGCGCTCTTGTAAGCCACATTATTTAACTATAGAGGTAGAGTGTGACAGTTTAGAGCAAGTAAAAGAAGCGGTAGAATGTAAAGTAGATATAATCATGCTTGACAATATGACTTTAAAGCAAATGAGCGAAGCTGTGTTGTTAATTAACAACACAGCGATTGTAGAAGCCTCTGGCAATGTATCTCTAAATAATGTAAAAGATATAGCTAAAACGGGAGTTGATGTTATTTCGGTTGGCAAAATAACACACTCAGCCCCATCTGTTGATATAGGACTAGACATTTTATAATGAGTAATAACGAAAATCAAAGAATCAACACTTTAAGACGTGTTATTTTACAACATAATCAAAAATATTATACGGAAGATAACCCTACTATCTCAGATGCAGAATACGACAGCTTGTACCAAGAGCTGGTTGTTCTAGAAGAAAAAAACCCAGAACTAATAACTCCTAACAGCCCAACACAACAAGTTGGCTCTAAGGTTCAAGATAAGTTTGAGAAGCACCCTCACCTAAAACCAATGCTGTCTCTTGGTAACGCTTTTTCAGAAGATGATATTCACAACTTTTTAGACAAAATCAAAAGATATTTAAATATTGATTATTGTCCAGATGTTTTTTGTGAACCTAAAATAGATGGGATATCTTTTTCTGCTACGTATCAACATGGAAGATTAATATGTGGGGCCACTAGAGGTGATGGCAAGATAGGAGAAAACATCACTCAAAATATTAAAACTATTAAAGGACTACCTCACCATATTAATTATCAAAAGCTCATAGAAATAAGGGGAGAAATATATATAGATAAAAACGATTTTTTAGAACTTAACAAACTTCAACAAAGCTTAAACCTACCAGAGTTTGCAAACCCAAGAAATGCAGCAGCTGGATCTTTGAGGCAACTAGATAGCAACGTCACGGCGAGTCGCCCTTTAAAATACTTTGCTTATGCCCTTGGGCACTCAGAAGATATTTTCACAAAAAACCAGTCAGATTTAATAGAGAAACTTAATAAACTCGGTTTTCACACAAACCCAGTATTTTGTAAAGCTAGATCAGTTAATGAAATCATGGGATTTTATAACCACTTAACTCAAGAAAGAGAGGGGTTAAAACACGAAATTGATGGTATCGTTTATAAAATAAATAGCTATGCTTTGCAAGATAGGTTGGGGTTTATTGCAAAAAGTCCAAGGTTTGCTATAGCTCACAAATTTCCTGCAATTACTGCAAGTACAGAGCTTTTAGACATAACTATTCAAGTTGGCAGAACAGGGGTTCTCACACCAGTAGCTGAGCTAAAACCCGTGAATATCGGTGGAACAAATGTCTCGCGGGCTACTCTTCATAACTTTCAAGAACTTGAGAAGCTAGACATTCGGATAGGCGACATGGTATACATACATAGAGCTGGAGACGTCATACCTAAAATCACTGGTAGTAAATCAAGCCAAACGAAAGATAGAAGCCACCCTATCTCGCCACCAAAGCAATGCCCCTCATGTGGGGCGGATGTTCATATTCACAAAGATGATGTACTAATTCGTTGCAATAATGGTTTAAGCTGCCCAAAACAACTGAGCGAGTCTCTCAAACACTTTGTTTCAAAAAACGCTTTAAATATAGATGGTCTTGGAAAAAAGCAAGTAGAGTTTTTATTAGATAAAAACCTCATACAAACACCCCTTGATATATTCTTTCTAAAACAAAAAAACATAAACTCTTTAACAAAGCTAGAGAATATGGATGGATGGGGACAAAAATCTGTAGAAAAGATGTTTGATAATATAGAAAAATCTAAAAATGTTTCATTAGCAAAATTTATATACGCTTTGGGTATAAGGCATATAGGGCAAACAAATGCAAAAATGCTTGCAAAAGAGTTTCCTTCTGCGGGTTTATTCTTCGCTGCCATGAAAAAAATAGCCAATAATGATCTAAACACTATCGAAACATTGACTAATATTGATGGTATTGGAGATAAAATGGTTGTTGATATTAAAGAGTTTTTTACGTCTAAACATAATATTGAAATAATTTCTGAGTTAATAAAGACCCTAGATGTTCAAAGTTATGAGGAGGTAATAGATTCTAAAAAGCAGATTTTGCTTGGTAAAAAAATATTATTCACAGGAACATTAACAAAACTATCCCGGGGCGAAGCAAAGTCTCAAGCGGAATCTTTAGGAGCAAAGGTCGTCAGCAGCATTTCTAGCAATACTGATATGCTAATAGTAGGAGAAAAAGCTGGAAGTAAATTAAAAAAGGCTCAGGATCTTGGTGTCAAAACGCTTTCCGAAGATGAGTGGATTAGAGTCGTAGAGGAAACAAAATGATAAAGAAAAAAATAGAGCGCTTAAGAAAAGAACTGGTAGCAAGAGGCTATTATGGCTATATAGTTCCTTGTAACGATGAGTATATGAGTGAATATACCCCGACCTACGCCCAAAGGCTAAAATATATTACTGGTTTTACCGGATCCAATGGGTTGGCAATTATATTACCTAAAACAACTTTGTTTTTTACTGACGGAAGATACATCAAACAAGCGCAAACCCAATTAGATAGTAAAGAATTTGAGGTGCATAACCAAAATGAACTACTTAACTTTAACTGGAGACCTTATGTCAATAGTGATAGTAAAATAGCCTTTGATCCTAAATTATTTACACATACTAAATACCAACTTTTTGAAAAATTAAACTTAACAAGTGAATTAGATAACCTTATCGACATAATATGGGATTCGAAACCTCAGGAATCAAGCTCTACTATATACAACTACCCAGTGAAATACTCCGGGCAAAGCAGGGAACATAAAATAAAACAATGCAGGGAGTTTATAAAAAACAATGGCGCCTCTGCTTTGTTTATATCCGACCCAGCTTCCGTTTGTTGGCTTTTAAATATTCGTGCAAGTGACGTTGAATTTACTCCTATATTACTAGCAAACTCTTTAATAACTAAAGATAATGTTTATGTGTTTGCCGATCAAAAGAGAATTGAAAGTGGTTTTATCCTTGATCAAATCAAGTTTATTAGTAAAGACAGTTTGCAAAAAATGTTCGATAATATTAAGGGAAAAATTATTTATGATAAAACGGAAACCTCTCTTTATACTTCGCTTTTAATAAAAGCAAAAGACCATATTTGTATGAATAGCCCTTGCTTAATGTGGAAAGCAAAGAAGAACTCTGTAGAAATAGAGTTTGCAAAAAGGGGGCATATAGAAGATGCCGTTGCTGTTTGCGAAACTTTAGCTTTTCTAGAGAAAAACGACATCTCAAACATGACTGAGTATGACGTTGGGGAGATGTTGCAAAAAAACAGATCAAAACGACCTGGCTACGTTAGCGAAAGCTTCCCTGCCATTTGTGGTTTTCAAGAAAATGGTGCCATTATTCACTATAAAGCTGAAAAAAGCACAGCAAAGAACCTTTCTGGTAATGGGTTGTTATTGATAGATTCTGGTGGACAATATTGGGGGTCCACAACCGACATCACCAGAACAATACCCATAGGAAAAGCTACACCAGAACACATAAAGAGCTATACTTTGGTTTTAAAGGGTCATATTGCTCTTGCGTGCGCAAAGTTCCCAGAAAACAAAGTTTTTGGTAGTCACCTAGATGTCCTTGCAAGACAGTATTTATGGAAAAATCACCAAGACTACGCTCATGGAACCGGTCATGGAGTAGGAAGTTTTTTATCTGTTCACGAGGGGCCACAAAGCATTAGCCTAGGAAGCGGAAGAGGTGTTTTATCATCTGGAATGATTTTATCAAACGAACCTGGGTATTATGTTGAAAATAATTTTGGTATCCGGATTGAGAATTTAGTTTATATAAAACAAGAAGATTATGGATATTTATCTTTTGATAACTTAACATTAGTTCCTTACGAAAAAAGGCTTATTGACTTTTCAATGCTTAATAATGATGAAATTATGTACTTAAAAAATTACAACAAAAAAATAAGGCTTTCTTTGTTGGAGCTACTTTCGCAAGAGGCCAAAGATTGGTTACAAAAACAAACTGACTATACTTAAAGAAAATATGTGTTAAAAAAAACACATGAGTATATATTATTTAACCATCAAATAACGAAAAGCAACCCACATAAATGACCTTTGATTACAAAAGATGTAATATTATATTGCTATAATAAATTAATATAAAGGGATATTTATCATGAACAAGAAAAAATTATTAGCTACGGCTTTTGCTGCGGCTTTATCTTTGAGTCAATCACAGGCTGCTAGTCACCACCACGGAGACATGGAGAAATGTCGTGCTATTAACTCAGAAGGAGTTGGTATAATAAAAGCCCACCAGGGACAATGTGGAACCTCTTCTCACTCTTGCTCTGGAAAAAACGAAGCTGGCGATCCAGAAGCTTGGATATTGGTGCCAAACGGTGAGTGTGAAAAAATAAATAATGGCGATTTTAGTGGGTTAACCAGTGAAATGAAGTCTAAACTGGATATGAAGTTGGTAAAAAATCCAACAACAAAAGAGCTTGAGAAACAATTGGATAAAATAGAGGAGTCTATTGACAAAAAAACATCAAATGATGCAGCTATGTCAACACACAAAAACTCAACTATGGACTCTTTGAAACATAAAATGGAAAACGTTGCAAAGTAACGAAATAAGAATATGATAGTAGAAACGGATACTCCCCTTTTTACTATCATACTATGAACAAGAAATTAATTGGCCTTGGTTTAAGGCAAGAAAATATTGCTGATTTTTATAATGAATCTCCTCCTCTTGGTTGGGTTGAGGTGCATAGCGAAAACTATACTAATCTCTGCGGATCTTCCTTTGATTACTTGATAAAAATACGAGAAAAATACAAGGTTAGTCTTCATGGAATAGGTATGTCTCTTGGGTCTTATGAAAAACCAGATAAATCACACCTACAACAAATTAAAGCATTGGTTGACTTAATAGACCCATTCTTACTATCAGAACACCTTTCCTGGAGCGCAACAAGTGATAAGTATTTACCAGACCTAATACCAATCCCTTATAACCAAGAATCTTTTGATATCTTTAGCCGCAATTTATCTATCGCTCAAGAATATTTAGGAAGAGAGTTGTTAATTGAAAACCCCTCTTCTTATTTTGAGTATAAAGATTCCGTTTATTCCGAAACGTCATTCATAAATAAGTTGTGTAACAAAACAGGAGCCCGGCTTTTGTTGGATGTGAATAATGTATACGTCTCTAGTCAAAACAATAATTTTTCAGCGATTAGTTACATTAATAATATCGACCATAGCCATGTTTCTGAAATTCACCTTGCTGGGCACACCAAGAAACAAATAGATAATAATAAATCGATATTAATAGATACCCATAATGATTATGTTTCTAAGGAGGTATGGGAACTATTTCAGTTTACCCTATCCAAATGCGGCCCTGTTCCTAGCTTATTAGAGTGGGACACTGACCTTCCTCCATTAAAATCACTATTACACGAAACCAATACAGTTAATAGTTATCTAAATGAGGCTACTCGCAAATGTACAGTTTAAAAGAAATACAAAGTGAAATTTTAGAATTTATTTTTTCTCAAGAGTCAAAACAGCTTCCACCATCTTTAAAAAATAATTCTTTAGGTGGCGCGGGTGTTTGCCGAAACAATGTTATAAGCGAGCTAATCAATTCTTTACGCTCCATTTACCCTGGAATATGGAAATTGATAGGAGACAAGTGTGCAAATGGTGTTGCTAGGGGATATATTCAGGATAAAAAGAACTTAGTTTCCAGGGGGGATTTAAATATTTGGGGGAGTGGATTCCCCCTGTTTTTAAAATCATTTAAATCAACAAAAAATTTGCTTTATTTATCAGACTTCGCTAGCCTGGAGTTTATAAAACACCAGGCCTCTATTGCGAAAAACACCCCCTTTATCTCTTTTGATGATATGCAATCCGCGCTAAATAGCGAAATAGAGAATATCAAGATCAATTTTACCCCCTCTTTGTTTTTACTGAAGACTCAGTGGCCAGTAGACATATTAGAGCAGGTTCTTAATGACCCAAGCTCTAAAAACATAAACTTATCGCCAAAAAAAAGGTTTATTTTAGCTTTTAAATCTAAAAATAATATACATACCTTTTATTTAGAAAAAGATAGGTGGAAAATTATTAAAAACCTAGCACGTAGAAAAACTTTATCGGAGTCTATTCCATTGGGAATGAACGAGTCAGCAGTAACTAACTTCCTACATTTTTTACTGTCTAATGAATTAATAAGCAAAGTTGTTACGTAACCCCTTGAATTAGTAGCAAGATCCGTTGATCTTTATAAAGCACTTTCCATTATTTCATTTTATAAGCATAGTAATGTCGCATTATTATAGCTGCAGTTTCTTCGATAGAGCGCATTGAAACATCAATAGTATGCCATTTATTCTCTGAGCATATTTTTCGAACATTTCGGCACTCTTCTTGAACTATTTTAATATCAGTATAATTAGAGTGGTCCTTCATTTGCAACAAATTCATTCTGTTTTCTCTAATTTCAATAAGCCTTGATGGATTAATCAGCAAACCAAAGACTAATGGTTTCTTTAGCTCGTATATTTCACTTGGAAACAAACAATTATGAACATAAGGAATATTAGCGGTTTTAAAGCCGTTATATGCTAGGTAAATAGATATTGGCGTTTTAGAGGTTCTTGATGGGCCAATTAAAATAATATCAGCCTCATTGAGCCCCTCTAATGTTTGACCATCATCGTACTTAAGAGCATAATCTATTGCATCCACTTTATTAAAATAGTTAGCATCAAATTTATTCTTTTTCCCAGCCGTGTCATCCGCATTAATCCCCAGATATTCAGATATTTCATTAATTACCTTACTAACTACTGAAACACAAGGTAAATTCAACTCCCTGCAAGACTCTTTTAATAATCTTCTAAGGTTTGGGTTTGAAATTGTAAACAGTACAACACCTGGTTTTGCTTTTATTTTGTTTACAATCTCCAAAAGCATTGTTTTGTTTTTTATCATTGGCCAATAATACTTTTTAACATCTAAACCACTGAATTTTGATAAAGCCGTATTGGCCGCGTGTTTTACAGTTTGACCAGAAACCTCAGAAACCAAATGAACGACTAACTCTTGCATAGTTATACACATCTCCTATGTGGGTAATTCTTATAATATAGCAAATATTATTCTCTTTTTCCCTTTTATACAAGGGGTTTATTGCGACCACCACTTTATGTGGATAAAAATGTGTATATAATGTTTAAAAACAGCCACTATGTTTTATTTCACTGTTTATGCATAAGTTATACACTTTTTTATCCACTGTATAGTTTTTAATACAAAGAAGGTGGAAAACTAAAAAAATACTAGTATCTTCAAGTGTTTAGGGTTATAAACATATGTTGATAAGTCTGTGTATAACATATTATCTACATAATCCACAGTACCAACAACAACTAATATAATTATATATATATTTTATTTATTATTATGTATGGCTATGAAAAAAATACTAAGCGTTCTAAAAAAAGAAAAAATAGATAACACTCCAATTTGGATGATGCGTCAAGCTGGTCGACATTTACCTGAATATTTAGAAATAAGATCAAAACAACAAAACTTCCTCAGCTTTTGTTATGATGTAGAAAAAGCAACAGAAGTAACAATACAACCTGTAAAAAGATATGATGTAGATGCGGCAATATTGTTTTCAGATATATTAGTATTACCAGACCTTCTTGGGTGGGAAGTATCGTTTAAAAAAGGAGAAGGACCCGTTTTAAAGCAACTAGTATCAGAAAAATGTTTGGATAGTTTAACAGCTCCTTTTAGCAAAAACGCAAGTTGCGTCTATCAAATTATTTCTAATTTAAGAAACCAACTACAAAAAGAAAAAACGTTGATTGGTTTTGCAGGAAGCCCCTGGACTGTAGCAACTTACATGATTGAGGGCCGAGGGAAACAAGATTTTTCTCTAACAAAAAAACTAATTTTTAACGATAGACCTTTAGCAATAAAATTAATTGATATCCTAACAGAAAGAACTATAGAACATTTGTCAAACCAAGTTGAAGCTGGAGTTGATGTCGTTCAGCTATTTGATTCCTGGGCAGGTGTAATAAGCGGAGAGTATTACCAAGAGTTTGTTATTAACCCCACCAAAAAGATAGTAACATCATTAAAAGAAAAATACCCTCAATTGCCTATAATAGGTTTTCCAAGAGGCTCCGGATATAATTATGAGGAATATATAAAGCAAACAGGAGTTGACGGGGTCAGTGTGGATCAGTTTATTCCAGTCAACAAAATGTTAGAGTGGGAGAGTGAAGTTGTTGTTCAGGGAAATATTGAGCCAGTAGTGTTGCTAAGTGATAATCAAGATGTTATAAAAAGGCATGTAGATAATGTTCTTGAGAAAATGTATGGAAAAAACTTTATTTTCAACCTTGGGCACGGAGTGTTACCATCGACACCAATTAAAAACGTAGAATTCTTAGTAAATTATGTCAAAAGCTTCAAACAGTAAAAAGGCTGTTGTTTTATTTAATTTAGGAGGACCGGATAAACAAAGCTCGGTTAGACCGTTCTTGTTTAACCTATTTAATGATAAATATATAATAACATTACCACAACCTTTTCGTTGGGTTTTAGCTTTTCTTATATCGACATTAAGAAACAAAACAGCTCAGCATATTTATTCCTTAATGGGTGGTGGGTCAACAATTTTACCAGAAACTAGGAAACAGGCGCAGATGATCCAGGAGGGGCTTAGTGCGAGCCTTAAGGGTAGTGAGGCGAAAGTGTTTGTTTGTATGCGTCACTGGCACCCTATGACGGAGGAGGTGGTAAGAGATATAGTGGAATACCACCCAGGAGAAATTATATTGTTGCCACTATACCCCCAATATTCTACAACGACAACCGCTTCTTCGATAGAATGCTTCTTACAACACAAGAATAATTTTAATTTAAAAAACATTCCCATAAAAACTATTTGTTGTTATCCTGAAGAGCCTAATTTTATTAAGTCTCATGTGGAGAAAATAAAAACAAAAATAAAAGACCTTGAAAACTACCGTATACTTTTTTCAGCACATGGTTTGCCAAAAAAAATAATAGATAAAGGCGACCCATACCAGTGGCAAATTGAAGAGTGCTCTAAGCAAATAATAAAAGGTTTGGGCGGGGGTGGTTATGACCATTTAGTCACTTACCAAAGTAAAGTTGGACCAATGGAGTGGTTAACGCCAAATACGGAGGATGAAATATTAAAAGCCGCAAAAGAAGGAAAAAATTTGGTTATTGTTCCAATTGCTTTTGTTAGTGAACATTCGGAGACCTTGGTGGAGCTAGATATTGAGTATAAAGATTTGATAAAAGATTATGGCATTAAGTATCTCCGAGTTTCTGCTCTAAGTGCGGATAGTTTGTTTATTGACTCTATGGTGAGTATGGTTAAAAATGCGTTAAATAAAAAGGATGGTTATTGTGGATCATCAACTGGAAGAAGGTTGTGCCCCGAGTCCTTTTCAAAATGCCCTAGTAAAATATAAAAAAGTGTGGTTTTTATGGAAGATTATTTTTTATGGTATAAAGCTATTCACGTTATAGCTATTATTTGTTGGATGGCTGGCTTGCTTTATTTGCCCCGCTTATTTGCCTATCACGCCAATGTTGACGCCGGAAGTAAAGAGGATATAACCTTTCAAGTTATGGAAAAAAGGTTGCTAAGAATAATAATGAATCCAGCAATGGTCATTTCTTATTTTTTTGGGTTTCTGGTAGCTTATATATACGGGTTATCAGCCCTTGGCGGATGGTTCCATATAAAATTAACAGCGGTATTACTATTAACAATTTTTCATGGGTTTTTAGCTAAGTGCCGCAAAGACTTTGAGCGAGGTGGAAACACGCATTCGAGTAATTTTTATAAATATGTAAACGAAATCCCAACCATACTGATGATAATTATTGTGGTGATGGTAATAGTAAAACCTTTTGAGTAAAATTACAAAAGGAGAGAATAAAAAAAATATAAAACTAAACTTATTAATAAAAGGATTTGTTTTATTCTGATGAATTATCTATATTATAAGCAAATAAGTTTATATAATTCTTAAATAATATATTTAATATGCCGAAACTAACCATCAACGATCAAGAGATAGAGGTTGAAAGTGGAAAAACCGTAATGCAGGCTTGCAACCAAATGGGGATAGAGATTCCGCATTTTTGTTATCATGAAAAGCTAGAGGTTGCGGGTAATTGTAGGATGTGCTTGGTAGAAATGGAAAGGTCGCCAAAGCCAATAGCTTCATGTGCCATGATTGCTGCAGATGGTATGAAAATATATACTAATACGCAAAAGGTTCAAAAGGCCCGTGAGGGGGTAATGGGTTTCTTGTTGATTAACCACCCCTTAGATTGTCCGGTTTGTGATCAAGGTGGGGAGTGTGACTTACAAGATCAGGCTTTTAAGTACGGAAAAGGAAAGAGTAAGTTTGAGGAGAATAAGCGCGGTGTAGAGGATAAGAATATTGGGCCTTTGGTTAAAACTCATATGACTAGGTGCATACATTGCACCAGGTGTATAAGGTTTTCTACGGATGTTGCGGGCGTGCCTGAAATGGGGGCGATTAATCGCGGAGAAGACATGGAGATCGTTAGTTATTTAGAGAAGTCTCTTACTTCGGAGCTTTCTGGGAATGTTATTGATCTTTGCCCAGTTGGCGCTTTAACGTCAAAGCCTTACGCCTTCACGGCAAGACCTTGGGAGTTAAAAAAAACAGCATCTATTGATGTCATGGACGCTGTTGGTTCCAATATTTATATAGATTCAAAAGACAAAGAGGTGATGCGAATTTTACCAAAACCTCGAGAGGATATAAATGAAGAGTGGATTTCTGACAAAATAAGATTTTCTTACGATGGTCTCAAGGTTCAAAGGCTTGATGCTCCTTATGCAAGGGGTGGCGATGGGCGTTTAGAGAGAGTTAGTTGGGATGAGGTTATTATGAGACTTAACCAGGGCTTTTTTGGAGTAAAAACAGACAACATAGCGGCTCTCATTGGCACGTCTTCATCTTGTGAGGCGATGTTTGCTGTAAAAGACTTTATTAATGCGTTGGGATCGGAGAAAGTCGACGCTAACCCCTTTGGTTACTATTTTGATACTTCTTCTAGGGGAAACTATCTGTTTAATACAACTATTTCTGGTATAGAAAAAGCTGATATTTGTTTGGTTATTGGCGCGGATATAAGAAAATCTTCCCCCGTTCTTAACTCTCGAATTGGTAAATCTGTTCGCCAAAACAACTTGGTTGTTTATAATATTGGAGAAGATAATGATCAAACTTACCCTACCAATTATTTGGGTGATGAGATTTCTATTATTAAAGATATATCAGAGGGAAAGGGAGCGGTTTTTGAAGCTCTGTCCAATGCTAAGAGGCCGATGGTTATAATTGGTGATGGTGTTTACGCAAGAGAAGATGCAAAACATATTTTTGGTTTGATTGGGGAGTTGGTTAAAAGGTGTGATATAATAAAACCTGATTGGAATGGGTATAATATAATGCATAACCACTCTTCTTCTGTTGGGAGCCTTGACCTTGGTATCAACTATGGCGAGCGAGGAACTGAAAATATTTTAAAAAAAACCCAAACCGGAGAGGTTAAGTTTTTATACTTACTTTCTGCTGATGATATTGATATAAACAAAATTAGTAAAGATTGTTTTGTGGTCTATCAGGGGCACCATGGGGATAAGTGCGCAGCTAGAGCTGATATTATATTACCAGAAGCAGCTTTTACCGAACAAGATGGGTTATATGTTAACCTAGAGGGGCGTGTGCAACGCGCAAAAGCCTCTGTTTCAAAGTTAGGAGAAGCGAAAAGTAGCGTAGATGTGATTATCGCGCTGGCAACAAGGTTAAACAGAAGATTGAGCTTTTCTTCTCAAGAGGAGTTAAGTAAAAAAATGTTAGATGGGGCGCCTTTTTGGGGTGGTCTCGATGTTATTAACGAGTCACTTTGTGAGTTTTACCCAGTAGAGGGTGTGGCTTTAGAGGGGCCAATAAGAAGTAACAAAACAAATTACTATATGGATAATATTATATGTAAATTCTCAGCTACTATGGCAAAATGCTCCGCCGCTTTGAGTAAGACAAAAGACTTAGAGGTGGGGTAATGGATTTAATAAAAGAGTTTATATCGCAACATTCTTCGCTTGTTTTGTTTATAGTTGCAAAAATACTGCTGATTACGATTCCCCTCCTTTTATCAGTTGCTTATTTAACTTATGCAGAGCGCAGAGTTATTGGTTTAATGCAGATGAGAAGAGGGCCGAATGTTGTAGGGTATTTTGGACTACTTCAACCTATAGCTGACGCAGTAAAGCTTTTATTTAAAGAAGTTATTGTACCATCATCTTCTAGTAAGGTTGTTTTTGTAGTAGCGCCAATGATAACTTTTATACTAAGCCTAATTGGTTGGGCGGTAGTACCCTTTGACCACGGTGTGGTTTTGGCTGATATAAATGTTGGTGTTTTATATGTTTTGGCAATGTCTTCTCTTGGGGTTTATGGTATTATTATGGCTGGTTGGGCTAGTAATTCGCAATATGCTTTTTTAGGAGCTATTCGATCCTCCGCTCAAATGATTTCGTACGAGGTATCGATGGGGCTTGTTATAGTTACAGTTCTTTTGGTAACGGGGACACTAAACTTAACAGAAATAATTGAATATAAACACTCTATGCCTTATTGGATCGACTTAATGTTGGCTCCAATGGCTGTTGTGTTTTTTATTTCTGTTTTAGCGGAGACCAACAGGTTGCCATTTGATTTACCTGAAGCTGAAGCTGAGTTAGTTGCGGGGTATAATGTTGAGTATTCTTCGATGTCATTCGCCTTATTTTTCTTGGGTGAATATGCTAATATGATATTAGTTAGCGCTATTACCACTGTGTTTTTCTTGGGGGGGTACTATCCACCCTTGAATATTACTATTTTGTATGTTGTTCCAGGTGTTGTTTGGTTTTGTTTAAAAGTGTCACTTCTATTGTTTGTTTTCTTGTGGATAAGAGCTTCGTTGCCGAGATATAGATATGACCAATTAATGAGAATTGGTTGGAAATTCTTTTTGCCTTTAACATTATTTTGGGTTGTTTTTGTTGCCTCGGTGTTAATGTTTACTAATAATTTACCGGGGTGAAAATATGAAAAGAATCACAAAATATATAAAATCATTAGCTCTGTATGAAATTATTGCGGGAATGGTTCTTACCCTTAGGTATTTATTCAAACCAAAAGTGACATTAAACTACCCCTATGAAAAAAGTCCGGTAAGTCCTAGGTTTAAGGGGGAGCACGCATTAAGGCGCTATCCAAATGGTGAAGAGAGGTGTATAGCTTGTAAATTATGTGAGGCTATTTGTCCGGCTCAAGCTATTGTAATAGAGGCTGAGGAGCGTAGTGATGGTAGCCGTAGGACCACGAGATATGATATAGATATGACAAAATGTATTTATTGTGGTCTGTGTCAAGAGGCTTGCCCTGTTGATGCTATTGTTGAGGGGCCAAATTTTGAATTTGCCACCGAAACACACCAAGAGCTCCTTTATAACAAAGATAAGTTACTAGAGAATGGAGAGAGGTGGGAGCAAGAGCTCGCCAAGAAGTTAAAAAATGATTATATGTATAGGTAAGTAAATGGCGTTGTTTTTTTATATATTTGCTGCGATGTCGATCATTGGGGCCCTTTGTGTGGTTAACAGTAAAAACCCGGTACATTCTGTTTTGTGGTTGATTTTTACTTTTTGTAATGGTTCTGGATTGTTGGTGTTGATTGGGGCTGAGTTTATAGCGATGATGCTAATAATTATCTATGTTGGTGCTGTGGCGGTGTTGTTTCTGTTTGTTGTGATGATGCTGAATGTGAACCGAGTATTTATTCAACCGGAGCTTAGTAGTGAGGTTGTTTTATCTTTGTCAATAACCATTTGTTTGGGAATAGACTTGGCTTTTGTCGCCCTGATTAGCTCTGATGTGGTTATTGATAGGTCGCAATACGGATTTGCCATAACCCCAGAACTTGGTGGTGTGAAGTTGATAGGTCAGGTTTTGTACACTGATTTTATACTACCATTTCAGACCTCAGGCATAATATTATTTGTCGCTATGATTTCTAGTATAGCACTAACTTTACGCCTTAGAAAGGGTGTTAAAAAACAAAACGTAAAAGAACAGATATCTAGAAACAAAGAGAATGGAATGGCAATTGCAAAACAAGATGGAAAACAGGGGTTAAAGGATATATCATATGACAGCTAATGAAATTTCTTTAGAGCATTATTTAATATTAACATCTATTTTGTTTGCAGTGGGTGTTAGTGGAGTTTTTGTTAATAGAAAAAACGTAATAACAATACTTATGTCAATAGAGCTTATGTTGTTAGCAGTTAATATAAATTTTGTTGCTTTCTCTGTGCATTTGCAGGATGTTGTGGGGCAAGTGTTTAGTTTGATTGTTTTGTCAATAGCCGCTGCTGAGGTGTCTGTTGGCTTGGCTATCTTGGTTCTATGTTTTAGAAACAGGCGCTCTATTGAAATGGAAGATTTAAGTAAATTAAAGGGGTAGGGAAAGATATGGCTATTTTGTTAAAAGCAATTATATTCTCTCCATTGCTTAGTGCTTTTATAAATGGTGTTTTTGGAAGAAGATTAAATATTAATATAACTAGCTTTGTTTCTTCTTTTGGAATAATTCTACCAGCCATTGGTGCGCTATATTTGTTTTGGGAGGTTGCTGTTTACCAAAGTAGTTACCATTTGATGATTTTTAGCTGGATTAAAGTAAGTTCTTTGTCGGTTAACTGGTCAATATACGTAGACCAACTAACATCAATAATGTTTTTATTAGTTACTACCGTGTCTGCAGTTGTTCATATATACTCATTGGGTTACATGAAAAAAGATGGTAATATCGCAAAATTTTTATCCTACCTTTCTTTGTTTACCTTTTTTATGTTAGCTCTTGTGTCGGCTGATAACTTCATTCAGTTATTTTTTGGTTGGGAGGGAGTTGGTCTTTGTTCTTATTTGTTAATTGGTTATTATAACCATAAGGAGTCGGCCAACTTGGCTGCAGTCAAGGCTTTTATGGTTAATAGGGTAAGTGATTTTGCGTTTATTTTAGGTGTATCCTTCATCTTTTTTTATGTTGGTAGCGTAGAGTTTGGGGTAGTTTTTGATAATTTAAATCTTCTTCAAGAGCCGGCTTTTTTTAAACTGAATGTTTTAGACTTAAGTTGTTTGTTGTTATTTATAGGGTGTATGGGAAAGTCAGCTCAGGTTGGGTTACACATTTGGCTACCAGATGCTATGGAGGGGCCAACACCGGTCTCGGCTTTGATACATGCTGCAACGATGGTAACAGCTGGTGTGTTCTTGGTTGCTAGGTGCTCGTATGTGTTTGAATATACTCCAATAGTTATGTGGGTTATAACCATTGTTGGTGCGGTTACATGCTTGTTTGCTGCTTTAATAGCAGTGGCGCAGACTGATTTGAAAAAGATAATAGCTTATTCCACTTGTTCTCAGCTTGGGTATATGTTCTTTGCTTGTGGTGTTTCGGCCTATCAAGTTGCAATGTTTCATTTAGTTACTCATGGTTTCTTTAAGGCTTTACTATTCCTTTCTGCAGGGAGCGTTATTTACGCAACTAATAAGAAAGATATATTTGATATGGGTGGTTTGAGGAAAAAAATGCCAGTTACATATGCTAATTTTTTACTAGGCTCTTTGGCTATAATCGGAATATACCCTTTTGCTGGCTTTTACTCAAAAGATTTAGTTTTAGAGCGGGCTTATTTGCATGGGGGTGCGGGAGAGTTTGCGTTTATATTTGGTTTATTGGCAGCCATTCTAACTGCTATTTATTCATTTAAAATTATTATAGTTGTTTTTCATAGAGAAACCTCATTAAACAAGAGTGTTTATGAGGGGGTGAAAGAAACACCTTGGATAATGAGCGTACCGATGTTTGTATTATTGCTAGGAACTCTTTTTTCTGGGATGGTTGGATATTATATACTTGATATAGCAAACCCTTATGGCTTTTTTGGTAACTCAATTTTTAACCTTGATAAATCTCCACACCCACATGTTACGCACATAATAGAGACCCTTCCGTTGTTGTGTGGTGTTGTTGGTAGTATAATTGGCGTTTCTTTGTATTTAGGTAGTGGTTACAAAAAACTTGCCCATAATATGGGGGGGCTATACACTTTAACAAAAAACAAATTTTATATTGATGAGTTATATAACCACTTCATTGTAAGGTTTGTTCGTAAGACAAGTTGTGTTTTGAAATTTGTTGATAAAGAAATTATTGATAAGTTTGGGCCAAATGGAGTGAGCCGCGTGTCTGCATTATGGAGTCGCCTTGTTTGTAAAATTCAGACAGGGTATATATATAACTATGTTCTGTACATGCTGTTACCTCTAATTGTTTACATAACTTTTATTGTATTAATAAACTCACCAAAAAAGGGAATATAGAATGATTGCTAATTTGCCAATTTTATCTATTACAATGCTAATTCCATTTGCTAGCGCTTTGTACATAACTTTTTTTATAGGGCATAGTAAATCACAAAGAAAGGATTTACATGCAATATATGTGGCCATCTTATCGTCCATACTTACACTAATAGTATCAACTAGTATATTGTTTAGTTTTAAAGATAATGAGATGGGGTTTCAATTTGTAGAGCAATATTCACTAATTGATTCGATTGGCTTAGATTTTTTTGTTGGTGTGGATGGTATTTCTGTGTGTTTTGTTTTTCTAACAGCTTTATTAACAGCAATCTGTATCATTACTAGCTTATTTACTGTGCACGATAGAATAAAAGAATATTTGTTTTTATTCTTACTATTAGAATCTCTCTGCATAGGTGCTTTTATTTCGCTAAACTTACTTTTGTTTTATTTCTTTTTTGAGGTTGTTCTGATACCGATGTATTTAATAATAGGAGTTTGGGGGGGGGGGCGATAGAATTTATGCTTCTTTAAAGTTTTTCTTATATACGTTTTTTGGTTCCCTTTTCTTTTTAATCTCTATTATATATATATATAATGATGTCGGCACGTTTAGTATCGTTGATTTACCAAGCGCTTTATCCACGCTTCCCCTTCAGATACAAAAAACACTGTGGTTAGCAACGTTTATAGCTTTTGCAGTGAAAATTCCGATGTTACCCTTTCACACGTGGCTTCCTAATGCACACGTTCAGGCTCCAACCGCTGGATCTGTGATGTTAGCTGGCGTTTTGTTGAAATTAGGTGGGTATGCAATGCTTAGAGTATCTCTGCCGATGTTCCCTGGGGCCACAGAGAGTTTCGCCATTTATGTTGTGTATTTGAGTGGTGCAGCTATTATCTACGCTTCTTTCGTCGCTTTTAAGCAAACAGATATGAAAAAAATGATAGCTTATTCTTCTGTAGCTCATATGGGGTATGTGACAGGGGGGATTTTTACACTATCTGAAATAGGGGTTAATGCTGCTGTTTTTCAGATGGTTAGTCACGGTCTTATTTCTTCTGCCTTGTTTTTAACTGTTGGCTTTTTATACAACAGGCACCACACTAAGGAAATTAGTAAATATGGTGGGGTGGTAGAGTCCATGCCCCTTCTTAGTGCTGGTTTTATGGTTGCGATGCTGGGGTCAATAGGTTTGCCAGGATTAAGTGGTTTTATTGGTGAGTTTTTGGGAATAATTAGTGTGTTTGCATATAATAAGACGGTAGGTGTTTTTTGTGCTTTTGGTGTGGTTCTGGGGGCTTTATATATGTTAAAACTGTATAAAGAAGTTGTGTTTGGGTGCGCTGGAGACGAGGTGAAGAAATTTGATGATTTAAAGGTAGAGGAGTATGTACCATTATTTATTCTTTGCTTTCTGATTATTTTTTTAGGAGTGTTTCCTAACTTTATTTTTTCTCTCCTTAATACCCCGGTTTATAATTTAATTAATATATAAAGTTAAAAGTATAAATAATATGTTTAGTAATTTTATTATGTTCTTTCCAGAAATTTCACTAGCTTTGATATCTATGTTGATGCAGGTTGTTGCTGTTTTTTGCGAAAGGTCAATTAAAAAAGTTTTATTAGTAACTATTTTGTTGTGCGGTGGCGTTCTTAGCTTCTTGCTATTTAGTTCTGCGGAGTACGAATATTACGAAGGGAGCTTTTTAACATCATCGATAATAGACTTATTCAAAGCGGTTGTTTTAGGGTTAACCTTAATGAACATACTGATATATCGGGATTTTGTAAAAATTAGTAAGAAATCAATAAAGATGGAGTATGTTACTATCATGCTACTATCAACACTTGGAATATTTATCTCGATCTCTGCGCGAGATTTTTTACTTCTTTTTTGCGGTTTGGAGCTTCAGGCTTTGTCTGGGTATGCTTTAACCGCATTTAACACTAGGGATGAAAACTCGTCTGAAGCGGGGTTGAAATATTTTATACTAGGCGCTTTAATGAGCGGACTTATGCTATTAGGTATATCTTTTTTATATGGTTTTAGTGGTAGTATCAACTTTTTGGAGATAAAAGCTTTAATGAATGAAAAGCCAACCCTAGGCTTGGTTGTTGGTGGAGCATTGGTGCTTGCATCATTATTATTTAAACTTTCTGCGGCCCCTTTTCACATTTGGACTCCTGATGTGTATGAAGGTGCGCCCGTAGTAACAACAAGTTACTTTGCTACGGCTCAGAAAATAGGGCTGTTGATAGTCTTTATTAACTTTATGGATGGTGTTATTGACGATTATTATGAATTATCTCAGAAAGCGTTGGAAATAGTGGCTGTTATTTCAATGATTATTGGTTCACTAGGAGCGATTGGGCAAAAATCATTAAAGAGGCTGATGGCTTATAGTAGCATTTTAAATATGGGGTATGTTCTTATGTCTTTAAGCTTGCATTCCATAGAGGGTAATAATTCGGGTTATATTTACATGTTAATATACTCTATTTCTACGGTTGGCTTCTTTGCTTGTCTTGTTGGGTTGCTTGGAGAGAGGGCTAATGGTGCAACTTTTGATGATTTAAAGGGATCTTCTATAAATAGAAAGGCCTTATCAGCATCAATTGCGGTTTTTATGTTTTCTATGATAGGTTTACCACCTTTTGCAGGTTTTTTTGGTAAGTATTATATTTTTATTCACGTGATGCAAAAAGATGGATTTATTTTGATTGGTGTGGCTGCTATAAGCACCCTGATAGCATCCTTCTACTATTTAAAAATTGTAAAATATTTATACTTCATGCGCTCACAAGAGGATGTAAAGAGAATACCGACAAAAAAAGGATTATGGTTAGTAACTACCATTTCTGTCACATTCACAATATTCTTTCTTGTATTTGCTCACAAATATATTGTTTAAAGTTAAAAAAGACTTTAACTTTTGATTAACAAGGGTGTTTTTTGTTTAATTTTGTTATATGATTAGCATGAATTTTAAGTGGCTTGAAAACTATAATTTGATAAATTTAGAGAGTACTGATAGTACTAATACAGAAGCTTTAAACTTAGCTAGACACAGTATAAAGAATAACCATGTCATAGTAGCTGAAGAACAGTCAGCAAGTAGAGGAAGTCGAGGTAAAGGGTGGTTTACCATGCCAGGAAACTTAAATTGTAGTATCTTACTTGTGAATGTTGGGAATATTAAACACTGCTCTTCATTTCCTTTTATTTTAGCTAATGTTTTGCAAAAAACCCTGCATTATTTTGCTCATCTAAATAATATTCAGTTAGACATAGCCTCCAAATGGCCGAACGACATTTTAATTAATGGTAAGAAGGTTGCGGGTATTTTAGTAGAAACAATATCAGTCGATGGAGAGAATTATGTGGTCATTGGTTTTGGTATTAATGTTGTCTTAACCCCCGTGATTACAAACGCTCAATTTTCTCCGACATCTTTAGCTAACGAGGGGTTGTATATTGATGATAAGAAAGAATTATTAAATTGTGTTATAGCTAACTTTGATATAGAATACCAAAAATGGCTAATTAATAAGGACTTCAATCCGATTAGAAAAAAGTGGCTAGAAAATGCATATCATTTAAATGAGTGTATTACTATTACAGATGGTCAAAAGAGAATATCTGGTATATTTAAAGATATTACTTCTATAGGGGAGATAGTTATGGAGCTTTCAAATGGTCGCGTGATATCATATAATCATGGCGATGTAATTTAAATATATATATATGTCGATTGCAATTATATTAGTAGAACCCCAAATGGGAGAAAACATAGGAGCGGCCGCTCGGTCGATGAAAAACTTTGACCTACAAGATTTAAGGGTAGTGAACCCTAGAGATGGGTGGCCTAATAAGAAAGCCTCACAAATGTCGGTAGGGGCAATTAACATAATCGATAAAGCAAAAATATTTCCAGACGTGAAGAGCGCTATTGCCGACCTAGACTATGTATATGCAACAACAGCTGCTGCTCGAGATATGAACAAAGAGCACGTTCTTTCTCGTGATTTACCACAAGAAAAAAGGGTTTGGAAAAATTGCGGCATTATGTTTGGTCGCGAGAATTGCGGTTTGAATAACCAAGAAATAAGTCACGCTAATAAGATAGTAACTATCGATACAGATATACACTTTAGCTCTCTGAACATTGCTCATGCAGTCGCTGTTATCTGTTATGAGCTATTTCAGAGTAAAAAACAAAACCGCGAAGACTTACTCCCAAATTGTGAAAAGCTAGCTAAAAAAGAAGATTTAGAGTATTTTTATAGCAACTTGTTTGACCAACTTGAACGGAATGATTTTTTTAAAATACCAGAAAAACGTTTGCGTATTAGTCAAAAAATAAGGAACATTTTCGAAAGAGTCGATAATTTGTCTCATGTAGAGCTACAAACTCTTAGGGGTGTAGTAAAAGTTTTATCAAAAGAAAAAGAGTAATTATGAATTATTTTACCTTACTTGACATGGAAGAAAAATATAAGATTGATTCAAGGAGATTAAAGGCGCAATATTTGAAAGCTCTGCAGTTATATCACCCAGATAGAGCCCAAATCGGTGAGGCTAAAGATTACATAGAAAGGTCGATGCGTATAAATGAAGCCTACAAAATTCTTTCTGATGACTATGAAAGAGCGAAATATATACTTTTGCAAAAGGGGTATGATTTTCAAGAGGAGTCTCTGCGCAAGGTAATGAGTTTTGATGATTTAGAAGGGGTTTTAGAGGATTATAGTTTAGTTGATAATACGAATGACATATTGGCGTTAAAATACAAGGAAAAGGCGAAAAGGGGCGATATTCAAGATGTGGTTCTCGTCTTGAACAATTCTTTTGAAGCTGGGGATTTTTCGAAAGCTCTTGATTATACCGTCAGATTAAAGTATCTTACCAATTTAGTAAGAAACATAAAGCTAAAAATCAAAAATGCAAATAGTTGAAATAGCAGAGCCTGGTTCAGGCGCTCCAGAAGAAGAGGTGATCGTAGGTATTGATTTTGGTACAACAAACTCTTTAATTGCTATATCACAACAGGGGCAAGTGAAGGTTATCAAACTAAGTAATGAAAAAGATTTTTGTCCATCAATTATATCCTGGAGTGATAGTAAAATTTCTGTAGGAGAAGTTGTTTTTGATAATAGTTTTTTTTCGATAAAAAGATACCTAGCTAAATCATCTCAAGACATAAGTGGTAGTAGCTTTTTGTCAAAGCAATCACCGTTAATTAATTTAAACGAACAAGATCCAAAAGTTAATTTTCGTGGAAAAAATACCAGTCTAACGGAGTTATCTGCTGAGATATTTAAATATTTAGTGCATAGTGCTGAAAAGTCTTTGGGGTGCGATGTAAAAAATGCAGTCATATCGGTTCCAGCACATTTTGATGACAATGAAAGGGGGCAAGTTATGCTTGCTGCCAAGGTGGCTGGTCTGCAAGTTAAAAGGTTGATAGCAGAGCCCACTGCAGCAGCTTATGCGTATGGTTTAAACCGTCAAAAAGAAGGATCTTATTTAGTGTATGATTTTGGAGGTGGAACTTTTGACGTATCGGTTTTGAATATGAGTTTGGGAGTTCTGCAGGTTGTATCCACTGATGGTGACAATATGCTGGGGGGGGATGATATTGACTTGTTAATTGCTAATTATATCTCTAGTAAGTATGGGGTTGAGTATAATCGAGATCTTTTGTTGATTTCCAAATCTATAAAAGAAGAAATGTCTCAAAATATAACAGTTCATAAAACTTATCAAAATATCAAAATTAATATATCAAGAAAAGAGTTTGATGATATTATTAAAGATACTATAGTAAAGACCATTAAAATCGCCTCTAATGCACTAGAAGAAGCTGGAGAAATTAGTTTAGATGGTATTATTTTAGTTGGTGGTTCTACTAGAATACCTCTTATTTCCCAAATGTTAAAAAGTGAATTTGATGTTGAGATTTTATCCGACCTAGACCCTGATAAGATTGTAGCAATGGGAGCGGCTATGCAGGCAGAAAACCTTGCTACAAAATCAAGCTCGCTACTTATTGATGTTGTTCCACTATCATTGGGAATAGAGTTATATGGTGGAATAGTTGAAAAGATTATTTTACGAAATACCCCGATACCATTTTCAATAACCAAAGAGTTTACTACGCACGTTGATAATCAGACGGGAATAAAGCTACACATCATTCAAGGTGAAAGAGAGTCGGTTTTAGACTGTCGGTCACTTGCTCATTTTGAGTTAAAGGGTATATTACCTCAGAAAGCGGGGAAAGCTCGCATAGAAGTAACATTTTCCATTGATACCGATGCTATATTATCAGTGTCTGCTCGCGATGCAGGGACTGGTTTGTTAAAGGAAGTTGCAATTAAACCGAGTTATGGGATAACAGAAGATGATATAGTGGCGGACTTAAAGTCGGCTTACGAAAATGCACAAAATGATCACGAGCATCGCTTGCTACTTGAAGCGAGGGTTCAGGCAAAGGGGTTGATAGAGGGAGTTATTGCTGCTATAAAAGAAACACCAGATGTTCTAAATGAAGAAGAAAAAAAGTCGATTGAAGAGTCCATCAAGGCCTTAGAAAGTATTTTGGGTGGCGATAATCGAGACCGGATCATAGTGAGTATGGATAAATTAAATAAACATGCATCTAGTTTTATTCAAAAACATTTAGATCAAGGGGCAAAGGAGCATCTTAAGGGGCGTAATATTAATGAAGTTAAATTAAAATAAAATTGTAATAATGTCAGTAGAAAAAATAAAAATAATCTTTGTTGAAGGGAACAAAGAAACGGAAATAGAAGCAATGGTCGGGCTCTCTATTTTGGAAGTTGCCCATCATAATAAAGTTGATTTAGAAGGAGCTTGTGAGGGGTCTTTAGCTTGCGCAACTTGCCATGTAGTTTTAGAAGAAAAGGTCTACAACCAACTAGATGAGCCAGAAGAGGCGGAAGAGGATATGCTTGATTTAGCCTTTGGTTTGACGCATACTTCAAGATTAGGGTGTCAGATTATTTTGACAAAAGATTTAGATGGTATGAGGGTAGTATTGCCATCAGCAACAAGAAATATTAGCGTGTAAGGGTTTTTGTGATTAGAAGAGCTTTATTATTAATATCGGTACTATACATTTTGATATGGTTTTTAGCGGCTCATTTGATAAAGAATGAGGCTGTTAAAGGGGTATCGCGTATTAGTAATGATAATATAAGGCTTTCCTACGATAAAGTTAATGTATCTGGGTTTCCTTTCTTTTGGAGGTTGAGATTTGATGACTTTCGAATTATTTCAACAGACCATGATGGCTTGGGGGAAATAAAGCTAGATTTTATTGCGCTTGAGCATAAAATATATAGTTCAGAAGTGACCTTATCAAAGCGGGTGCTATTTGATGATTTGAAAAACGTAGAGAATAAGTTTATTTCTGGTGCTAAGTCTGAGTATGAGCCTGTAATTAGGGTGACTTACAGCGAGCCAGTATTATTTCCAAATAAATCGAATATTAAAGAGTATTTTGCAGAGTTATATTTTTCATTGCCAAGTGTAAAGTACTTCTCCCCGAAAAAGATACTAGCTGACTTGAAAAATTTAGAAATATTACTAACTAGGGTAAAGAGTGATAATCTTAATACATACCAACTTACTAAGTCTTTTGACTTTACTCCTAAAATGGGAATTGACTATATTAAAAGCGCCAAAATGCTAGTTGACGTAGAGTACGTTTCGCCGAGGACGAAAATTGAAAAAAGTAGTTTGGGGTATAATTACAAAATTCAGTTTAATAAGTTTAATTTTAAATATGATGACTCTCAAATGAATTTGGGTGGAGTTGTAACTTTATCAAGTGGTGAAATGCCTAAAGGACAGTTGAAATTTTTGATGCGTAACCATGAAGAATTAGTTGACTGGTTCTCGGATTACCTTGGTTTATCTAAAAAGTTTATTACAGAATATTTAAAATATAATATAAGAACTGTAAATGATAGTAATCTATACCACTCGCAGTTAGATTTAATTTTTGAGTAATTTTATTCTCTGCGCGCTAAGTGTTTATAGTCATCATATTTTGCAATACAGTTTGCAATAGGGTATTGGTTTTCTTTGACATAATGGCTTAGTAAACTAATCAAACCTTGTTGGTGACTTAACACTTCTTTTTCGTTGAGATTTATAATTGTTTTAGTGATGTAAGGACTTTTGCTATTAATTTTAATATATACTAGCTCATAGCAAGTGTTGTTTTGACTGTTGGTGGCTAATTCTTTGAAACCTTGGCTTCGGGCGATTATTGCTTCAACAATCATTTGTGGAGCTAAGCCCGAGAGCACTTCACTTTTTGAAGGGATGCTACCAGTTTTATAATCGATAATAGACAAGGCTCCATTATTTTTAATTTCTATTCTATCGGCTATTGCGGCTATTTCGACATTTCTGTTTGATATATTTAGTGCTATTTTACCCTTTATTTCGCTGAAAGTATGCAGCGAATCTTCCCTTTGATTTTCATCAAAATCGATTATCTCTTCTGCCATTGCATCTATTCTTATTTGCCATATTTTCTTATTATTTTCTGGGGCTATATTTTCTTTTAAAGACTCTTCAGCGATGTCCCTTATTTTTTGTGGCTTGTCGGTTTGTTTCGCATCATACTGTTTTGTATATTTTTCAAGAACTAAGTGAAAAAAGTTACCAAAATCGGCTAAGCTTGGCTTTTCACTTATTTCTTCAGTTTTGCGTAGATTTAGAATTTTTTTGCAATAAAAGTTATAAGGTGACTTAATTAAAAGCTCAATATCTGTTGCGTATAATAGATTTGGAAAACGTGTTGTTCTCACGTGCTTATCTGTGGTGCAACTTGGCGGAGGCGTTTTTTGTACAATATGTTGCGTTTTCAGCGCCTCGTTCATTATTTTTTTTAAGCTAAGTATAAATTGAGATGGAAGAGTGTTTTTGTTAGTTATATCAGTTTTGCTGCGGGTTAGCAGCACCTTGTTGTTCTGTAAATTAAGATAAAACTCATAAAAACTATCATTGAGTTTGTTTTTTAAACTTGGTAAACCTAGTTTTTGCTGTAAGTCTTGGTTAATCCAAGGGTTATTGTTTTTAAGGTTTGGATAGACATCTTCATTCATTTCGCCCATGATGACTAAATCATAGTTGATTAAACTTACGTTACTTGGTTTTGTGATAGTTATATTATTCTTAAGTGTTTTTGGAAAAAATCGCCCCCCATTTAGTGCTTGTTTTAGTATGTCGGAAAAGTCTTGCCTGTCGTTAATAACAAATAAACTATTTAAACCATGCAATTCCCTCAGGGGTGCAATGGACTCTGGAAATAATTGCCATATGTTTGTTACAACATTTTCTGTTACTAGTAGGGAGTTTTTTAATAAAGCGGTAAAGTTATTGGACCTTGTTGTTTTCGAAAGAGCCTTGTTTATTTTAGCAAAATAGTCTTGTAAATCTATTGACTCCTTGTTGAGTATAGTTTTTATAGTTTTCATGCTGTTAGCAAATCGATTATTATTTCGGATTGCTTCCTTTAGTGTTAAGGACAAATCGCTTTGTATTAGGGGGTGAGACAAAAAAGCAAATAGCTTTGATAGTTTAAATTTACCGTATAATAAATCGGTAATAGTCAAGATAAGTGATATAGCAGGGCAAGTTAGAATGTCCCAACCAAATTGGTCGCCGTAAGATAATTGGTATTTGTCTAAATAAAAACTGTAAAGCTGTTTCATTTGCTGGTTATGAGCGATAATAGCAATGGAGTGGTTAGGGTTTTTTTCTATAAGCTTTCTACACTCTAAAGCAGTATACTCAGCTTCTTGAAAAACATTGTTAAATTCCAGATAGCTTATATCTGGTGCCTTGTCTTGAGATTGGTGATTAACAATTAATCTATCAACAAAACTAGATATCCACACGGACTCTACCTGTTTATTTTCTGGTAATAGAGAGAATATTTGCGGAGTATACTGATTGATCTTTGACAATTTATTATAAGGGAATGGTGGTAAAATTATATCACAATTATCCATTTCACTTACTTCTTTTACAAAGTTTTTAGTAATTAAATTATCTATTTTAATACCGGCTAGGATTAAAATATTAGAATTATCTTTCTTTAACCAGTTAACTTCTGACTCAAGTATTTTTTTTTGATATTCGGCCTTTGTGATTTTGTTGATAGAGTGGATATTTTTTTGCCAAGAAGAGTATGTATGGTCAATGAAGTTATAAATTTTTAGCCAGTGCTCTGGTTTGTCTAGGTCGGGCAGTTTAGAAAGCTCTGGTAGGTCGATTTCATGAGATTCTAGTTCAAAGAATAAATTTGCTAAGGATGTAGATAAGCGTAATGATTGAACTTGATTATAGTTTAAATCTGGATACTCAAAAATTATTTTTGCTAATATAATTTTTTCTTCAAGTTTTGTGATGCTACCAACATGTTTTGAGGGGATCTTAAAGATCTCTTCGCTTTCAAACGTCATTTCATTAATAGAGATGATTTGTGGCAAAATTGCGGCGCCAATCTTACTCAATATAATAGTTTGCAACTGATTGCAGGCTAACCCGCTGGGCAAAACAATTTTTACTTTCTCTAAGCTTTTTTTATGATTTTTAATTACTATATTTGCCAGTTCATTAAGAAAGCCCTCTTTACCGCTTGTTTGATATGTTGTCATTTAAAATATAAGTATAAAGGAATAATAAAATAGCTTTGCAATGAATGATATTAGTAGAACCTGTTTAAAACATAGTCTAGCAACCCCTGCAAAAAACACTATAAACTTACCATAAATAGACATCGCGCTAAGGAATAAAAATAATCGAAATATTTTGTTATTTTTTAGTGCTATAAAAAAATCATTATTTTCTTGGCCTTTCTCATTTTGCAAAGGCTTTATGATTGAAAAGGTAATCTTTCCTAGGTAATAATTTGCTATGTAAGCAAGCATTGATGCGCTAATTACGACTATTAAGGTTATAAAGATATTATGATTATTAAAGGCTGAAACGGTTTGAAGAGCTACTTCTCCGGTAAAACTAAAGGCTAAATTAGCAAATAATGTGTCGGTAAAGATCAAGCTATAAAATTCTACAAGATTCATGTTTATTCCTAATGTAAGTTATATTGACAAAATTATTTTAACTACAAAATTTTTATATGCACATAAAAAATTAAATTAATTTTGCTTTTTTTCTGATTAATGGCTTGCAAACGCGTGATGCACGAAGTACGATAAGCAATATAAAATTAAAATTAACAGCGAGAATAAACATGTTAAATATTTCTTTTACAAAAGATGGTTTTTATCAAAATAACCTGATTGTCGTATTGGTTAACAGTCAATTAAAGCTAGGGGAAATAGCTTTAGACCTTGATCAAAAATTTAACCAAATTATTACGCATGCTTTAAAGGATGATGGGTCGTTTAAAGGTAAATTAATGGAGTCAAAAGTACTTACCGTTATTTCAGAAGGGGAGTTAAAAAGAATTGCAATAGTAGGTGTTGGTGATGAAACAGAAATAAAGCAACATCAGCTACAAGAGCTTGGGGGAAAGATATACTCAGTAGCGCGTGATGAAAAGATAAAAACAGCTGCTATATTAGTAGAGAAATCCTTGGGGCAGCACAAAATACCAGAGGTAATGTCGTCAATTGGTGGTGGTGCTTTACTAGCTTCTTATAAGTTTGATAAATATTTAACAAAAAAAGAAGATAATTCTGATTTGCGAATACAACATATATACGTTATAGGCGATGGGGCTGAAGAGGCAGGCCAAATGTTTAAAGAGAAAAAATCTGAAGTAGATGGAGTGTTTTTTTCAAGGGATTTAGTAAGTGAAGTACCAAACGTTTTATATCCGGGGTCATACGCAGAAAAAGTAGCGGAAGAGCTAGAAGGGCTAGATGTTGATATAGAGGTTCTTGGAGAAAGAGAAATGAGAGCCTTGGGGATGGGTGCGTTGCTTGGAGTGGGCCAGGGGTCTGCAAAAGAGTCAAAGATGGTCATTATGCGCTATAATGGGGCGGAGTCTGAGACAAAACCGATTTGTTTTGTTGGTAAAGGGGTTACTTTTGACACTGGAGGAATTTCGTTAAAGCCTTCAGCTGGTATGGATGAAATGAAATATGACATGGGTGGTTCTGCTGCTGTTGCTGGAGCGGTTAAGGCTTTAGCATCAAGAGGCGCAAAAGCTAACATAGTTGGTATTATTGGTTTGGTAGAAAACATGCCAGGAAGCAATGCGCAAAGACCAGGAGATGTGGTGACTACTATGTCTGGACAGACCGTTGAAGTGTTAAACACTGATGCAGAAGGAAGGCTAGTTTTATGTGACTGCATGACATATTTACAAAAAAACTTCCAACCAGAATGTGTTATTGACCTTGCAACTCTTACTGGTGCTATCGTAGTTTCACTAGCAAATACTTACGGAGGTTTGTTTAGTAATGATGATGATTTATCAAATAAGTTAGTATCATCTTCATTAAAATCAAATGAAAAACTTTGGAGAATGCCGCTTCATAAGGATTATGACGATATGATCAAGTCCTCAGTGGCTGATGTTGCTAATATCGGTGGGCGTGGGGCTGGTAGCTCAACAGCTGCGCATTTTATTCAAAGATTTGTTGATGAGGGAATTAAGTGGGCGCATTTGGATATTGCTGGCATGGCCTGGGAGAAAAAGTCTACAAACCCTATTTGTCCAAAAGGGGCCGTGGGGTTTGGCGTTAGGTTATTGAATCAATTTGTTAAAGATCATTATGAGTGAGCATAAAAAGCCATATATTTTCGTTATTGGTAATGAAAAGGGAGGGGCTGGCAAGACGACCTGTTCTATGCATTTGATCGTTAGCTTACTTGATAAAGGTTATCGAGTAGCTAGTGTAGACACGGATTCTAGGCAACAATCCTTAACTAGCTATATTAATAATCGTAAAAAATACAACCAACAAAATTCCGATAAAAGGGTGCCGGTTTCTCTGCATTTTGTTACTCAAGAGGTGGTGGGTGATGAAGAAAAAGAGAAAAAAAGAATCGAGCAAGAAAAGTTTGAACAAATAATAGACGTTGCTAAAAAGCAAGCTGACTACATTGTAGTGGACACACCAGGCAGCTATTCAAATTATTCGCGCTTAGCTCATTCTTATGCGGATACTATTATTACTCCGGTTAATGATAGCTTTATTGATTTAGATGTTATGGCAAAAATTGATCATAACAAAGCAGAGATGTCGATGCCCTCAATTTATAGCCAAATGATTTGGGATCAAAAAATGCAAAGAGCTGAGCGTGATGGTGGGTCTATTAATTGGTTTGTTATGCGTAACCGTCTTAGTAATTTGGATGCAGTTAATAAAAGGAAGGTCTCGGATGCGCTTGCTAAGCTATCTAAAAGAATATCATTTAATATTTCTCCTGGTTTTAGTGAAAGAGTCATTTTTAGAGAGTTGTTTCCCGTGGGTTTAACGTTGCTTGATTTAAAAAGGGCGAATTTTGACAAGTCTTTTAGCCTTTCTCATATTGCGGCGCGTCAGGAGCTGAGAGATTTTCTTGAATGTATAGGTGTGAAATAAAGTGATGTTATTATATATATTATCATCTTTATTAGGAATAACATCTTTATTGTCTATTTGGCTTTTGATCGAGCGGGCAAAGGTAAAAGCTCAAAGCGATGGCTTAGCAAAATCTGTAGAAGAGTCTGTGTCTGAGCTGCAAGATTTACGTTCTCAAAACCTTGATTTTATACGTAAAATAGAGCAATTATCAGAAAAAAACTCCTACCAAGAGTCTTTATTATCCGAGTCTAAAAAGTTGCAACAAGAGTCAAACGATCAAACTAAAGCAGCTTTGTTTGATTTGGGTAATAAGCTATCAAGTCAGCTAATTGATTTGCACAAGAAAGAAAATAATGAAACTCGTAAGGTTTCGGAGAAAAATATTGAAAATACCGCAGTAAAGTTTAACAGAGAGTTTGAGCGCATTTCAAATATGGTATCGACTCTCAATAAGGATATCTCTGAGTCAAAAGATACGGTAGATATTATCAAAAACTCTTTGCTATCGCCTTCTGGGGCTGGAGCTTTGGCAGAAATAACCCTAGAAAATATCCTCAAATCATCAGGTCTGCGTAGCAATATCGATTTTCACTTACAGTATAATGTTAGCGATGAACATGAAGGAAACATATTGCGACCAGATGCGGTTATTTTTTTACCAGATGACCGTTTGATGGTAGTTGACTCTAAAGCTTCAAAGTTTTTAGTTGATCAAAATAGTAATCCGCAGCAACTAGCAAAAACAATGAACATACATTTGCGATCTTTGTCTGGTAAGAATTATGCTGATTCAGTTAAGAAGCATCTTAAAGATAGAAGAAAGAAAGTGTCGAGTATTATTACGCTGATGTTTGTTCCTTCAGAGCATGCGGTAGAAAAAATTATGGAAGCTGACCCTGATTTTTTAAACAAAGCTTGGAACGCTAACATATTTCCTATTGGACCGGCGGGTTTAATGAATATGCTATCTTTTGCTAAGTTTCAGATTTCTCAGCAAAAAATGAACGAAAATAACCTGCAAATTATTGAAGAGGTTAAGAAGCTTATTTCTTCGATAAGCACTATGACTGATCACTCGATGAAGCTTGGCAATAGTATTTCAAGTGTAGTAAATAATTATGATAAATTTGCTGCTTCTTTTAATCGTAATTTCTTATCAAAAGCAAAGAAGCTTAGCGCAATGGGTGTCGATAATTCCATTAAAAAAGATCAAGAAGCGCTCAAAAGATTTCAGATCTTCACTTCAAAATCTGAGTTAATAGAAGTAGAGTCAGATGATGTTAAAGAGTTAGAAGTAGAGGTTTAGGGTTGCTTTGTTAGTTGATTATAAATCACTATCGATACTTTTCTTTTTGGGTTTTTTGCTATTTAGTGCGTTTAATAGTTGGGTCGTTGTATAATCTAAAGTGATGAAACTTTTTTGAGCATGACTAATGGGGTATTATAACGGTAAGCAAGAGGACTTAAAGGTACTTTTGCACGATAATAAAAACAAAGTTTTGGGTTATGTAGATAAAGTTATCTCTGAAGGGGTTGATATACCCAACGTGACTGTGAAGCAAAGACAAAGCCAAGTCAAACAATTCTTTGATCAAGAAAACTATACGGAAGCTTTGGATTCTTTGTTGGAGATCAAAGATAATAGAATTGGAATAGCGTGGAGTGTTAGTAAGGATTTGGGGAATGGTACACAAGCCCTAGTTCGAGACGCAAGATCTCAAACTCAAGAGCAACACAACAAGCTATTGGTGAATCTCCAGAGGCGTACGCCATGCAGCTTATTAATATGTATCGTGGAGCTGTCGATGTTGTAGGCGCCTCAGATGATTTATCTGGTGATAAACAAGAGCATATTAACAAAATGAAATTTGTTGTTGATAATGCTTTAAACGATATTGACAATTTAGGGCCAGATAATATAAAAAAATACAACACGCAAATGATGAGTGTGTTAACCGAAGATGCTAACCCTAAAGTTACCGATGCAGAGACAAAAGATTTTTCAAAAGATATGTTAAAGCGAGTGAAGTTTGCTTCTGAACTATCTAATTTTAAAGATACACATCGTCATATTACTACCTTAACCTCTGTTCTTGATGATCAGGGTAAAAAGCAAGTTTCTATTAAAGCAGAAATTATGATGAATGGTTTGACGGAGAAGCAAAAAAATAATTATGAATCTATTGCGCGTGGCGATGTAGCAGCGGTTCCTTGGTTTAATGAATTAGGAGAGTCGCAGCAAAAGATGTTACAAGAGCGTTCTGATGGTATATCAAAAGGTAAGCATATAATTCCTACTCAGCTTTTAGGAAGCGTTGAGGGGGTTCGTAATGCCTATATGCAAGTTGTTGCAGTTAAAGTTGATAGTCAAAGTATAGAAATTTTAGGGGAAAATATTCATTGTGGAGCTCCGGCAACAAAGGTTAAGTTTGCGGAAAAAGATCAACAAACAGAGATGGCAAAAAGTGCGATAGAGCAGCTTCAAGAATTTGAACCAAATATTACGCTCAATATATTAAACAGCAAAACTCCAGGTAATGCACGTGGTGAGAATTTTATTTTCGATCAAATTGAATCAGCGCAGAAAGAATTAAAGGAAGAGCAGAAAAGCGTAGGTGTCGCGGCATCACCAATTAATCGATGGAGAGGTCTTGGTGGTGGCCGTGATACAAAAGCCTTTGAAGATGTATTAAATAAAATAGGTCAAGATGTTGAAAAGCATCATATATATATAAATGTTAAAAACCAGGGGCCTACTAGGTTAAGTTTAAAAAATACTAGCAAGTTATTGCAAGGTGGCGGCAGCTCGTTTTTTGATAAGGCTATGGAGCAAATTGGTGGACCAGAAACAATTGAAACCAAAGCCAAACGTGAAGTTTCGCGTATTCCTAATCCAGATGTAAAAAATCTTTTGACTAATGCGATTGAAGCTCGGATGGATATTGACACACCATCAATATTATCGCCTTTTCGTAATGTAAACTTAGATGTATCTAGCCGTATGTCGCAAATTGATAATGCAATAAATAATCGGTCTGATTCTTTAAAAGATAATGGTATGACGCTGAAAGAAGCAAAAGACACGCCTAAGATAGTCACTTTTTGTAAAAGTGGTAAAGATCGTACTGGGTTAGATATTTTTGCTGCTGCTGTAAAGGCGGTTAAAGATAAGATAGGTGGAAGATTTGCTGAAAAAAATCAGATGGCTCTTGCGGCAGATGGCCACACTCAGATCATGGCAGAAGTGCAGGGTGGGTCCATAGGTTGTGGCGGAGTAAAGTTTAACCCAGAGTTTGGAGTTGATGTTTTAAGACAAAAAACACAAAAATGGCTTGGCAAAGCTTCAGCAAAGTTTAATAATATTAAGCTAGAAAAAGGGGAAGATGCAAACCAGTCAATTAATGAGCTAAAAACTAATTATGAAAATTTTCAAAAAACTGAAAATAACCGCAAGCCTCAGGTTCAAAAAGAAAAAGGTACGGAAATTTCTCCGCCTAAACCAGCGGCACAATTAAGCCGTGCAAATAGCCGTGCAAATAAAGTAAAGCAATCTCTGAAAAACTTAAAAAATAGTGTTAAAAATTTATTAAAAGGAAGCTTTAAGTCAAACACAGAAGGAAAGCCAGCGCCTAACACTAATTCAAAAACTCGTAATAGTGGAAGAGTTAAATAAAATGCTTGGCTTATAATATATAATGGACTAAAGGAAATAAATGTAATATGATTTTTTATCAAGTTATGATATAAGAGACTATATAGTCAATTTAAATGAATTTAAGTGAGCCAATAATGCCGGTTAATAATGATTTGTTATTAGAATATTTGCCAATAATGATCTTCTTAGGAGTTGCTTTTATTTTGTCTTGTGTTTGTGTGATATTGCCCAAGATACTTGCTAAAAACAGGCCTAGTAAAAATAAATTATCACGCTATGAATGTGGTTTTGATGCGCTTGGTGATGCGCGTAGTACTTTTGATATTCGTTTTTACCTTGTTGCAATTTTATTTATTATTTTTGATTTGGAAGTAGCCTTTTTAATACCTTGGGCAATTAATCTTAAGGCTATTGGGCAGTTTGGTTTTTGGTCAATGATGGTATTTTTGTTTGTGCTGACTATTGGCTTTATTTATGAATGGCGGAAAGGGGCTCTGGAATGGGAGTAAAAGATTCGAATAAACAAGATGATTTTTTTAATGATGAGTTGTCTAATCGAGGTTATGTTTTAGCTAAAATTGACGACCTTAGCGGTTGGGCAAGAGCCAATTCACTATGGCCAATGACTTTTGGATTGGCTTGTTGTGCTGTTGAGATGATGCAAGCTGCATCAAGCCGCTATGATATGGACCGGTTTGGATTTTTGTTCCGTCCAAGCCCAAGGCAAGCAGATTTAATGATTGTTGCAGGAACCTTAACAAACAAAATGGCACCAGCTTTAAGGCGTGTTTATGATCAGATGGCAGAGCCTAAATACGTTATTTCTATGGGTAGCTGTGCAAATGGTGGTGGGTATTATCATTATTCATATTCTGTGGTGCGTGGGTGTGATCGTATTGTGCCCGTTGACGTTTACGTTCCTGGGTGCCCTCCAACCGCTGAGGCTCTAATTTACGGTCTAATGCAGTTGCAGAGAAAAATCAAAAGAACAAATAGATTTAAAGGTTGATATGGATTTTCATAAAATTATTGACGAATTTTATAAATATTATGGCATGTCAGTGAAAGAATTATCGGTCCCTGGTTTTTCGGGGTATGAGCTTGACGTATATGATTTACCGCACTTGTTAAAGTTCCTTAAAAGAAGTGAATATTTACGGTTTACAATTCTGACAGATCTTTTTGCCGCAGATTTTATTGATCGAGAGAATCGTTTTGAGGTGGTTTACAGCCTTTTAAGCCTTAAATTCAATAAAAGAATTTTGTTGAAGGCTAAGGTTCCTGAGGGGGTGAAGGTGCCATCTGTTGCAAATGTATTTTCAGCTGCTTGTTGGTACGAAAGAGAGATATTTGACATGTTTGGTATAGAGTTTGCTGACTCACCAGATATGCGCCGTATTTTGACAGATTATAGTTTTATTGGTCACCCATTGCGCAAAGATTTTCCTTTAAGTGGGCATGTGCAGGTAAAGTATGATGAAGTAACTTCAAAGGTAGTGTATGAGCCGGTATCTTTAGAACAAGAGTTTAGGGAGTTTGATTTCTCCTCACCTTGGTCTGGGCCCTCAGAGTACAACCTACCAGGTGATGAAAAGGTAACAAAGTAGTTTCAAATTATGCAAAATATAAATACAAAAACTAAAATACAAAAAGATGCGGCATCTGGCACTACGACAATTAATTTTGGACCACAACATCCTGCTGCTCATGGTGTTTTGAGGCTTATTTTAGAAATGGATGGCGAAGTAGTTAATAAAGCAGACCCCCATATTGGGTTGCTTCATCGGGGGACTGAGAAGTTGATTGAGCATAAGACTTATGCTCAGGCGGTTCCTTATTTTGATCGCTTAGATTATGTATCGCCAATGTGTCAGGAGCATGCTTTTGCGCTATCAGTAGAGCAGCTTCTTGGTTGCGAGGTGCCAAAAAGGGCTCAATATATTCGGGTATTATTTTCTGAGCTTACTAGAATTCTAAACCATACTATGAATATTGGTACTCAAGCAGTTGATTTGGGGGCTACTACCCCATTGCTTTGGCTGTTTGAAGAGCGTGAAAAGATTATGGAATTCTATGAAAGAGTTTCGGGCTCTAGGATGCATGCAAACTATATAAGACCTGGTGGAGTTGCTGCAGACTTACCCCCTGGTTTACTTGAAGATATTGAGATATTTATTAATCAGTTCACAAAGTACTTAGCTGATACAGAAACATTAATTACAGATAACCGTATCTGGAAACAAAGGTTAGTTGGTATTGGCGTGGTGTCGCAGAAGCAAGCTATGGATTGGGGTTTTTCTGGGCCTATGCTTCGTGGGTCAGGAATAGAATGGGACTTGCGTAAAAGTAACCCTTATGAGATATATGGTGAACTAGATTTTGATGTTCCGATAGGTAAACATGGTGATTGCTATGATCGCTATCTGGTACGCGTAGAAGAAATGTACCAGTCAATTAGAATCATTAGGCAATGTATTGAAAAAATACCAAAAGGAGAGGTTAGGTCAGTTGATACTCGCATTACCCCACCAAAGCGAAGTGATATGAAAAACTCAATGGAAGCAATGATTAACCACTTTAAGCTATACACAGAAGGGTACGAAGTTCCACAAGGTGAATCTTATGGTGTTGTTGAAGCGCCAAAGGGTGAGTTTGGAGTTTATTTGTATGCAGATGGTTCGAATAAACCTCATAGGTGCCGAATAAAAGCTCCTGGCTTTGCTCATCTGCAAGGGTTGGATTTTATGTCCAAAGGACATTTAATGGCTGATGTAGTAGCTATTATTTCAAGTTTAGACGTGGTATTTGGAGAGATAGATCGATGAGTAAAGGTGTAAGTACATTTTCTTTTAACGCAGAAAATATTAAAAAAGCCCAAGATATAATTGAAAAATACCCAGAAGGTAAGCAGAAAAGTGCTATGCTTCCATTATTGGATATTGCTCAAAGG
>JBMGNO010000003.1:0-59768 GCA_049739405.1 Rickettsiaceae bacterium
TCCAATTACTTGGTTGCAGTAAATGATAGGTATATTATTTTCCTGATAGCGCGCTTTTAAAACTTCTTGACGTCTGCGTTCTTTTGCATGTTCAAATGGAGAAGCGTTTGGAGATAAAAATATTTGCGCTCCCTGGTATTTAAGCTCTTTGCAAACCTCATCACTCCACAAATCTTCACATATTGGAATGCCTATATTAATACCATTTATTTTAATTATTTGCGGCTTTCCCGGAGAGAAATATCGTTTTTCGTCAAACACACCATAATTAGGTAGCTTATTCTTGCAAGTTGTTCCTATAATCTTTCCATTTTGAGCTACTATTGCAGAATTATATAAGATAGCAGCCTTTCTAGTTACCGTTGGAACAATTAGAGCCGTGTTTTTTGTCTGACTAATCAAATAGCGATTGGACTCTTCGATTGCAGTAATAAAATCTTGACGGTTAAATAAATCCTCTGCCATATACCCAGAAACAGCTAGTTCAGGTAGAAGCATAATATCAGATTTTGCCTGCATAGCTTGCTTGTAATTACTCATGATATTGCCAAGGTTATGAGCAAAATCGCCAACTAAGGGCTTTGATTGATAAATATATATTTTCATATTTATCTCATTATAGCCTTAATTTAGCAATTTTTTCTGCATAATCGCCACTAAAAATATAGCTTCCAGCTACCAGCATATCAGCTCCATTCGCAATACAGTTTGGCGCTGTTTGGTCATTAATGCCACCATCTACTGATAAAATAATATCCTTCGTATCGATAATCTGTCGGATATTACTAATTTTTTTCAGTTGGTTTGGTAAAAACTTTTGTCCACCAAAGCCAGGATTGACGCTCATCACCAAAATCAAGTCAATTTTACCTATTACATATTCAAGAATATCTAAATTATCACTAGGAAGCAGGGCGACTCCAGCTTTACAACCATGTTGCTTTATCTCAGATAGTGTTCGATCAAGATGTTTTGTGGAGTTTGGGTGTATGGTTATAATATCTGCTCCCGCCTCAACATAATGCTTAATCCATCTTTCTGGTTTTTCTATCATTAAGTGAACGTCAAGGGGTAACTTAGTTACAGATTTAATCTGCTTGGTAATATTCGGTCCAAAGCTTAAATTAGGCACGTAGTGACCATCCATGATGTCTATATGCAACATATTCGCCCCCGCTTGCTCCACAGCCTTAATTTCTTCCTCTAATTTCAGAAAGTTAGCCGCTAAAATTGATGGGGATATGATGGTCATAATTTATTTTATTTGATTTTCTGAAGTTATTATATTAAAAACAAGAAAAAAAGAAACAAAAATAATGAGTATTACTACTGAAATAGCTGTTAACGATTCACTCTGGCAACAGCATGAGAATGTTATTAATCAAGATTTTTTTAATAAAGTAATTGTACATATTATAACTAAATACCCCCATATTCAGAAAAAAAATAGCATAGAATTATCTGTTTTACTAACAAATAATGAAGAAATCAGGGCTCTTAATAAAGAGTTTCGTAACAAAAATAAGCCAACTAACGTTTTATCTTTTCCTGAATATGAAGATAAGTTATATGACTTAGAAGACGCTGAAGAAAACATATTTTTAGGCGATATTGCTTTTGCCCTGGAAAAAATAGAACAAGAAGCTGAAGAAAACTCTGTAAACTTCATAGATCATTTTACTCACCTGACTATACATGCTATACTTCATTTATTAGGTCATGACCATATGAATGATCATGATGCTGAGTTAATGGAAAGCTTAGAAATTGAAATATTAGAACAATATAATATCAAATCACCTTATACACATAATTATGCCCTCGAAACGAAAAAAGCCTAAACCCAGATTTTTTATTAATAGCTGGTATAGAATAAAACATTTCTTTATTAGTAAATTTAGTTCGTCAAAAGATATTGAAGATGAAATGATTCTTCTAACCAACGCTGATGACTTTAATGATAAAGTTGTTGAAGATGTTATGGTTCCGCGTTCGGACGTAGTTGCAATCAATGAAAAATCTTCACTCGAGGAGCTGCAGGAAGTTATTTTAGAACATGGCCACACTAGGATCTTAGTTTTTCGCGAGAATTTGGATAATATTGTTGGTTTTGTGCATATTAAGGACTTGTTTGAAGTCCTTGTAAACAAGAAAAAATTCAACATGCAGAGTCTTATTCGCAAGCATTTAAGCTCCCCGCATGCAATGAAGTTAGCTGATTTACTCAAAAAAATGCAACATACTCGTACTCATATGTCGGTAGTTATTGATGAGTATGGAGGAACTGATGGCTTGATTACTATTGAAAATATTATCGAAGAAATAGTCGGTAGGATTGATGATGAACATGATGTAGACCAAGCCGAGGAAGAGGATTTTAGGGTAGTAAAAAAAGGTCTTCTTTTAGCAAACTCACGCGTTGAAATCGATGCCATAGAGGATATAGTAGGGGGGAAACTGCAATCAGAGGATGATGAAAATGATACTATAGGCGGCTTGGTGATGTCTATTTCAGGAAATGTGCCAAAAAAAGGCGAAAGAGTTAGAATTAACAATAATGTTGAAGTAGAAATTGTTGAATCCACACCACGTATGATTAAAAGGCTGAAGATTATGTATAAAGACGGCTCAGATTGATAAATAATTTATGCAAGATGTTTTTATCAGCAGAGTAGAACTAAGCTCGTACCGTAACTTAGACCACTTATCTCAAGAATGGTCCCCCGGTATTAACATCATTGTTGGTGCTAATGGAACTGGTAAAACAAACATCCTAGAATCATTTTCATTATTATCACCAGGTCGGGGTTTAAAAAGCGCAAAATACGAAGACATACATCAATATGAGGCGAAAATAGGTTGGTCTAGCTCTGTTGATTTGCAAAGTAAATTAGGAGTGGCTGAGATCATCAGCGCTTACAGCAATGGTTCTCGTAAAATTACATATAATGGTTCAAAAATACCCCCTAGTGAGTTAACGAATTTACTAAATGTGATTTGGATAACTCCGCAAATGGATGGTATATTTTTAGGGAGCTCGACAAATCGCCGCAAATTTCTTGATCGCTTAGTATATAATTTTAATCCTAAGCACGTGCAGTATTTAAATAAATACGACTATTTTCTTAAAGAGCGTAATAAAATATTATCTGAAAACAACTGGCGAGAAAATGAAAATTGGCTAGATAATATTGAGAATCAGATGGTTGATCAAGCGCTTTTGACACAAGAGGCCAGGTTAAATACTATTGCTTATATGCAAAGAGCCATTAATGACCTTAGCATTAATTTTCCTAAAGCTAATCTTTCTTTGAGTCCTATTTTTGAAGGTGAATGTGAAAAAAGCAACTATCTGCAACAACTGCTTAATAGTCGAGTTAAAGATTCATATATTGGTCGCACTTCAATTGGTGTGCATAAAACGGATTTTATTGTAGAGTATCAAGATAAAAAAACACTAGCTAAAAACTGTTCAACAGGCGAACAAAAAGCTTTACTAATTTGTTTGGTAATAGCCTCTATTGAAGCGGTGATGAATGGAACTGGCAGCAAACCAATATTACTGCTAGACGAGCTATTCGTGCATCTGGACCCCGCTCGAAAGAAATCGCTTTCAGACTACATCTTATCAACTAAAATGCAAACTTTTATTACTACAACAGACATGGAGGGTCTAGAGTTTCTGCAACCTAAAGCAAAAACTCTATATTTAAATTGACGTATGTGCTCACGTGAGTGACTTATTTGAATCATTTTATTGCCAACTAATAATGGCTACGGCAATTCACGATTACTTCCAGACCATTATCTTAAAAAGTTAAATGACAGTTGGCGTTGCGACCGAGATCATTTTCTGCAACACCTAAAGTTCTAGGGTTTTATGAAGATCAGCACGCCGCACCAAAGTCTCACTTGTAATAACTTTGGCACGGGTCGATCTATAGATAAAACTATTCAGTGTCAGAAAAATTATTTTCCATACAAATACTATCAATTACCGGGATGGCATCATTAGCATTCTGAGGTAAATTGAATATATCACTCGCAAAACCACTCTCAGCTTGATCAAAACTAAACCAATCACTCTCTTGTGAAATTGATAACCCAAGCGCTCCTTCTAATTTAGAAAGATGTTTTTGACTTTCTTCGCTAGAAAAATCTTCAATCAATGAGAAAGCCTTTAGATAATTTTTTCTTGCTTTTGCATCAAGTTTAAATGCTTTATAAAAATCACCCATCTGCATTCTCACAAAAGTAGTCTCGCCATATTTTTGTATCAAGCTTTTAAAAGAATTTTCTATTTTTGAAAAATTATTTATTTTTGAATAAAAATGTATTGCCTTATTATAATCCTCTTGTTTATATAATAAATCACCTAATTTTCTGTATGCTCCTGGTATTTTTTTATCTGACTCAATAGCTTTATAGAAATAATCAATTGATTCTTTAACCTGATCGTTTGCCTGGTGTAAATCGCCTAGTTTTATATAACATTCTGCTTTCTTTGTTATACATTCAGGTTCTTTATGCATATTAAGATACTTCTCGACTTTTTCATAATAAGACTTATCTTGATTGGGTTCAATCTCCATCTTAATAAGAGCTTGTTTAAAGTTTTTTAAGTTTACAATATGTAATTGATCAAATATTTTATTGAATTTGTTAATTTCCGGTAAATCTTCTTTAGTTAAGTCAGAAAAAAATTGTACGTAACTAAGTTGTTGTTTAAAAAAATAAGTATAATCCTGTAATATCTTATTATGATCTGAACCTTTCCCTTTTCGCACAAAATGCTCAAATATTTCTATAACTCGAATTAGCTTTTTCACTCCTTGGTAGTGCGAGCTTACTGGAACGTTTAAAATATCATCCATCTTTCTAAACACATCAAGATGAAGAAAATTGCCATCGCATGTTGTCGATTTAAAGCTATTATGGCTATAATTCATTGAAGATGGTATCCATTTTTTAACAAGCTGATGATGTTTTTTTGTAAAAGCATTATAAGGGTTCAAACATTTTGCAGGATTTTCTACCGCTTTTTTAATTGCACCAACCCCTTCATTAAAGTTATTGTTAGCCGTGTTAAGCATTGTCGATGCGTATTCGATTGCCTTATCAGATAAAGATAAATTAACAATCTTATTATCTCCGCTATAATATTTAGTAGATTTTTCAATACTAGGCAGTGGGGTCTGTGTTTTTAAAATACCTTCATCAACTGGAGAATGAAACACATGCACCGATTGTTTTAGATACTCTAACATATTTTTAATATTGGAATCTAAATTATCTCGTTGTGTTAATATTCGATCAAGGGTGTTTATAATTTTTTCTGAATCTTTTCTGGATCTAGAACCGGTGACAACTAAAGAAACTGAATCCTTTATATCATCAATATCATCAAATGTTTTAACCATTTGCTCAAGAGTTTCAAGGAAAGGGGTGCTACGGTTATTAGTTAATTCTGAATCAGAAACTACCAGTATAAATTTGACTTTATCACTGGATTTGCACAGCTCTCTAATGTAAAAAGCATTCGCAATTTCTTGCGCGGCATCTGTATCTTTAAAACCAGGGCAATCCCATATTACTGTATTGCCTATTTGAGCTCTATTAGGAACCCTAGTTTCTGAAGTTCGACCATGGTTAATAGCAATATTAGTAGAATCTACTGTATTAATTACTAAATCACCAGTCTCTTCATCTTCTGTTGCCTTTAATTTACGCCCCAAAAATAAATTAGCAAGAGTGCTTTTACCAGATCTAGTTTTACCAAGTATTAATATAGCTTTCTCTGACTTGTGTTGCCCAAGATTGCTACCTTCTTTAATTAAATCATGAAGATTTAAAATGTCTTGGTTGTATGAGTTTGAATTCTTTTCGGTTGGGAAAACTATTGTTTTAGGCTTTTGCCTACTTAAATCTAACTCTATTCTAGAATTATCTTGAAAAATTTCTTTAATTGTCTCAACGCTATGGTTATTTACTCGGTTACAAAACATACTTAACTTAAACTTATTTAACTCCGGGTTTTCCTTTAAGGAGTTGGCTAAAGCAACCGCACCTTCGTCACCTATTTGGTTGATATGTAGGTTTAATATCCTTAACGCCGGATGTTCCTTTAAGTAGTTAGCCAAAGCAACTGCTCCTTCATCACCTATTTGGTTATTAGATAGGCCTAGTATTTTTAATCTCTGATGTTGCAGGTTTTTAGTTAAAGCAGCTACGCCCTCGTCACCTATTTGATTGCCAGATAGATTTAACGCCTTTAGCTGAAGGTTATGCTTTTTCAAATTTTCAGCCAAAGCGATTGCTCCCTCGTCACCTATTTGGTTAGCAGAGAGACTTAATTCTTGTAAATTGCTCTTGTAATCAAGAGCTTGAGCTAATTGTTTTACTTCTTCGTTTCCTATTTTATGATTCTGTAAATCTATTTTTACCCAATCAATATCTGGATTTTCTAAAATTTCTTGTAAAGACTTTGTTTCTCTCTTTACTTTTGGCCTTATTTTCTTTTCTTCTGACTTTGTTTTTGACATATTCAATCAACTCTTAAATTTGTTATATTTTATCTACTTTAACTGGTGAGGAGGAGCGGAATTTACTACCTATAGTCCTATTAAAAAAAATCTTATATTACTATTCACACATTAACATTAACATTCATTTTTTATAATGCAATCTCAAAATTAAGAATTCATACAAATAATTTTGCTCAAAAGGCTTGGATCTACACTTTATTTTAGCAATGCCAAGAATAAATTCGACTTGACAATGAAGTTAAATAGTATTAATATACTTCTTTAAATTTTAACAACACAAAGAGCTTACAACCATGGGCGGAACTTCTGGGATACCAAAACGCATACACGAACTAAGGCAAGAAGACATATCTTCAAAACAGAAAAATATCGCAGATTTGAAATATGATTCAGTTGTAGCCTTTCATAAAATTTGTGAAGCTTTAGGATTATCAACAGAAGAAGGCCAAGAAGCTAACAAACTCTTTCGGCAAGTTCTCAATGAGATAAGTAAATTAAACGCCCCTAATGATAGTTTGTCTAAAGAGCGCATAAATGATAGTTTGTCTAAAGAGCGCATAAAAGATATAGCGCAAAATGTTAGTAAGCTGGGTCTTGAACTAGGAGTCAATGATGGCGGGTTTTATTTAACAGATAGTGTAACTCTTAAAAAAAGAGATTCTAATACAACGCCTAATTACCCAAGATTTACTACCACAGAGGCTAGAAAATTTATTTTATATACAAAGAACCGATTTGATAATAAATCAGACCCTAAAAATAAAAACTTCTTTGATAAAGTCGATGATGAATTGATTAATAAGCAATTCAGAGATTTTCGTCCTTTAGAAAATCATAATGTAGGCAACTCTAGTCTTACTGGTTGCTCTAAAGACTCCAAAGACACGTTAAACACATCTATTGTTAAATATTTTCCAGAACAAAGGATTGAGGATAAATTGGTTTATGCCCCTGTAACGCCTTTTGACATAATAGCCACTTTAAATAAAACAACCTCAGAAGAAACAAAATCATCTTCTCAATATAAAGAGACAATAACAAAATTAGAGAACCTTAATTTTGACGGTGATCTAATCATCAATACAACATCCTTGTTACGAAATTTAGTATTTTCAAATGCTTTATTTCAAGCCCCTGAAGTAAAAAATACAATAATTGATTTAGCATTAAACTATGCGTCCTTTGCTTCTCCAGAAAAATATCTTTTGTTAAAAAAAACAATCACTAAAGATAAAGGAGATAATAATTTACAGTTTATCGAGGAATTATTAGAAATAAAAAAATATATAAGTGACAATGAGCAAAGTATAAAAGAAAAGATTCCTGGTAAAATCACTCGTGAATCTTTTGAATTTTTTCATCATTTTTTATTGGGCAACAGATTAGCAACAGATTTTTCTCGAAATATAACAGATGAAGATTACAAAGAACAACTAAAGACAAAACTGAATGGTCTAGTAACTATGGATTTATCAATAATTGATGCGTATAATGTATTTTTTGAGGTTCAAGAACTTTTACGTATATTGCAGTTAACAGGGCCTGATGATAATTTTGATGATGCAAAATACCAAGAATACTTAACAACAATATTCGAGGATGCTAAAGAGCGCTATAACAACTTAAATCGTATTAATCTAGCATATAGATCTTCAGAAGATAGTGATTATGTAAAAATATTATGGGTGTATAAAAAAGAAATAGCGAAAGAGCAAATGCTTAAGGAAAAAGAAGAAGGACAACCTACGCAGCGAGCAAAGAAATTAGGTTACCTTCAGGAACCGAAGGATATTAATGATTTACAGAAAGATGAAGCTACAGAGAAGCTTGCCAAACAGATGGCAAGCGATAAGAAAATGGCTGCAACAGGTTTTAGCTACTTGAGTTTTTTGAAGATATTTTTAGATACTTTTAAAAAAGAGGAATTTACTTCTGAGTTTACTAAACAAGAGATACATAAACTCAAATGGGGTCTTTTGAAATATTCTATAAAATCTGATGATGTGAAAGAAGAGGTTTCAGAAGTTCAAGAATTGTTTATCGAAGCAAAAGAAGAAGCGGTGGCAAATAACACGGTTTTCAAAACCATAATTGATATATTGAAGTATAGCTGTCACTTTACCTTTAGTTTATTTGCTAACAATGGTGATTCTATAAAAGATAAATGGTCCAACTACACTGATTCTATTGGAAAAAGAATAGAGTATAATCAAAAAGCTGATAGCAAAGTTTCATGGTTAGAAGCTCTTTCAAATCAAGCTAATAATTTACCTCAATCACACGCTACGAAGGTTAAAAATACTTACTATATGCAGGCTGATGAATTCATAAACCAACATAAGTTATATGTAGCTGCTGAATCAAATAATATTGATATTTTTCAAGACAATATAGATAGCATATTAGGAGAAAAAAGCTTTCTGCAAATTGAATCGAGCTAATCAGTATACGCGCCAAACATCTTCTAACTCTATAAATATAGTGAATTAAATAATATTTTTACCTCCCTAAAAACCACGTTTTTTAGGGAGGAGGCAAAATAAATTCAGCAAAAAGCACTCATGCGCAGCATATGCAACTTTTTGCCGGGTTAACTAGATATAAACATCCATTTGCAAAACTTTTCTATTGTTGTATTATCTAAGCAATCAAATAAAGATTATAAAGCTATGACTAGGGAAGAGGGAGCGGTGCTAAAAAAACCGGATTGGATACGCGTTAAAGCGCCAGTTTCAAAGCAATATCAGGAAACTAAGAAGCTAATGAAGGAGCTCAAGCTTAATACGGTTTGTGAAGAGGCTGCTTGTCCTAATATCGGTGAATGCTGGGAGAAAAGTCATGCTACGGTAATGATTTTAGGGTCCGTATGCACTCGCGCTTGCGCCTTTTGCAATGTGGAAACAGGGCGGCCAGACTTGCTAGACCCCCACGAACCAGAGCGCTTAGCAGAAGCTATTGGTAAAATGGGGCTTGAACACGTAGTTATTACCTCAGTGGACCGAGATGACCTGGATGATGGAGGTGCAGCGCATTTTGCGCGCTGCATACAGCAAATCAGGAAGAAGGCTGAGTCAACTACTATTGAAATACTAACTCCAGATTTTCTGCGTAAAGAAGGCGCCTTAGAATCCGTTGTAGCAGCAAAACCAGACGTATATAATCATAATATCGAGACTGTCCCGTCTATGTATAAACAAATACGACCAGGTGCGCGGTATTTTCATTCTTTGAGCTTGCTCAACGACGTTAAGCGTCTTGATCCATCCATATTTACTAAATCTGGCCTGATGGTCGGCCTTGGCGAGAGTAAGGATGAAGTTTTGCAGGTTATGGATGATCTTCGAGCCGCGCAGGTTGATTTTATTACTATCGGTCAGTACCTGCAACCCACGCCAAAGCATGCTAAGGTCGATCGCTTTGTAACGCCTGATGAGTTCAGCTATTATGCCCGTATGGCCAAGTCAAAAGGTTTTTTAATGGTCTCGTCATCGCCTTTAACAAGGTCTTCTTACCATGCTGGGGATGATTTTAAGATTATGCAGGAGAACAGGGACAGGTTATTAAAAGAAAAAGAAAATTGCAATGCATAAATTCAGCAGTAATAAAATTACTCCATACCCAGTCGATTTAATAAAAAGTATAATATTAGACATAGAAAGCTATCCAATTTTTTTACCATGGTGTAAAAGTGCAACTATATTATCCAGGGACAAAGAGCTAATTACTGCTAGTTTAGGTGTTTCGTTCAAATCCTTTAGTGAAAGCTATGTTTCGCAAGTTACTACGATTGAAAAAGAGGGGACGACTATAATACAAAGCAAGGCAATTTCAGGGCCTTTTAAACATTTAAACAGCATTTGGAGAATAGAATCGCATAATAATTTGACTAAAGTTAACTTTTCTATTGATTTTCAGCTCAAATCAAAGATACTAGATATTGTTATTGGTATGGTGCTTTACAAGTCGGCTGAAGAAATGATGGTGGCTTTTGAACTCCGGGCAAAAGAGTTGAGTAAATAATTTTGCAACCGATAGAAAAATATAAATTCTTTTGTCTTTATTTATTATAAATTTGACAGGAGTTTATATTTATAAAGTTTGTTTTAAAAAGTAAAAATATTAGGAGAACTATTATGAATAAAGGTGATTTCATTACATTAATGGCTGAAAAGCATGGTTGCACAAAGGCTGATGCTGAAAGAGCAATTGATATGTTTACATCTTCAGTTGTGGCCGCTCTTGGCGGTGGTCGCGGGGTGTCTTTGGTGGGTTTTGGTAACTTTAGTGTTACTCAAGTTGCTTCAAGAGCTGGTCGTAATCCAAGAACTGGTGAGCCGATCCAAATCCCTGCTTATAAGCAACCAAAATTTAAGGTTGGCCAAAAGTTAAAAGACGCTTGTAATTAATAGCTTTTTTGATAATTTTGAAGGGCACTAGCTATATTTATATTTAGCTAGTGCTTTTCTTTTTTGCATTTTACTCAATTGGCAGACTATACTCAAGTTTCTTTAGCTATCAAAAAGCAGGACTTAAAATTATTGCAAAGATACATGCTCGCCGGAGACGTCGATTATTCCATCAATTATGGCTCATATGGCACCATAATTGATTATAGTATACATTTAGATAATTTTTCTATGCTTAAAATGGTTGCTTTTATAGTAAATCATAATATTCTTGGCATTACAAAAAGCGACTTGGTTTTTAATAAGCAAAAAACAAAAGACTATCTTGTAAAGCAAATCATCTATGCAAAGCAGAAGCAAGATGACTATTGCGTGCATAAAGCTAAGATTATTATTGACCTTAATCTTATTGATCTTAGTAGGCCTTACGGTAATGCAATGTCTGGTAGCGAGAGCGTATTTTCATTAATACTAGACTCAGGAGATAAAAACTTGGCGCTTTATGCAGTGAATATATTATTTATAAGCAGCGAATATGCAATGGATCAGATAGAGTCTGTTATTGACTCTCTCGAGCTAGAAAAAGATGAAAATTATTATCGATGTATTACATTGTTTGAAGCTGTTAATAATTTGTCGCTACTGAGTGCAGAGCAAGCTCAAATTCAAGAGATAAGTGATTTTTTATATTCCCATTGCCAGACAAAATATATAGATAGTGCTCTGCTAGAGTTTTTAGTTAATGACATAGAAGAAAACCTAGAATAAAAGAGCCAAACCTTTTTGCTTTGCAAACAAAAAAAGCTAGCATTATTACAACCTTTATTAGGAATATTTCTTGCATAGTTTGCGAAATTATGAATAATTAAATAGATGGGTATTTTTTTATAATGGGAGCGTATGGATAATAAATTTGCAGAACTAAAGATAAAAGATAAAATATATAAATTACCGATTCGGCAAGCTTCAATTGGCCCAGATGTGATTGATGTTTCGAAGCTTTATACAGATAGTGGCTACTTCACTTATGACCCTGGTTTTATGTCAACAGCTTCATGTACTTCTTCAATTACTTACATTGATGGTAATAATGGCATTTTGAAACATAGAGGCCATGATATTAAGGACTTAGCTCAGAACAACGATTATCTCCAAGTAGTTCATCTTTTACTAAAAGGAAATTTACCAAGCCAAGAACAATATAGTGATTTTCGTGATGATATATACGAACATTCCTTAGTAAATGAGCAGATTCGTAATATTTTTAGCGCCTTTCGTCACTCAGCTCATCCAATGGCGGTTATTTTATCAGTGGTAGGGTCTTTGTCAGCTTTTTATTATGATACAATTGATATGAATAGCGTTCAGGGGAGGGAAACTTCTGCTAGAAGAATTATTGCAAAAATGCCAACTATTGCCGCAATGGCTTATAAGTACTCTCAAAGTCAGGCTTTTGTATATCCTCGTGAGGAGCTTGGCTTTACAGAAAATTTTTTATATATGATGTTTTCAACACCAGGGCGTAAGTATCAGGTGAATAAGGTTTTGGCAAAAGCTCTTGAAAAAATATTCATCCTGCATGCCGATCATGAGCAAAACGCCTCTACTTCAACGGTAAGGACAGCTGGTTCATCGGGTCCTAACGCTTTTGCGTGCGTTAGTGCTGGTGTAGCATCTCTTTGGGGGCCTGCGCATGGGGGTGCCAATGAAGCGGTCATGAATATGCTTAAAAAAATAGGAGATGTTAAAAATATTCCTGAGTATATAGAGAAGGCTAAGGATAAAAATGACCCTTTCCGCTTGATGGGTTTTGGTCATCGTGTTTATAAAAATTATGACCCAAGAGCTGCTGTGCTACGCGAAACTTGCCATGAAGTTCTTGCAGAGCTTGGTCAGTTGAAAGGTAACCCTTTGCTAGAAATCGCCCAAGAACTAGAAAAAATAGCTCTTAATGATCAATATTTTATTGATCGAAAGCTATATCCCAATGTTGATTTTTATTCTGGCTTAATATATGAAGCAATGGGAATACCATCACAGATGTTTACCGCTTTATTTGCGATCGCAAGGACATCTGGTTGGATGGCGCATTGGCAAGAAATGTGGCAGGATCCAGAATATAGAATTGCTAGACCAAGACAATTATATATTGAAAAGTAGTTCGTTAACCCGGAAAAAAGTCGCATATAGCGAATTAAAGAGAGAAGGGAGTAGTAATTAACTAGCCGCTTATTTTCCCGGGCCTCCTTTTTTATTAGTTTGTACTGTTTTCTTTTTAGCTGAAGATTTTTCGGTTTTTTTTGTACGAAGAATAGTTTTACCTAATTTAACGGCGCTATTTTTAAGCTTTTGCAATCGAGTTTTTTTTGTTTCTGGCGCAAGATTTTTAAATGACTTAAAGTCTGCACTTATACTACGTTCACTTGTATATTTCACGTCTTTATAGTCGTTTTCTAGGTGCGTGGTATGCGCCTTATTATATTCTTTTATATAATTTAGTCTTTCATAAATATCGGTTTTTTTATCTTGATCCTTCATCAAAGATGCTATTTTATCATCTAAATCTTTCGAAGCGGATAGCAATCCTTTTTGCTTTTTATAAGGCATGTCTGAATCTTTAGATAGAATATTAATAACACTACCATCTAATTCACCCTTAACTGATTCTGGCAAATCTTTTCCTACCTCATTTATAACACCCACTATGTTTGTTTCATATCTGGAAGTAGATTTTTTCATACTATCTTCAGTAGAATTCATATGATTTACTTCGGTTTGAACCTGAGCCATTTCTTCTTTAGAATAAGGTATATGCTCAGGCGCCTTATCATTTTTAACGGGAATCGGCTGAGACGGAGCAGAAGAAGGCTTAAAATCATTCATTTCTATTTCGGTTTGTAGCGATGACTTTTTAGAAAATTTATTTACAACAAAATCTTTTAATTTTTGCAAGAATTTTTTTTGCTTTACGGTCTCATTTTTTATTGAAGGATTAAGAGCTGTAGCGTATTCTGTATCTGTGTTTTTTGTTTTTTTTTCTTCATGCCCATGCTCTTGATTTAATGCTAGCATTTCTTTACTGCAATAGCCGATATTGTTTATTGACTTTTTTGACTCTGCAACATTAGAACTTTTAAGAGAGTGAACAAATTCCTTTAAGTTTGCATGAAACTTTATGATCACTTTATTAGCTTCGGCTTCTCTTTCATCTATCTCAGACGAAAGAACGTAAAACCCTATTTTTGGCCGCAAATCATCTATTTTATCTAATAATTCATTAAAAGATATATCTTTTTCAAAGGAAATTTCACCTTTTAAGTAGTCAGCTCTTGCGCCTACTCTTGCGTCTAGTCTTTTACCAAATTCATTTGCTGATTCAACAAACTCCGATATTGCTTTTTGTTCTTTAGTTTCTTCCCTTTTCGTGGTTCTTATGGGATTTTTTTTAACCAAACTTTCTATTTGACTAGCTGCATAATCTACTTTAGGTAAATTATTCCTTAATCGATTAACTAGGTTTTTTGATTTTTTTCCAGAACCTTGCTCTTTTTCTTCGTGCCCATGCTCTTGATTTAATGCGTGCATTTTTTTATTCAAATCGCCGATATTGTTTATTTTCTCTTTTGACTCTTCAACACTAGAATTTTTAAGATACTCGACAAGTTGCTTTGATTCTGCATTAAACTCTCTGATCAGTTTATTAGAAGCGGTTTCCCTCTCATCGTTACTAGTAAGATTAGCATAAGAAGTTATTTTTAGCTCAAAAGCATCTATTTTATCTGATAGTTCATTAAGAGATATATCTTTTTTAAAGGAAATTTCACCTTTTAAGTCGTTAGTTCTTGCATCAAGTCTTTCACCAAACTCATTTGCCATTTTAACAAACTCAGATATCACTTTTTGTTCTTTAGTTTCTTCCCTTTTTGTGGTTCCTTGGGAGTTTTTTTGTTTATTGGGTTTTTTTGCATTTTTCCAAGATTTGTCGCGCTTTGACTCCGGACTAATTTCATAAAAATCTTTTTTCAACTTTTTTAAGGGCTCTTTGATAGCTTTTTTAAGTTCTTTTTCTTTCGGTCCCAATTTTTCTATTTGTTCTTCTGCTAGCCTAATATGATTATTGACTAGGTCTTTCTTTCCTTCCTGGTCCTTTGCTTGAAAGATGTTTTTTGGTATAGATAAAGAACTATTTAGCTGCAATTTTTTAACAGAGCTATTAAATTGATCGATTACTTGTTCTAAATTAGGCTTTTCCTCGCTTTTATCTAGCATCTTGTCAAGCATATTTTCCATAGATGTGACGGGTGCCTCTGAAGAAACCTCTTCATTCTTACTATTACCCTTTTGGTTTTTAGTCTGCTGTTTCTTGAGTTTGTGAGCGACGGCTTGTACCGTAGTGTAAGGTTTTTTTAAAGTTTTTAATTGTTGTTCGAGTCCAGATATAGATTTATTGGCCGCCTCATAATCATTACTCTTAATTTCAGCTAGTGCTGATTGTGAGTTTTTTACAATCTTTTCTACTTGGTCTGTAATGTTCCGGTCCCCAACTTTAATTTTTTGGTTATTTAAATCAATCTTATTAAGAGATTCTGACATTAACCTTATCTTAGTATCAGCAGGTATATTTTCTGGTAAATCAACAGATTTTTGTAATTGAGTTAAAATTTCAGGAGTCGTCTCTTTAGGTTTTGTAGCTATTTCTAGAGAAGTCTTAACTGATGATATAACTCTATCTAATTCTTCGTTATTCCTTACTTCAAATGGAGGAGGGGATCCATCTTGTAATTGCTGCAACTCTTTTAAACTAGAGCTATAATCCTGCGCATGTTCGGTTGGATTATCTATTACATTAGCAAATTTCTTGGCAATTGATAGGCTTGTTTCTAGTTGTTGTATTGCATCTATAGGCGCATTAGCTTCAATGAAGTTATTTATATCATTATAGGCATTATATTGAATAGTAGTTAAAGCTCCTTTTGTCTTCAATATTTGACCAGAGAGGTTGAGTTCTTCTGATAAGTCAAATCTAAGTTCATCCCTTACTTTCTCAGAAAAAAAATAATTTAACCTGATAAATTTACTAAAATCATAAAATTTGTTTTCAGTTATGTCCTTTATAATTTCAGTTTCTTCTTTGGTAAAATCTTTTTTTTCCTTACTCATGAGCACACCTTTTATGTAAATATGTTAATATATTATATATTATATAGGTTACTCAACCTATATAAATAATACTTTTCAGAGAAAAGTATTATTTAGTTATTGTGTTTGTGCAATCTACAACAAAAGAACGGCAAGAATAAGTTGGGAGCGCAGAGATATAAATGTAAAAGCTGCGCGGGTTAGACACTTTCTCCAACTATAGACCTTATGCCAAGAGACCTTCAAGGTACATAGAAATTACTTGTAAGCGCTTCTCTAGACCGTGCTTTAGCCATCAAGGTCACCTTCGATAAACGAACCCACTGATAATATATTGGATTCGTCACTTCTCACGGCTCATTAGAAAGGAGTTGGGAGCGCAGAGATATAGCTTTATCAATACCGTCTATCAGCAGCTTATGAAACGCGGTAAGAGTAAAACAAGTTAAGAATAACACGTCTATTAAATATTCTTCGTTTATTAAATATTCTTCATTTTCCTACCAAGGCAGTTTCCATAATGCTGATTATGAACTCGTCTATACTCACGTGGTTTTATTGTCTTAATGCGTTGAATGCTATTATTATTGATGATCGGCATTGCTAAACAAGTATAGCATCCATATCCTTGAAAAATAGAAGGAACAGGAAGTTGGTAATCATATCAAAAAACCTGCTAGAGCACTTAGTTTTACAATTAAATCTGGCTAGGTTTTGACTTATTAATCACCTTTTTACCTTTAAATGGGTTAGCATCAAAAGGTAAAAAGGTACCCACTAAATCAAAAAATATTTCCTATAAAAAACTCAGACTTCAACTTAATTCACTATATATACCCACACGCCCTCTCTAGGTACATTTTTATCACCCTCACACGCTTATCCAGACCGCATTTTAGCTTTTTGTGCCTTCTCCGTAATTACTACCACAACCTTTACACCTATCCATAAAACATTTTTTTATTGTATTACCGCTCTTTGATCTTGGAATCAATGCTTGTTTCACAACGCCCAATGATCCCCATGTAAAACGTGCTTTAAAAATTACTTGCACATATCCTTATTATTACGACAACGTTTTGAGCAATATTTCACGCCCTCCCAAACCTTTTTCCATTTCTTTCTCCAGTTAAACGGTTTGTTACAAACTAAACAGTGTTTTTGCAGTAATTCTGATTTTTTCATAGAAGAAATTTATTTTGACCTTTTTTTATTAAAAAGCAAAGGTCAATAAAAAAAGCTCGTTTACTTCAACGGGTTGCTATATCTTGGACCTTCTCAGATATGGAGTTTATGCTTATTATCCCTGAACCAGGCACTTATTATCCTGGATTTATTTGGAACGAAAGTAAAATGGGGTAAATAATTCGTAGCAATAAACATACAGAAAAGTAACGCTACAAGAACTTATCTTATAGCGTTACTTCCCTTTTTTGAATAAAAAAACTAAATTAGTTGATTTATAGATGTATTAGCCGAACCATAATTATTACTTTCAATCTGAGATAATGCTTTGATCTATAATATAGAAAATAAAAATGAATTGCCTTCAATTTTCTACTTCATCTTTTAAAATAGGCCTGCAAAATTCGGTAAAAAGCTAATCACTGACTAATGTCCCCGGCTATTATAGCAAATTAGTTCTTCGTCATTGAAGCAACTTCGTCAGCAAAATTAGCCTCTTCTTTTTCGATGCCCTCTCCTGTTTCAAACCTTACATAAGATTTTAACTGCACATCTGCACCAATTTCTTTTGATAAGTTTGCAATAACTTCGTTAATTTTTGTTTTACCATCAATCACATAAGTCTGATCAAGTAGAACTGCTTCTTCATAAAACTTGCGTATTCTGCCTTCGATCATTTTTTCTATAATATTTGCTGGCTTACCAGAATCTTTTGTTTGCTCTGTAAAAATATCCCTTTCTCTTTGTATTAAAGCTGGGTCTAATTCATCCCTAGTCAAAGCCTCGGGTTTTGCAGCAGCAACATGCATTGCTATTAGTTTTGCAGTTTCAGATAGTTTTGCCTTATCACCCGTTGACTCAAGAGCTACTAATACTGATATTTTTCCCATATTATCAGCAGTAGAATTATGCACATATGAAGATATTACGCCATCAGTAACAGAAAGATGCTGTGAACGACGAAGAGTTATGTTCTCTCCAATAGTGGAAACCTTAGCAACCACCTCTTCTTCGACGGTTTTGCCAGATGCAACTTTTGTTGATTTTAGGGAATCAAAGCTATCAACTTCAACAGCTTTTTCGGATATCTCTTTTACCAAGTTTTGAAAATCAGAATTTCTTGATACAAAGTCTGTTTCTGAATTAATCTCTACCGCAGCAGCCTTATTGCCACTAACAGAAACTGCTGTTAAACCCTCGGCAGCCACCCTACCAGATTTTTTTGCAGCTGCAGCTAGGCCCTTCGTGCGCAACCAATCAACGGCTTTTTCAAAGTCACCAGCAGCTTCAACTAAAGCTTTTTTGCAATCCATCATGCCGGCGCCACTTTTTTCTCTTAATTCCTTTACTAATGATGCTGATATTGTCATAACACTTAATCTCCTATAAATTATATTAATATCTGTGTGAATAAAAAACGAAAGAAAGGGGCTGTTTGATATGCCCCTTAAGTTGAATTACTTAGCTTCTTTCTTTTCTTCAGTTTTTTTTGTAGCAGCCTTTTTAGGGGTCACTTTTGTTTTTGTCTCAGAAGCTTTTTTAGCTGGAGCCTTTTCTTTAGTTGCTGCTTTTTTAGCTGGAGCTTTCGATTCTGTAGTAGCCTTGGATACTTTTCCTGGCTTTGCTAGCTTTTTCACACCATCCATTGTTTTATCTTCTTTCACAACCTCTTTTGCAACGCCTGCATCAACTCCAGATTCTGTTAAACCATCTTGTATGCCTGCTAACGCCGCTTCAGCAAAAGCATTACAGTATAATTTTATTGATCTAATAGCATCGTCATTCCCAGGAATTGGGAAATTAACACCATCTGGATTAGAGTTACTATCAACAACAGCAACAACTGGCACACCTAGTTTAACAGCTTCATTAATCGCAAGATGCTCTCTGTTTGTGTCAATAATTACTATTAAATCAGGCTTGCCTCCGATTTTTCTGATACCGGCTAATGATTTTAGCAACTTTTCTCTTTTGCGAGTAAAGTCTAATAGTTCTTTTTTTGTGTATTTATCCGAAGCATCATCATTTAAAATTCTTTCTAAATGATCTAGTTTCTTAATTGACTTTGAGATAGTACCCCAATTAGTTAGCATCCCGCCAAGCCATCTGTTATTCACATAAAACTGACCACATTTTTCAGCATATTCCGCTATCAATTCAGTAGCTTGAACTTTACTCCCAACAAATAGCACTTTTCCATTGTTTTTAACAGTTTCGTATATTTTTTTTAACGCCATGTTCATTAGGGGAACAGTTTGCTGGAGATCAATGATATGGATGTTGTCTCGAACTCCATAAATATAAGGAGCCATTTTAGGGTTCCATCTTGATATAGTGTGGCCGAAATGTATACCAGCGTCTAGTAATTGTTCGACGCTAACTTTAGGTAAATTAGACATATTTTTTATTCCTTATTTTGTTAGTTTAGTTCCTCCGCATATCACATAGAAATTGAATAAGATTCAATCAACAAACATTAAATATGCGTGCGTTTTTACCTGCCTCAATGCAAGCAAAACATAATATATACTATTATCAATTAAGTTTCAATTATTTTTTGCCCATATATTAACTCAAGCTATCTTAACTAGTATTAAAACAAAAATATCATATCAAAGAAATAGTTTATTTTTATCATCCTTTTAATTAATTATTTATTAACCTAGTTTATTTATAATAACTTTCATGGTAGCGATTTCTATCATTGGTGCAATAAATTAGTTGGCGAGGTACGTTATGGCAATTTCCGATTTACTTTCAAATAATTATAAAAAAAAAGAATCCAGTACCAAAGAAGCTGCTATTAATAGCAAGAATCCATTAGAAAAACATTCTTCCTATGAATCAACACCTAGAAGAAAGTCTGCAGCAGATGTCAGTAATAAATTAGAATGTGGCGACAAAATAAAAACACAAAGGTCTAAATCTATCGCAGAAGAAAACCCTAGCGTGTTTAGTAAATTAATATCTTATCCAAAATTGTTATACTGTGAATACATAAAAAAGCATGAGCGCCTTGATAAGGTTGATAAACATAGCATCAAGGACTTATCAAAAGATTTACCAAAACCTTTCTCTAAGGGTATAACAATACCTCAAATAGAGGTTGAAGCAAATACTGAGCAGAATCAACCAAGTGAAGTTAAATCTACCAGGTTTAGATCATCTTTAGAGAAGAGTTCTCATAGATCGCAGCAAAGCAAGTATTTAAGCCATCATCATGATTCAACATATTCCTCACCAAGAAGAAAATCTGCAACCGAGGTTGATGCAGAAGGTTATAGTAAATATGCAAGGGATCACCATTCTCATAAATCGCATCATCACGATTCATCGCACTCGTCACATAGAAGAAAATCTACTGCTGATATTGATATAGAGGGTTATAGTAAATATGCAAGAGATCACCACTCTCATAAATCGCATCACCATGATTCAGCGCACTCCTCACATAGACGAAAATCTGCAACCGAGGTTGATGCAGAAGGTTATAGTAAATACGCAAGGGATCACCATTCTCATAAATCGTATCACCACGATTCAGCGCACTCCTCGCATAGACGAAAATCTGCAACCGAGGTTGATGCAGAAGGTTATAGTAAATACGCAAGGGATCACCATTCTCATAAATCACATCACTATGATTCAGCGCATTCATCTCCCAGAAGAAAATCTGCAACTGAGGTTGATGCAGAAGGTTATAGTAAATACGCAAGGGATCACCATTCTCATAAATCGTATCACCACGATTCAGCACATTCATCTCCCAGAAGAAAATCTACTGCTGATATTGATCTGGAAGGTTACAGCAAGCATGTAAAAAGTCACAACTCATATCACCATGATTCAGCACACTCATCGCATAGAAAAAAATCTATACAAAATATTGACCAGGCAAGTTTAACTAAATTCAATAAATTAATTGCTCAGCCAGAATTTTTATCAAGCGCGCAAGGAAAACATAATAAACAAAAACATGATAGTTTTGATGAAAGAAAATTATTTAACACCACTAAACATCCAGATTATGAGCATAATACTTTCGACTCAATCAAAAGTCACTCTCACAAAAGTGCAAAAAATATTTGGGCTATCAACGACTCTAAATCAAAATCTTCGACACTAAAGTTTCAAGCGCAAGAAAGTGATTCTATGTACTCGGCTCTTAATATTTTAAAAGATTTAAAATCAGGCTCTGGACCTATAGCTGAAATACTTCAATTGAATGGAAGCTATGAGTGGGAAGAAGCTCATGATAATTTATAATATATATAGTAAATTAAGCGGACATCTATATTAAAAAAATATTTATTTTTACTACCTTTTTGATTAATTATTTATTAACTTTATTTATTTATAATAATAATTATGATGATATTTTATATCAACAACCCTTAGCACTCACTTAACGAGGTTTCTTATGACAATTTTAGATATCTTTTTAAATAAAAAAAATCAATCTTCAGAGCAAAAGCACCCCACTATTTCCATTAGTGATGCAGATAAAGATAATGAAGTAGGTCAACATAATGGATTAAAAAATATAGATAATTCGAAAATGTTGTTAGTACAAAACAAGCACAGTCACCATGACTCTAGGCAAGTGGCATCATCATCTTACAAACATCATCACCATGACTCAGAGCACTCATCACACAGAAGAAAATCTTCACCAGAAGTTCATACAAAAAAGGAAAAAGCGAAAGATCACACCCCTAGAAGAAAATCTACAACCGATAGCGATGACGAGATTCTAAATAAATATAAGTATACTAAATTAGAAATTAATCCAGAGTTTTTAGAAGATGATCGCGAAGTACAGTATCGTAATCATAAGCACCATCATCATAAAAAACATAAGCATGATAGCGTAGATGTTAACAAATTAGGTACAAACTTGCACCATCATCATAAAAAACATAAGTATGATAGCGTAGATGTTAATAAATTAGGTGCAAACTTACACCATCATCATAAGAATGGTAGCATTAACTCTTTATCTTGCGAACAGTCTAATTATGACCACAATACTTTTGACGCAAGTAAAAGCCACTCTTCGCACCATAAAAATGTTAAAAATATTTGGGTTATAAACGAACATTCCTCTAATCACCCAAGTCCTCATACCCAAAGAAAGAAACACGATTCTATGAAATTAACTCTTGATATTCTAAGAGACATAAATTCTGGAGTTGGCCCGTTTTCAGAAATGCTTCAAATGCAAGCTGGTATTCAGGATGATACATCAAGTGATAGTTTCTTAGATTAGAACATCTTCTAATTTATTGCTGCATTTTGTTTAAAATATGCTAGGATAAGTGATTAAAAAAAGAAATAGCTAAGATTTATGTCAAAAATAATTACAAGATTTGCTCCTTCACCAACAGGAATGCTTCATATTGGTAATGTAAGAACCGCCTTAATAAATTATTTATATACAAAAAAACATAATGGGGAATTTATTTTACGAATGGACGACACCGACCTAGTTCGTAGCAAAGAGGAATATAAAAAAGCAATTATCAAAGATTTGGCATGGTTAGGTATTAGTTGGGATAAATCTTTTAAACAATCAGATCGTTTATCAAGGTATGAAGAGGTAAAGCAATCATTAATTAAACAAGGTAGGTTATATCCTTGTTATGAAACTCCGGAAGAGCTTGAAATCAAAAGGAAATTCCAGCTAGCAAATGGTAAGCCGCCAATTTATGATCGTAGCGCTTTAAAACTAACAGAAGAACAGCAAAAGTCTTATGAAAACTCGGGAAGAAAACCTCATTACCGATTTTTTATAGAAGATAGCGACATCATCTGGGAAGATGAAATAAAAGGCACTGTTAAATATAAAGGACAGCATTTAAGTGATCCCGTTATAATCAGAGCAGATGGAAGCATGACATACATGCTTTGTTCAACTGTTGATGACGCTGATTATGGTATTACTAATGTTATTAGAGGAGAAGATCATGTTAGTAATACAGCTATTCAAATTCAAATGTTTGACGCCATTGGTCACCCTGCTCCTAATTTTGCCCATTTAAGTTTAGTAAAAACAAAAGACGATAAAATATCAAAACGAGAAGGTGGATTTGACATCGCTTCAATGAGGGATGAGAATAATATTGAGGCAATGACTATTAATAGTTTTTTAGCTTTAATCGGCACTTCAAACTATGTACACCCTCACAAAACAATAGATGAGCTAGTTAGTAAATTTGATATTACCACATATTCAAAAAGCCCTACAACTTATATGCCTGATGAGCTGGAGCAATTAAATCAAAAACTAATCACTACCCTGGAATATTCAGAGGTAAAAGACGAATTAGGTAATCTTGGTTTAACGCAAGTAACCAAAGATTTTTGGGAAGCTGTGCGTCCTAATTTAAAAAAAATTATTGAAACAAAAGATTGGTGGGAGATTTGTTATAACCCACAAAAAGCTGATAACAACCTAGACCAAGAAGTTCTCGATTGCGCCAGTAAAAACTTACCCGAGAATATTAATGAAAACACTTGGAAAGAATGGACTAAAGTCATTTCAAAAGAAACTGGGAAAAAGGGAAAGGCTTTATTTATGCCTTTAAGACTAGCAATAACTGGAGTCAATAATGGGCCAGAGCTGAAGAACCTTCTTCCCCTTCTAAATAGAGAAGAAATTCTCAAAAGGCTTATTAGTACATTAAGCTAAAAAAAGCCAAAAAATATCCCTAGTTCAACTTAACTCGCTATACTATAACAATCTGCGCTGTTGACATACCCCTGCCCGATACAAAGAAATAATCGGGATGATCACTTTGCATCACTTTTAATGCAAAGTGACTAATTATCGGGTTATGGCCAATTAATAATAAAGTTTTATATTTGCTATCTTGAGAGGATACTATATTCATCATATCTTCGTAATTACCATGATAAAACTCTTCTACAATCTCTAGATCTATTGTTGGAGCATTCTCCATAACGATATGAGCTGTTTGCATAGTGCGTTTGGCGTAAGAAACTAACGCTTTATCAATTTTATATTTTTGTATGGTTTTTGCCGCATTTTGAGCTTGCATGATTCCATACTCAGAAAGCTCTCTATTTAGATCACCGTTTACACTAGGTAAAGCCTCGGCGTGGCGCATAATTATTAACTTCATATTGTTATATTTTTTTAGAGATAAAAATAGCAGTCTTACAAAAAAACTTAACTGTGTTTTTAATCACACTATTGAAGATGGGGCGTCTACTGTTATTTTGTAAGGCAATATTAATGTGCTCAGCTTCATCATCGCGAAATTTTTTAATTTTATTGCATAGATCTTTTGGCACGTTATCTTGTTCTAAATAGTCAATTTGTTCTTCGTAATGTTTAACAATTACTTCTTCAATAGCTTCGGTAGTTAGCATCGCAGTGCTATAGCTTATTGATTTACTGATATATCCAAGGGCAAATCCAAGGTTATCCCAAATTGGCATCATTAGAGTAGGTCTAGACTCCCCCTGCTCTATTTTGTTTACAAAATACTCTAGATGCTCTTTTTCATGCTCTAGCATATCTTGCAAAACTTCAAGCTCTTTTTGATTATTGCTTGCGGCTATTTGCCCTTGATAAATACGCATTGCTCCGTACTCACCCGCATGATCGACTCGTATAATTTCTTTAATTCGATCTGAATTATTAAAATATGGTTTAGGCATTATCTGTCCTTTTTAATTTTAGAAGCAATATGAATCCTATTAAACATATATTTAAAATAAAGTTCCATTCGGCCATTGAAAAGTTTAAAATGACTAAAGCTGGCTTATTGCACATTCCTATGGGCTGATTATATAACATATTCTGAAAATCATCCAGTGAATCCATGTTACTAATTGAATTTAATGGTTTGCAAAAAGAGGATAGTTCAAACAAGCCTCTTTCGACCCCGCTATGATAAGCAGATAAAAGCAATGAAAATAAGCATGTTATAAAGTAAAGTTCTAACATTGGTTTTTTATTAGCCATTCCAATGATTGAAATTGTCAGTATTATGAGATAAGGAAATCTTTGATATATACACAAAGGACAAGCTGCAATTTCCATAACATACTCTACAAAATAAGCAAAAACTAAGCTAATTATAACCACACACACAAACAAATAATGATGGTTTTTAAGATTGATTGACATAAACTATTTATCCGAATATTATTATCATTTCTATATTAAACTATATAATTGCAATTATGACAATAGATTTCGATACCTACACTACATCAAAAGCTTGGCCTTTTATTGAAGCAAAGAGAATTTATGATTATATTGGCGGAAAGGCGCCAAAAAAAGGCTATGTTCTTTTTGAAACTGGTTATGGCCCATCGGGTTTGCCTCACATAGGTACGTTTGCTGAGGTGAAAAGGACAACTCTAGTAATGCAAGCTTTCAATAAAATTTGTGACATTCCAACAAAACTAATCTGCTTCTCAGATGATATGGATGGTTTAAGAAAAGTACCTAGTAACTTACCAAACCAAGATCTTATTGCATCTAATTTAAACCAACCACTCACTCAAGTGCCAGATCCCTTTGAAGAGTGCGAAAGCTTTGGCCATTACATGAATAAAAAGCTACGTTCATTCCTAGATCAATTTGGATTTAAGTATGAATTTCGCAGTGCAACAGAATGTTACCAATCTGGTGAATTTGATGATATGATGGTAAAAGTTTTAGAAAAGTACGAAGATATTATGAATCTTATGCTTCCCACTTTTCGCGAAGAAAGAAGAGCTACTTATTCCCCATTCATGCCAATATGCCCAGAAACCGGCGAGGTACTGCAAGTGCCGATTAAAAGCATTGATGCTGCTGCAAAAACGGTTTCATACGAAGATAGGAATAATAAGTTAGTCACTGTGTCAGTCACTGGTGGCGCTTGCAAACTCCAGTGGAAACCAGATTTTGGCATGCGCTGGGCGGCATTAGATGTGGACTATGAAATGTATGGTAAGGATCATCGACCAAATGCTGATATATATAGCGAAATATGTCGTATTTTAGGTGGAACTCCTCCAGTCCAGTACTTTTACGAGCTATTTTTAGACAAAGATGGTAGCAAGATATCAAAATCAAAAGGTAATAGTATTAGTATTGACCAGTGGCTGCACTATGCTCCTCAAGAAAGTATTAGCTTGTTTATGTATCAATCTCCTAACAAAGCTAAGAGATTATTTTTTGATGTTATTCCTAAATGCGTTGATGAGTATCTAACGTTTAATAAAAAATACCACGCGGAAGAGGATATTGTCAAAAAATTAGCTAGTCCAGTATATCATATTCATAATGGAAAAGTTCCAAATATAAATACTTATGGCATTAGTTTTGCGCTATTACTAAATTTATCTGCGGTTTGTAATCCAGAAAGTAAAGATGTATTATGGGCATTTATCGAACAATACGCCCCTGAAAGCTCACCAGAAAAAGCCCCCTACCTGGACCACTTAACTAGCTTTGCTGTGAATTACTATAATGATTTCGTGAAAATAACAAAAAATTACATTAAAGCTGATGAAAGACAGAAGGAACTATTGCAAAGAGTGATAGTAATGCTAGAAAATCTTTCCGGCGATGAAACCGGGGAAGAGATACAAAAACAGATTTATGCAATTGGTATGGAGGCAAATTATGATAATTTACGCGATTTCTTTAAAGAGATATATCAAATACTTCTGGGGCAAGAGCAAGGACCAAGGTTGGGGTCATTTTTCAAGCTTTATGGAATTGAGTCGACTATCACATTAATTAGAAGTAAAATCTGATGCTAAAGTATTTATTTAATAAGCTAGTCCGTGATAAAATACCCGCAAGAATGGTGCAAGAAGGAGTTAAAATTAACTCCTCCGCTTTGTCAAATCAAGAATATATAAAAGCATTAAAGCTTAAAATAGTGGAAGAGTCTAAAGAGGTGCAAGACGCCGCCTCATTAGATGAATTAAAAGTAGAATTAGCTGATGTTTTGGAAGTAGTTCATGCAATTGCCGAAGCTAGTAACATTACTATTGATGAAATAGAGTCAGAAAGGTTAATAAAGCGTAGTATTAATGGTAGGTTTACAGCAGATTATTATATAAACTATATCGAGCTGAAGGAGAATAATCATAAGGTGATCAATTACTTAAATAGTAAAAATAAATATTACGTCAATAAGTAATTTTTGAGTGATTAATGCATGAATTTTAAAGGCTTAGAAAACTATTTAGCACACTACTAATTAATTTTAGTTAATTTTTTAGTTGAAAAACTTGTTACTTTGTGTTAATATATTAGTATTATAATATTAATATATTGCGGGGAGTAATGTTTAAGAATATTGCTAATTTTTTTATAAAGTTAATAGCATCGGATAAAACTATACTAAAAATAAAAAAAGTTTTTGACCGGCTAAATAAAGCTTACGAAGTAAAAGAAAAAGCTCGATCAATTAAAGACAAGTTTGATAAAGTGATCAATGGCGACACTAAAGCTGGAGAAAAAATCGAAAACTTTAAAGATGTATCGGATTTGAAGCCCATTAAAGATATGATTTTAGAGTTAGAAGCTCAAAAACAAGAGCTTATTGAAATTGTTCAAACTATTGAAAATGGAACTATCTCAGACGCTGGCGATGATATTACTGATTTTATTGAAGCGGGTAATGAAGAATCTCCTGTTGATGAATTTATCTCTTGCGGAAAACCAATGTTGTTTGACGTCTACATGAATTAATAATAGTAAGCTATTTTATTTCAAGAACTTCACATTTGTTATTGACACATTTGTGGAGTTCTTTTATTTTACGTTCAATGAAATTTAATTAACAAAAGGTAATAAGTATGGACGAAGAGCATAAAATAAGCGACATTATAAGCGAAGAGCAAGCTGAATCAGCAAGAAAGGCTGCCGAAAAACTAACAAAAGCTTTTTCTTTTTTAGGGACCGTTGTTACTGAAATAGTTACAAACGTTAGTGAATCAGCAATAGAATCAGGCGAAATAATAGTTAAAACAGCAAAAGAAAAGGCGAAAGAAAAAGCTGAAGATTATTTTGCTGCAAAATATGACTCTAAAATTAAAGAGCTAGAAGATTTTCTTCAGACGCAAAAAACAGATTATCTTGCACAAATTCAGAAATTAAAAAGTCAAAATGCATTGCTAGCGAATAAGATTGAGAACTTAGAAGAAAGTAATAAAGAGCTTTCTCATAAGCATGAAGAAAATATCACAATACTTAATCAGGCTAATGAAAAAGCTATGGCAGATTTGAAAGAAACGCACAAGGCCAAAATATCATTTTTAAAGTCAAAGTATAAAGACGAAGTTAAAGAGATAAAGAGCGAGTATAAAGAAGAGAAAGCCGAGTTAAAAGGTGAGTTAAAACAGGAATTTAAAGACAAACTGCAGGGACTAAAAGACGATTATGCAGATAGAATTCAAGGGGCTAAAGATTTTTACAAACAAAAATTTGAGAACCTATCCAAAGAAAAAGAAAAGTTGGAACAAAATTATACTCAAACTATCAGCAACCTTCAAGAAGAGCTAAAATACCTAAAGTCTACTACTCTAGAGGTAAGTACAAAGAATGAAACTCAAGACATCTCCGGGGCTGAAGAAATTATTCAGCCAATTTTAATTGAGCCTGAAATTGATCAGTCAAACACAGATTTAGCAGGAGCAGATAGTATAGCACCCTCTCTTGAAGGGTAATTTTATAAATAAAGAAGTCTTTTTAGCTATTTCGCTTGCAATTAGCTAAAAAGCTATTATAATAATTAACGAGTTAAATTCTTTACTAAACTCTTGAGACAAGACTGCCAGATACTAAAATTACGCTTCATTTGCGTGCCTTAATTTTCTGCAGAAAACGAACGAGACGCAGAAAATAATTACTCTTAATATTTAATTTTAAAAAACAGGAGACCGTAATGGCACAAGGAAAAGTTAAGTGGTTCAATCCAACAAAAGGATATGGCTTTATTCAACCTGATAATGGCGATAGAGATGTTTTCGTACATATCAGCGCATTAGAGCAGTCAGGAATCAGAGAATTAGCTGATAACCAACCAGTAAAATTTGACCTAGAAGAGCAAAAAGGTAAGACTTCAGCTATTAATCTAGAGTTACTATAGTATTTCTTCCCCTTGTTTTTAACCTGGCAATCGCTTATTATCAGGCTGTAAAATAGGAATCAAATACCTCATTTTTGAGAAAAAGCCCCAAATTGTTGCAATAATACAACTATTTGGGGCTTTTGCTTTAGCGTCGGGCTACCTTGACGTTGATAATAATATAAAATAATCTTACAATTATTAAATAAACAAGATATTTAGTGTAAAAGTGAAACTAGCAAGCAGTATAATGGCGTGACTTTTACTTAAACTCACTTAAATAGTGTAAAAATATAACAATGATAAGATTAAACTGGCAAGATATAAAGCAGGAAGAGAAGGAAGATTTGAAGCAAAAATTTGTAGAGTTACTTGTATCATTTGAAGAAACAAACCAACAACTACAAGAAATAAAGCAAGACTTAGCTGCACATGGCGAATCGATAAAACGCACTAGAAACTCCGTAAAATACCCCAAAGACATTTTTAAGCACCTAAAACAACAAGAACTTGCTGTTAATACCACTCGCGAAGAAACTAATTTATCTGGAAGCTTGCCAGAAGGTGAAAGCGCGGGCGAAATTTAATAAAATATGACGTCATGCCCATGAAGATGGGCATCTCTAAGTTCTTTAAAAAGATTACCGCCTGCGCGGTAATGACGACGTAAAGTTAATCTCTAAGTTCTTTAAGAAGATTACCGCCTGCGCGGTAATGACGACGTAAATGTTTTTTTAGATTACCGCCCGCCCGTTAATAACACCGTAAAGTTAATAAAATATGATGTCATGACCATGAAGATGGGCATCTCTAAGTTCTTTAAAAAGATTACCGCCTGCGCGGTAATGACGACGTAAATGTTTTTTTAGATTACCGCCCGCCGTTAATAACACCGTAAAGTTAATAAAATATGACGTCATGCCCATGAAGATGGGCATCTCTAAAAACTTGTCACCGCAAAAAAAATAGACCCCGGATTTTAACCCGAGATCTATAAAAATTAGTAACTTCACAATTATATGTTCACAAGCACCATAAATTGCGCTTATTAGTTATCATTTTATTCTGTTGTGGAACCCTCAACATCACTACCCCCTCCTAATAATTCAGTCGTAGATTCAGGCTCTGTAGACTGTAAACCGTCAGCAGCAGACAAATATTCCATCAAATTACTGAGGCCAGTCATGCTTGCTGCAGCGCCAAAAACAGCTCCTATATACTCACCAGTTTTCGTTAAAAAAGAAGATCCACTTTCGTACATTTGGAAAAACATATCGGCGACCTTATTTAAAAACTCTTTCTGAGCGTCGGTAAGTTTTATTTTTTCTAAAGGGCTTTTGTTGGCTTCTTCCTGTTCTTTTTCGTCGTGCTCTTTCTTTTTAATAATATCTAGAACCTTTTTGTTATCCGAATATAAAAATTGCGGATTAGTGACTTTGCAATAATTTGACTTACTTATATGTTTCCATATTCCCCAGTCTTCTGTTATAACTCCTTCGGATTGTATTTTAGGAATAAGCGCTATAGATTCTTTTTTTAAACTCATTAACAATCTTCCCGTCTTATAATCTATACAACGCGAGTCAGAATGGTTTGCTGCTATTTCTACAATTTTATCCCTTGCCTTGGATGGAGTATGTTTATTACAAGATCCTGTTATTACCATTGATATTGAACCCTTGACTAATTCTACGTTATCGAAAATACTTGCCATGCAATCAAAAGGAACGCTAAATGACTGTCCTCTGGTTCCCCAAAAATCATCATATTTTGAAACAAAAACAAATTTTGTTTGATCATAATTTTTTAGTAATTTCATTAATTTAATAGAGTTATTTGCTTGCAACTCGGACGTAATGCCATAACCCTTGAATCCCGGATATTCCCATATATCAACTCCATCTTTTTCTGCAATTCTGTCAAGTGATGTTGAACCAGGTGACATTGTATGTGATATCTTAACTACAGGATCAGTTGCACTAACTTGAAGTTCGCCCATACTCTGCTCTCTTTCTTTGGCAAATAAATGACATCCTAACATTGAGTTTATAGCTGTGCTTTTGCCGCTACCACTACAACCAAAAAAAATTATAGCCTTACCATTACAAAAATCATCGTTCTTAGGAGCGGATAGTATTTCTTTATTTTTACTCATAAAATTACTCTAAATATTTTTTAAAAAATCTATATATAAATTAAGTTATTAATTTTGGACAATACCATAATTTCACACTCGGTGCAACCTCAAATTTAGTAAAGTGTGAATTTAGGTATTGCTAAATAAACTGAAGCGTTGTTTTTTTATAGAAAATATTTTTTAATTCAGTAATTAGCTTTTTACCGAGTAATGCAGGTCTATTTAAAGGTAAAAAGGTAATCAATTACTTGCAAAATATGAAGCAGAAAATTGAAGGCGCTTCTAGTTGAAATACGCACCTATTAGCTCACTATAATGCACCTACAAAAAAGTACTCATGCTACATATAAGTACTTTTTTGCCCACCTCTCTAAAAAGCGTGGTTTTTAGAGGTTAATCAATCCTTGATTATTTATGATCAACCCAGGAAATATTACCATCTTTACGATAATAAACTACGTTAATTCGATCATTTTTAATATTACGGAACATTAGGGTTGGTAAGTTATGCAGATCCATGTGCATAACTGCTTGCCCTACTGATAAGTTAAGTATATTTACAGGCTCTTCAGAGATAATAGCGGGATTATCCATGTTATCTTCGCCTTCATGGTCAAATTCAGATGATATTGTGTAGCTTACTGCGTCGAGCAAAGCTTCTGATGGTTTTATTCTATTACTATGGTCACGTAGCTTTGATTTATATTTTCGCAGCTGCTTTTCCATCTTGCTAATTGACTGGTCATAAGCACTATAAACATCATCGCATACAGCATGACTTTTTAGAAAAATATGACGCCCTGTTCCTTCATTTACCACAATATCACAAGTGAATTCTCGATGATTTTGCGAAAAATAAACATGAGAATTTGGCGCATCAGCAAAATATTTTTGCACTACCTCTTGAGTGCGATTTTCGACATATTTTTGCAAAGATTCTGATAATGAAATATGTTGCCCTGAAATTTGTACCTGCATGTATAACTCCTATAAATTTAGTTTCCTGAGTACTATTATAATCTAAATATTTATAAAAATGCAAGATATATAACTTCAAAATTATAAATCGCATATATTTTTTGAGTTATGCTTTATCATCCCTTTAGCAGTTTTACGAACATAACAAACTTCTAGCTTAGCTTTATCGCAAACATCATTTAACCATTTAGAGTCATTAAATAGCCATTCTCTGGCGCTACTCTCTATCTTAACTGCAACCATATTATCGGAATTATTTGAAGCATCAATAATAGCCTGCAATATTATCGCTTTATATAACTTGACCTCTGGCGAACAGTTAAGATTTCTTATTTTCTCAAATGGCGCCTGTAATTTAATAACACCTTTTTTCATTTACACAATACCTAATAAAACACAAAGTGATTAACACCCGATTAATCAATATATAAATTAATATAATTCTTTTTCACTTATCATTAATGTGTTTTTCTATAAATATATAATTAACTAACTTTAATACCGAATATCAATAACTTATTTGTGACAATAAATAATAAAAAAATTTGTTAAATCTACCTTAAGTATCTTGTTTGTTTCTTTAAAGATAATTTTTCTTAATTTTTATAAAAGGCATTTTTATTAAAAAGTATTAATAATTGGCCTTTTGGTGCATTAAGATTTTAGAAATACAACTAAATGACAGCAATCCATATTTTTTCTTTATTATTAAGTTGTAGTTAGCTATAATCATAGCTTGTTAAATTTCATCGATAAATATTACTCATCATGCGCAAACTAATCAAAATTTGTTTAATAGCTTTCACCTTAATTGCTGGTATCTATATTTATAACACTCAAAACAAAGAAGATAATTCTTTGCCCTTAATAGCAATTGCTAATTATGGCCCCCACTCTTCTTTGGAAGAAACAATAGAGGGGATTAAAGAGGGTTTAAACAATCTGGGTTACGTTGAGGGCAAGACTATACGCTATAGGGTAAGTGATGTGAATTTTGAGACATCATTAATATCACAAATGATTACCACTCTTCTTACCAGGAAACCTAATGTATTGGTTTCGATCTCCACTCCTGTTTCTCAACACGCGAAAAAACAGGTTCTCGATGTGCCCTTAGTTTTTGTTAACGTGACGGATCCCAATGAATCTGGACTGATGGGCAAAATGAATATGACAGGCGTATCAGACAAACAAAACTTAGAATTACTGCTGAAGTTTAGCGCAAAACTAATTCCTAATGCTAAGAGAGTCGGTGTGATGTACTCTACTGGAGAAGCTAATGACGCCGCTTTAATTAAAATGCTAGAAAAGGCGACTTCCAACAACGGCCTAGAGTTGATGAAGGTTCCCCTTGAGCATAGTCGTGATGCTGCTACTAGAATTAATATTTTTAAAAATAATGTTGATTTTATTTATACAGGGTCAAGTGCAGCTGTTCAATCCGCCTTACCCTCTATAGTAAGAGCGGCTGAATCCATGAATATTGCTGTGATCAACTTTGACCATGACGATGTAATTAACGATAACGTACTTGCTAGCTACGGCGTCTCCCATGGTAAAATTGGCGTTAATGCAGCGAAAATTATTGACCAGATATTAAAAGGCACAAAAATAGAAAATATACCCGTTTCTTACCCCCAAGCAAGCGAACATAAAGGATATATCAGTAAAAAACGGGCGGAAAAAATAAACCTAACCATTCCAACAGACATAAAAAACCTAACAATAATTGAGTAAATCTGATGTTACGCTTAAAAGAAATATCAAAATTCTTCCCCCAAAACGCTAAGCCAGCTTTAGATAACATTAATCTACACATAAAGGCGGGTGAGTATTGTGTTATTTTAGGAAGTAATGGATCTGGTAAATCGACATTATTAAAAGTTATATCTGGTGAATATAAGGAGGATTCGGGCGAAATATTTTTAGATAATCAACATATTACTAATAAAGCTATGAATCAAAGGTCTAAAATGATTGCTTCTGTATCTCAGGATATTAACAAGGGGACTGTTGGAGACCTTACTTTAATGGAGAATTTAGCACTTAGTAAAATGCGCACCAGAGAGGCTACATTTGCTTTTTATCACTCAAGTAAAAACAAATTAACTCAGCAAATAAAAGACCTTGGCCTGGGTCTTGAAAACTCAATTAATACAAAAATGTCGGATCTTTCAGGAGGGCAAAGACAAGCTATAGCCACTTTAATGGCAGTCACAAGCGAGTCTAATTTATTGCTACTAGATGAACATACTAGCGCCCTTGATCCACGGAGTCATAATAAAATAATGAATTTTACTGACAAAAATATAAACCAACGCCGTTTAACCACGTTAATGATTACCCATAATATAAAAGATGCCCTGACCTATGGTAATAGACTAATCATTATGAGTCATGGTCGCATCATCAACGATTTTACTCAAAAAGAAAAATTATCTCTAGATGAAAATAAAATCCTGGAGTTACTTCATGAAGCCGGAGAATTAATATGATTGAGATTTTAACTGATGTTATGATAGGTGGTTTAGGCCAAGGCCTCATTCTTGCTGTACTAGTTCTTGGGGTCATGATACCTTTTAAACTATTAGACTTCCCAGATCTAACAGCTGAAGGATCCTATCCTCTTGGAGGATGCGTGTATGGTGCATTACTAGTCTCTGGATTCAACCTTCCAAGCTCAATAATTATTGCAACAATCATTGCTGGAGTCGCGGGGGTGTGTACTGCCCTCATTCATCTAAGGTATAAAGTTAATACATTACTTGCCGGGATTATAGTAAGTACTATGATATATAGCGTCAATTTACGGGTGATGGGCAAACCAAGCCTCATTATACCCAATACTGATAGCTTCATTAATTACTTTTTAAGCGGTTTAAATTTACAAATCATTACCCTACTACTTATCAATATTTTCCTACTAAGTGCTATTTTACTTTTTTTAAGAACTGAACAGGGGCTACGTTTTAGAGCCGTTGGGTTAAATCCAAATTTTGCCAAGCGGCAATCAGTGAATATTAATCATAATGTCATGTTTGGCTTGTTTATAGGCAATTGCTTATCAGGCTTAGCCGGAGTACTGTTTGTACAAATATATGGATATGCAGATATTGGCATGAGTCTTGGCATTATCATTCAAGCGCTTGCTGCGATGATGATTGGTGAAAAAGTCATTGGCAATAACTCCTTAATAAAAACCATAGCTGCACCATTGGTCGGAGCCATTATTTATCAGCAAATACAAGGAATGGCCTTGCTTGTGGGCTTGGCTCCTTCTGATCTGAAATTTATGACTGGGGCTATTATTTTGAGCATTATCGCTTTGCGCTAAGCTTTCTTGTTCACTCACCGAAAAGTTGCGCATACTATGCATAAGCATTTTTCGGTGAATTTGCTTGGCCTTACCGTATTTCATGAGCTGAGGTTACTATATAGTGAATTACGAACCTAATAAACCTAGATTAATTTCACATTCTTGACCACCAAAAGAAACATATAAATCGTCACTTTCACAAAAATTATCGGTTATGCACTGACGTGGATTCTCGGCGTTTAGTATCTGAGCAGCCTTATCTGTAGCACAATCTATGGGTAACTGGTTATTATAATTCCAAACATGTTTATTTGCACCAGCTCTGATTAAGCATTTAAATGCTTCGAATAATTTTCCATCAGCCGCCGCTATATGAAGAGGTGTGTTACCAACGGCATTTGGTTTATTTAGATCCACCCCTAATTTATTAATGTCTTCAATAAATTCTACATCATTATTTACAGTGGCATAATGCAAAACTCCACCAAGCTCATTATTAATAGAGTCAAAAAAATAGTAATTATCTAATATCGAGATAACCAAATCCTTATTGCTCCAATAATCTTTTTTAATCAAGAGATGAATTATAGTGTCTCCCTCTTTATTTTTAATGTTAGCTGGCGCATAATTAAAAAAACTTTTAAAAAATGAAAAGCAACCAGACTGGCAAGGCTCAAAATCTAACAGAAGTTTAAGAACATCCTTATGATGTTTTAGTGCTGCTATATGAAGAGGCGTATTACCATCGCAGTTCTTTTTATAAGTTTTTGCGCCGTTATCTAGCAATAAAGTTATAGAATTATTATTTCCATATTGAGCTGCTATGTGAAGAGGTGTGTTGCCCTGTAGACCTACTGAATTTATATCTATCTTCAATTCTAATATCTTTTGTAATAGCTCGGTGTCGTCCTGTTGAGCAGCAATGTTTAGTATATTATTCTTATGAACCATAGTTTCCTTTGAAAAGCTATGTCTACTCATTATATTTTTAATAAATTCTGTTTTCTTATACCCAGAAGCAACCGCTAATAAATACTGAAACATGATTTGAGTATTTATGTTATTATTCTCTAAAATATCATTGAATTGAATTATATCATCATTTTCAATAGCCGTCACTAAACTAAGCTTTATTTCGCTTGATTGCCCGCTCATCTTTCCCCAATAGCAAGAAGTTATTCAAATAATTACATCTTATCCATCGGCTTGACGCCTATCACATCAAAACCAACAGCGATTACTTTACGAATACTTTCCGCTAGAGCTAATCTTGCAACTGTTTTTTCTATATTATCATTAGTAACGAAACGATAGTCTGAATCATCCTTACCAAGGTTCCAAATGGCATGAAAACTAGATGCAATATCAATTAAATAGTACGCAACGCGTTGTGGCTCTCTGAACTTAGCCGATGAAGATAGTATTTTAGGCCATGAAGCAAGAGATTTTATTATTTGAATTTCTGTTTCAGATGATAATAGCGATAGATCAAAATCTCCACTTAAGAACTTGTCAAAAGCCTCTGGCATATTTTCCTTAGCTTTAGCTAAAATAGATTTTAAACGTACATGAGCATATTGCACATAAAATACAGGGTTATCTTTTGATTGCTCAAGAACTTTGCTAAAATCGAAATCTAACAACATATCATTACGACGAGTGAGCATAATAAAACGAATAATGTCACGACTAACTTGATCTGTCACATCACTAATAGTCATAAAATTACCACTTCGTTTTGACATTTTCACCGGTTGTCCGTCTTTAACGAAGTTGACTAGCTGGCTAATTCTGATATCACTCTTTACTTCACCATCGCTTAAAGCATCAATAACGGCCTTAATTCTTTTAACATAGCCACTATGATCAGCCCCTAATATATAAATTAAATTCTCAAAACCACGATCTATTTTATCTTTTGCATAGGCAAAGTCAGCCGCCAAATAAGACCAAGTACCATCGCCTTTTTGTATGGCTCTATCTTGATCATCTCCATAATTAGTTGACTTAAATAAAAGCTGCTCTTTTTCTTCCCACTTTTCATTAATTTTACCTTTAGGCGGAGGAAGAATACCTTTGTAAATCAAACCCTTAGATTCTAAAGTTTTGATTGCATCATCAATTTTATTGTTCTTATGAAGCTCTTGCTCTGAGAAAAATACATCATGCTTTACGCCTAATTTATCCAGGTCGTTTTTAATCATTATCATCATCTCATTGAGAACAAAATCTTTGATTTGTTGATGCATCTGGGCTTTTGTTAGAGATAGCAATTGATCGCCAAATTTTTTTGACAACTTTTCTCCAACCTCAATTAAATAACTACCAGGGTATAGGCCTTCTGGTACTTCTATTTTTTTTCCTGTTTGAGCTTCTTGATAGCGAATAAAGGTACTGTCTAATAATATGTCAATTTGTGAACCGGCGTCATTAATATAGTACTCTTTAGTAACATCATAGCCACACGATTGTAGTATATTGGCTAAAGCATCGCCATACACCGCTCCTCTAGCATGACCAACGTGCATAGGGCCTGTAGGGTTAGCTGAAACAAATTCTACATTGACCTTTTGACCTTTTCCTATATTACATTTCCAGAAATCATCATGATTTTGTAATATGCTCTTAATGCATTCATACCACTTGTCAGCTTTAATTGTAAAATTAATAAAGCCAGGGCCAGCCACCTCGATATGAGCTAAGTATGGTATTTCGACTAAATGATCTTTTAAATTCAATGCAATTTCCCTTGGATTCCCCCCTTCCTTAGAGGCAACAATCATGGCAACATTTGTTGATATATCACCATTTAGATGATCTTTCGGGGTTTCTAATGTAGCGTTCTTCCACACATCTTTATCTTTACAGATATGCTGACCTGCCGCCTGCAGATCGTTCCATAATTCATTAAAAATATTCATAGTCCGGTATTAGCAAAATTTAAATTATAATAAGATTGATATTGTTTTATAGCAAAACGATCCGTCATGCCAGCAATATAATCAGCTATTATAGATATTTTTTGCTTTTCATTACCCTGGTCGATAATCTCCTGCCAACTCAGCGGCAGTAATTCCGTATTTTGCACGTAGAGTTTAAACAAATCTTTAATAACGTTTTTACATTGATGCGTAACAGATGCTATTCGATGATGTTTATATACTTTTTTCATCAAAAAGTCTTTAATTAATTTCACTTCTTTCCAGACTGGCTGGGTAAATAGTACCAATTGACTATTTAAGTTACGAACATCTTCTTCATATTTAATATTATTTTTTGCAATATTCTCTCTAGTTTGTAAAAGTAGGCTTTTAATAAAATGATGCATTAATTTACGCCCTACTTCATATATCAACCTGGCATCATCTATATTAGGGTGAATAGCCTTAATTTCTTTAATAAAGATATCTATAAATTCTATTTCAGCTAAATCTTGATGAGTAAAAATACCTGCTTTTATACTATCTTCAAGATCATGGCACACATAGGCAATATCATCGGATAAGGCAGCAACTTGAGACTCAAGAGAAGAGCGTTTATTAAGGTCTAGTTTTTGCGTATTAGCATCATATTCAAAAATATAATTATATGCATCCGTATGCTCCACGGGACCGTTATGCTTAACAATTCCCTCTAGAACTTCCCAGGTAAGGTTAAGTCCATTATAAGCCGCATATTTCTGCTCAATGTAAGTTAGTATTTTAAAAGAATGTGCGTTATGAGAAAATCCACCATAATTTTTCATGCACTCATTAAGAGCATCCTCACCCGCATGCCCAAATGGGGTATGACCAAGGTCGTGCGCTAGAGCAACGCCTTCAGCAAGGTCATCATTCAATCCTAGCTCTTTTGAGATCGAACGAGCTATAGTCGACACCTCCATAGAATGTGTCATCCGGTTGCGGTAGTGATCCCCCTCGTGGTTCACAAAAACTTGCGTCTTGCATTGAAGACGCTTAAAAGCATTAGAATGCACTATTCGATCGCGGTCTCTTTCAAACTCATTTCGGTAAGGAGTTATTTTCTCAGCATATAATCTACCGCGTGAATTTTTTGCATGGCACGCATAACTTTTAAGCATCATAGTTAAATCTCTTGTATTATTCTATTGAAGATTATATAATTAGGTAAATTTTTTTTCAAACATTTTCTGCGATAATGGCAGTAGTAAATCAGGTACCTAGTTAAATGCAAATTAATATTACAAAATCTGCAATACAAAGAGTGAAAGAACTAATAAATAAACAAAAAACTCCTGTTTGCGCCTTGAGGGTAACGGTTGATAGCGGTGGTTGTTCTGGTTTTATGTATGATTATAAGCTGACTAGTGAAATAAAAGAGGATGATTATGTTCTTGAAATAAGTGATATTAAAGTCGTCATTGACCCTATATCGCAAGATTTTTTAAATAATTGTACTATTGATTTTGTGGAAGAACTTGGGAATAGTTATTTTCAAATAATCAATCCGCAAGCAGCAGCAAAGTGCGGATGCGGGAATTCTTTCTCTATTTAGCTTATACCTCAAAAAGTACTCATGCGCAGCATGTGCAACTTTTTGCCGGGCTAACTATTTAGTAACAATACAATTTTGATGATTTGAAATTAGCTGCCGACAAACATGCTTTGCTTTGGATAAGGAGTTATAAGGTCCAGCCATCACTAAATAATATATTTTACCATTAATACCTTTTGCTCTTTGTAGAAGTAAGTTCGTATTTAACAATGCTTTGATATGTTTTTGCTGCAATTGATTCCACTTACTCCGAGCGCTGTTTTCCGTAAATGCCACAGAAATCTGAACTTTATAAAAATTATCATTAACAAAGTTTTTTAAATTTAATTTTTCAAAACGCTTTTCTTTGGATCTAATAATATTAAGCCTCGTATTTTTCACCATTAATTTTGGATCTTTATCAGAAATAATTTTTTCAGATGATATTAAGTTAGGCAAAATAAAATCATCTTCTGCATTCTTGTCTTCGGTTGGTTGATCAACATATATTTGTTCATAATACTCAATATTATTTAGTATGTCATCAATTGAATCCGTATAAATTATTTCGTTTTTGCGCTTCCTGTTAAAAGTTATGTCTAGCGGTTGTTCTGGGCTAGGTAAAATAACCACCTTCTTAGAAAGATGGGAACTATCTTGATATATTAAACTATCTGAATTAGGTATAACGATCCCACCAGCTTCTTTGGGTCTTATTTTCGTTGGACCATGAGCCTCTTCTAGGGTGGGTATTACAGAGTTTTTCTGAGAATAAATAAAATAAATAAAACTAGCAACTATAAAAAAACATAATACGACAATTAACCAAAATTTTCTTTTCATATAATCTTCATTTGTTTCTAGTTATCTTCAATGATTCTGTCATTTGTAGATTATCATATAGTATTTTCTTTGCAATTAATTTATTAGCCCTATTCTAATTTGTTATGTTAAATTGGGTATTTGTAAAAAAATTAATATCTTGACATCTTTAATTATTAATGTTATTTAACCTTTTATTAATTTAATATAACAAGCTACTAATTATGCCTAAAAACAATAAAAGAAAATCTTCAGAGCCTACTATTAGTTCACCCTCCGCTTCCCCAAAAAATAAGCTTATTGCTTTTCATATTGCTAATGAGCACGTTACAGACATGTTAACACATTATTATCATAATAACGATATCAAAGGAGTTATAAACGAAATTAACTGTGGCACAAGCCTAATAATCAACGATCGTACTTCGTATTTGCACGAAGCTTGCAAAATCGGTCACTTAGAGTTTGTAAAATTGTTTCTTAATAACAGGGATTATATAGATACTAATAAAAAAAAGCTTGATCTCTTATCTTACGTAGAAACAACCCTTTCGCAAACGCCTTTGCTAGCTGCCATCAACTCAAGGCACACAACCCCAGAAAGGAAAGTGGAAATCTGTGAATTACTCTTGGATGCTGGTACTAATATTCATTATACAGATGGATATAAGATGACCCCTATGGATCACGCTAGGGCAAGTTATAATCTAGATTTATTTAAGTTACTAGTTAACAAAATGGATGAATCAGACTTAAAGAAATATTATAGCCCTTTAGCGTCAGATGAATTTGTTCAACACGCTTTTAAAGTTAAAGATCGTGAAACATTAGAAATTTTATTGAAGTATAATAATTCTAATATTGATCATAGCATCACCATATTAGATCACACACCTTTATATATGGCTTGCATTCAGAACGATATAGATTTTGCGAAGTGGTTATTAGCAAAAGGCGCCGATAAAAATCATCCATGCATGAAGCATATTGCTATGAGCCCAGAGGTGACAAAATTATTAGGGACACGCGACGATCAAAGAGCTATAAAGCCCCAACGAAAACAAGAAAAGGCTGATGTTGAAGAGTTGCCGATAGAACAAGAGCCAGAAAAAATTAACGCTGCAAACTTAAAAATGCAGAAGGAATTAGAAGAAGCTAAAGCTAACAACTTAGAAATGAATCAAGAGTTAGGTAAAATTATCGAAGAAAATATTAAACTAAAGGATAAAACAAAAACAATCACAACTAAAAGATTAGTAGAAGCAAAGAAGCTACTAGAAATTAAGAACGAAAAATTAGATCTAGAAGAACAGTTACTCATAGCCGATAATCAAAAATTCGATATGGAACAGAAATTAGAAGAAGCCAATGCTCAAAACCTCGAGATGCAGAAGAAACTAAGAGAAACCGAAGAACTATTAAACTTATTGCAACAAGAAAAAGAAGAGAGCAAAAATGCCGAGCAAAAAATAGAGACTAAGAAAGAAGAGAGTGATGAGGAAATAGTAGAGCAAGACAACCAGCTTATAGATAAAAAATTACTCGCAGCGCTTGAGGGTAAGAATTTAGATGAAGCTCGCGATTTAATAAAAAAAGCCCCAGATGCTTTAAACAGGGTTAACAAAGATGGTACAGCTTCCTCTAAGCTTCTAGAGTCAAACAATATTGAGTTGTTGAAATTCTTTGTAGAGCATGACACAAATTTTAATAAATCTCAATCGTTAGAAAAAGCTTGCGAACAAAATAATACAAATTTAGCTTTGTATTTACTATCTCATGGAGCCGAGCAGGATACACTCTCTAAAAAACATAATAAATTTATAGAGAAGGTTAATAAGCAATTGAGCATTTTGTGTAGAAATAGTGACTTTGAGAAAATTGATAAACTTTTAGAAGAAGGTGTAAATATTGACCAGACTGACAAAAAGGGCCAGTCAGCTTTAGGTAGCATGGCCTTTGTAGGCAACCTCGAAGCTGTTAAGTTTTTAGTAGAGCGCGGAGCTGATGTCAATCATGCTCGCCAAGATGGCAGCACACCTCTAGATGGAGCTGTTAATCAAGGACAAAAAGATATTGCTAAATATTTATTCGATAATGGGGGGACTATAAGTGCTCCGATCAACCACAAAAAAATAACTCCTTTAGGAAAAGCCTTAGATGTAAACGCTACTAACTTAATTATATCTTTATTAGAGAAGAATAAATATAGTACAATAGTAATTAATGAACTTGCGAAACGTATTGCTCCAGAGTCATTGCAAAGTGAATTTCCATCTCTACAAGATGTGGTAAAGGGTTATAGCCGGGCGGGATATACTTTAACTCAACAAAAAAGTAACCTAGATGACTTTAGCTTAGCAAATGGCAACTTCCCAGAAAACAATGACCTAGATCTGGCTGGTATAGAGTCAAATGGTAATATCTTAGAATTGACAAACGGCTAATATCATAAGTATAGCTAAATGTTATAACAAACTTAATAAATTTTCCTGCATTCGCTTAAGCTCCTGTTCGGAGTAAGGCGTTGCAGGATGCCCCCATACTGGGTCTGGGAATAATTTATCATTTTTATACCTTGCAATGATATGAATATGCATTTGCGAGACTATATTGCCTATTGTTGCAATATTAAGCTTATCTGGAGAAAATAATTTCTGCATTATTTTTGAAACATCCAAAATTTCAGAATTCATTTTTTGATATTGCTCTAGGGATAAATCCGTTATCTCAGTGATATTTTCTAATTTAGGTACTAATATTAGCCACGGAAAATCACTATTATTAACCAGCCTTATTTGACACAAACTTTTATCTGATACATATATAGCATCCTTTTCTAAGCGCTCATGTAATTGAAATGACATATATTACTTACAATTATATTTTAACAATTTTTTTTATATATCATATACATAAGGTGAAATCTATAATTTTATCCACAATAGGTGCTTTTTACCAAACTAGTTACTCAAAAAATCATCTTTGTTAATTAGTTATAATAAATTAACCTAGCTCTATCAAGGGGTTTGCAGTGGGTGCTTATTTTTTAATCATCTTATTCAGCACCCCCGACAATCCAAGCTTTCTATACGCTATATTAACAGCTTATCCACAAGGTTATACACATATTTTGTGGATAATAAGCTAATCCGCCAAAAAGTTGCACATGCTACGCATGAGTACTTTTTACCGAATTTATTTTGCCTACCTAATATTTAAAATCTGTTTCACTGACTCATCTTCATGCCATACTTTTTTTGTCATGAGCTCTCGTTGTTGAAACTCGACAACTTCTTTAATTGGCTTATTTGATATTTGCTTAGCTCCATAATATTTTATGCTATAAAATTTTATATTAAAAATACGTAGTTTCTTATCGATATGCTCTATTTCACGTTCTTTATGAGAAATAATCATTAATTTTTTGGGAATGTAGGTGTAGCGTAAAAAGTCCATGATTATCCTGGATTGGCTGTAAGGACCCGTAAAGATCACACCACGATCAAAACGAGCAAACCAATCCCCCTGTTTTTTAATGATAAATTGTGCATTATTGCCAATCTCATTTGTAAATTTAATACCAAAATTACCAAGCTCATACAAGCGCTTTTGCTCTATATTAAGCAAATGAATAGGATGAGAACAGATACCAAATATTTTTGCCCCATTTTCTTTTAATGATTCAATTACCTCAACCCATTGTTCATCAACAAGCTTCACCTTTCTTTGTTGATACCACTGCGCAATCATTGAATTATAATTATCATTACGCTTTCCTAGCTTTGCTAAGTTGTTGATAAAATTATTATAAGGGCTTTTACTTTTCGCAAACATATCTGACTGAGGAACCATAATTGTACCGTCTACTTCAATTAATATTACCGTATTTTCATCCGCCCAATTAAGCAATTTCTGTTTAAAAGACTCGTCAATAGACTTTAAGCTCATGACTTTCGCTTGAGATGATAATGGTAATATTATTAATATGTTAAATATAATAATTTTAAAAACACCATACCAGCTTATATTATTACTGTTCATAAGGATCTCCCGATTCATCTAATTCCCTGCGCTGTACTTTATTTAATTTAATCACTAAATCACTCCAAAACTGCTCAAACTCTTTTACTGGCAACTTGCTTATCTTTTCTTTAGGGGCATAAACAAAACCTATAAATTGCACATCAGGTCGAAGAGTTTTGAATTGGCTTTCAAGGGATTTTAAATACCCCTCATTTCTGTCAATTGCATAAATAATATCAGGTAACCATTTTAATTTAACGGCAAATAAAGAGGCTAGGATTGATTGAGGAGAATTTTCGCGCAAATAGCTATTGCAAGATAATAATCCTTTATATAAAGTTGGGTAAGTACCTCGAACCTGCTTCAAGCGTTTGTCAAAACGAATTTGATATTTACCAAGGGGACTTGAGGATAAATCTATTCCAAACTCTTTTAACTTTAACCAGTTCCACACCTCTAGGTGCGATATTCCATCAATGCTACCTGATATGTTCCTTGTAACTGCTAGCATGGGAACGTTAAATTTTTGCAGTTCATTAATAAACTCAATAATGTTGGGGTCACTTAGTTGCTGATCGTAATTTGTTAGTATCAGTTCATCTAGATAAGGCTTTCTTGATAATTTTATTTTTTTACCATATTTCTTAATTAAAAACTCTGAATGCTGATCAGAAGAGTAAAAAGCTGGATGCTTTGGCTCCAACAAAAACCTATCCATTGGAAATAATATTAATGAGCGTGAAGCATCTCGATCTTTCAATGATTTAATTAAGGTAACACTAATCTCCGAGACGTTGTTAGCTATATATATTTCAGCTATTGCCTGATTAGTTAGAAAAAAAATAATGATGAATAATAATCTCATAAACGTATCTAAGTAGCTCATATTAAAATAATATTATGACAAAATAACGCCTAAATACCAAGGAAACAAGTCATTGAACGATCAAGATACTTCCTTTGATGTTACATTACGGCCAATCGCTACTTGAATCGAAATCATTATTATTGACTGAACAATCAATGATTAACTTTTCAGTTGTTTCATTTTCAGAGCCCATTGATCCCAAATATTGAGTAAAAGATTTTGCTGAATAATAGACGCAAACTGGGTCAATTTGTTCTATACAAAAAGCATTATCCGATAGGTTTACAAATTCCACTCCTAACCCTTGCTCTCTTAAAGACCCGATAATATCCCAATTGTTTAAACGAAGATAGTTTGACTCTAGGTTTAAACTAGATAATTTAGTACCTTCAAATCCGCCTAAAGACACCATATATTTACCAATATCTGGTTCATTAACTATGCCATTATAACTTAAATCTAATTTTCTAAGATCTGGAAGATCCACTGCTCTTTTTAAAATTCCCAAGAAGCCAAGTAATGAAATCTCATTATCGCTTAGATCTATACTGCTTACGCAAGTCCCTGCTGCAGCCTCCATAATAAGAAAAGCCATTAAGTCATTAAGATTTGAGCTCACCACCTTTATTTCATCAAACTGCTCTTGACGAATATCACTTAGTATAGTAGCCATTTTTTTACACGAAATATCTAAGTCACTTACTACTAATGACTTAAATTGATTCTTATTTTTCATATAAAATCTCCTTATAATGTTTCTTATTAGCTTACTATAAACTAGTAATTGAAACTAGAGGTAAATGACATGCGAGTAAATTTTTATTCAGACGCTCTTTGCAATCGGTCATTAATAGCTAATCCGATTCCTTTTTGTGGTATAGGGGCAACAGATATCACGTCATGGTTATTATGTGTTGCATAAATGTCAAGCTGGTGCAGGTATTTATATAGATTTATTGCAGCTTCATTAAGGTTGCCTGTTGGGCTTAGATTTATTGACCCAGGCGAATCAAGTGTAGTATTTCCAAAATTCAAACCAACCTCTCCTTTATTTAAAGAGTTTGCATTAAGACGCAATTTTGTTTTGGGAGCATAGTGCTTAAGCATCATGCCAGGGGCCTTAATAGAGGAGTTTTTATCAGCAAAACTTATATTTTTGAGCAAATGATTTGATAAAAAATCTTTTGTAAAAAAACCATGACGTAATATCACTGGTTGATCAGTTGTTAGATCAATTATAGTTGACTCTAGGCCCACCTCACACGAAATATTATTCTCCATGATGTGCACCATGCCTGAGAAATACTCCCTAGCCTGCTGGTTTGTTGTCGAACTAAGCTTCCCCGATATATTCGCACTAGGAGCGGCTATTGGCTTTCCGCTCCTATTAATTAAATCAAGGGCCATAGGATGAGCGGGCACCCGTAATGCTATCGTTTCTAGACCAGCTGTTACGCTTTTGGCTATTTTATGAGAAGCTTTCAGAGGTAAAACCATGCTAATTGGTCCAGGCCATAGCTGTGCTATTTTATTTGCATCTTCATTAAAAACAGCTATTTCCTTAGCCTGATCAACTGATGCAACATGTACTATAAGCGGATTATGAGCTGGCCTACCCTTGGCTTGAAAGATGCTTAAACACGCATCCTGATTCGTCGCGTCCGCCCCTATACCATAAACTGTTTCTGTGGGAAACACTACTAACTCACCAGCATCAATTAACTTAGCCGCTTTATTTATATCGCTCATAATTCTTATAACTTACTAAAGTCAGCAATTTGATGAAAAGTTTTTTTGACCATATAAAGCATCGATAATCTGTTATTTGCCACTTCAATATCTTTATCTTTAACCATGACGTTATCAAAAAAGCTAAATAATATTTCCTTCATCGAGCCAAGCAGTGTAAATAGCTCTTTATACTCTCTATCTGCAATATAACCTTCTATCTTTTGTTGGTTTTCTTTTAAAAAGTAATATAATTTTTCTTCATATTCTGATCTTAACAAATCTTCCCTAGGATCAAAATTATAAACTTCATTACCTAAAATATTACAAGCCCTGCGGTAAACGGCTATCAAATCTTGCCCATCTTGTTTAGTAAGAAAATATGACAGGTCTTTTATTTTTATACTTATTTGATTTAGGTCCGAATTTTTTATTAGGTCAAGGGCCGCATTAACTATATTTTGTGGATATAAATCTTTAAGATAATATTTTGCCCTGTCTTCAATAAAAAGTAATATCTGCTGTTTTACTTCTTCATTCTTCAAATCATATAAAGACGCACTATAATCAACAAGATCTAATAAATTAATTGATAAGTTGTTCTCTAGAATGAGCCTTACAATACCGAGCGCTTGCCTTCTTAGGGCGTAGGGGTCTTTCGAACCGCTAGCTCGCTCTCCCGCAAGCATCAAACCAACTAAATTATCCATCTTATCTGAGAGTGCCAAAATAGCATCATCTCCGGAAGGGCAATCATCATTTGACCCTTGAGGCTTATAGTGGTTTTGAATCATTGCAGCAACATTACCCCCATCTCCTCTAGACTTTGAGTAATAGCAACCCATTATACCTTGTAGATTTGGAAACTCACCAACCATTTCGGAAATAATATCATTTTTACAAAGCAGAGCTGCCTGAGATAGTGATTTATTATCAGGTCGTAAAAACTTAGTTATTTTTTCAAGCCTTAAAGACTTCTCATACAAACTTCCTAGCTTCGCATGAAAGATAACCTTTTCAAGCGCCTCCTTCTGAGAGGCTAAATCACGCTTTAAATCCTGTTGATAAAAATATAAAGCGTCTTCAAGGCGCGCTGATAGAACCCTTTCATTTCCATCAATAATCAACTTTTGATCTTCTGGAGCATTATTAGCGACAAAAATAAATTTATTAGCCAGTTTCCCATCTGCGTCAAGCAAACTAAAATATTTTTGATGATGTTCCATCGAGCTAATTAGAACCTCTTTTGGTAAAGATAAAAATTTATCAGCAATCCTACCAACCATTACACATGGATATTCTACTAAACCAGCAACTTCTTGCAATAGTTTTTTGTTAATTATGGGTTTTAATTTATTGATATTCGCAATTTTAAGAATTTCATTTTCTATTAAACTCTGGCGATCTTTAGCATCAATTGTTACAAAAGAATCAGCAAGTTTATTTTTATAATCAGTAAAACCAGTTATAGTTAAAACTTTATTATCTGCCATAAAACGATGCGCATATGTTCTATTATTTGAAGGCAAATGACCATAAGAAAATTCTATGACATCACCCTCAAAAATACACATAATATTATGCAATGGGCGAACCCATTTAAAACTACTCTTTCCCCAATACATTGATTTGGGCCATACATAGGAGGCAATAATTTGCGGTAAAAACTCTTCGAGTAATTCAATAACAGATTTTTTATCATTTTGAGTAACTAAAAAATAGTATTTAATACCTTTTATCTCTTTGATTTCTAACTGATTTACTTCGACATTATTAGCTCGACAAAACCCGTCTAAGGCCTTTTGCGGGGCGTCAATTTTCGGCCCCTTTGACTCAATTTTAATCGGCTCAATATATTCGTCAATACCAGCAACATGCACAGCAATTCTTCTTGGGCCTGAGTAATAGTTGCCTTCTGTAAAGTTAACATTATGACTCGTTAGTAGCTCTTTAGTGGCTTTTAGATAAAATTCTCCAGCTTTGCTTTGCATCATTGCTGGTATTTCTTCTGAAAATAATTCCAATAGTAACTCTTTCATTTAAACCTCCTGCTGCTGTTCTTGCATTTGCACCCATTTTTCACAGGATATTTTAGCTAAATTACGAATACGCGATATATATGAAGCACGTTCTGTCACACTCACTACCCCGCGTGCGCACAGTAAATTAAACAGATGACTCGCTTTAATACATTGCTCATAAGCAGGCATTGCTAAATTAGCATTTACTAATATGCTACATTGTTTCTCTGCGTCTTTAAATTGCTGTAGTAATATTTCAGTATCTGCAAACTCTATATTATATTTAGAGAACTGGTACTCCGCCTGATCAATCACCTGCCCGTAAGTTAATGCTTTTTCACCTGTTTGACCATTCCAATCTAAGTCTTTTGCATTATCAATGCCTTGTAGATACAAAGCTATTCTCTCTAGTCCATAAGTTATCTCTCCAGCAACTGGGCGGCAATCAATGCCAGCAATTTGCTGCATATAAGTAAACTGAGAAACTTCCATACCATTACACCACACTTCCCAGCCAAGGCCAGCGGCACCAATCGTCGGTGACTCCCAATCATCCTCAACAAATCTAATGTCATGTTTTTTTAGGTCAATACCAATATGCTCTAAACTTTTTAAGTATAACTCCTGCATATTATTTGGCGAAGGTTTCAAAACAACCTGTAGCTGGTAAAAATACTGCATTCTGTTTGGGTGCTTGCCATAACGACTATCTGTAGGCCTCCTTGATGGCTGAACATACACAACATTCCAAGGCTTTTTCCCAAGAGCTCTGAGCACGGTTGCTGGATGAAAAGTTCCTGCCCCCATTTCCATATCGTAAGGTTGAAGTATAGCGCATCCCTGATCTTGCCAGTATTTTTGTAGCTTAGATATCAATTCTTGAAATGAAACTTTTTGCATAAGCTTAAAATAATTTGATAAATTAGGTCTTAATATACTAGGAATCATTTTATGAAGCAACAGCTAATGATAATTCTTGTTCAAAGGGCGCAACTTAATTAACTATAACTACGCTATTATATCTATTTTTCATTTACAAACGTGAATTTTATTTTATAACAGTCAAATATATTGACTACCGACTAAATTAATTAATAAAAATTAACCCTTGACTAATATTAAAAATTTATATAAGTTAACAAAAATAAATAAATACAGAGTAATATGCCCATTCAAAAATACAAAACCAAAGTAATCGCTAAACCTAGTGCCAAACTATCCGGCCCTGAGTTGGCAGCATCAATGCGCTTAGCTGCTATTGAAGCCTTAAAACAAAAAAATTTAGATTTACCCGATGATCTACTTTACGAAGTGATAGAGTCTGATGATATAAGGAGCTTTAAAAGCTTTTACAACCATAAGCCATTCAAAGAAGCGGTTGATTTTGATCTTGATATCGAAGGTTTTACATCACATGCCGTTAACTATAATAGCGCAGAAATATCAAAGTTTTTAATACAAGAAATTCCGACATCAGGATTACCTGACACAAAAACTAAAAAGCAATTTATATCAGAATTAATGCTCTTATCTACTATAACTCACAGTGATAAAGTTATAGAACACTTATTTGAACATGAGTATGACCCTAATCTGATTATTATAACTGGTATGAATTATTGCTCAATACTATCAGGCTTATTATCTAATTCAGAACTGTCGTTGTTTAATAAACTAATAACGCATAAGGACTTCAATTTACATACAAAATATTCTAGATACGTATCCGATTTGATTATGAACTCTGATTGTAGCCAAAATTATAAAGTAGAGAAAATTTCTGAGCTAATATCAAGCGGATTGTACGTTGACTTATTTAAGCTTGGACAAAAAGACACTAGCTTTCTCAAAGAATTATTACCAAGCTGTGTAAATCAGCCTCATTTAATAGTTCGTAATTATTCAGCATTAAAATCTTTTACAGAAGAAGAGTTTTTTAATAACTATGAGTCTTTTAAGGAACTTGCAAAATATAAATTAGTTGATGCTAAAGCTATTGTAAATGTTTTAATATGGGATAAAGCAGTTAGCACACAAATTGTTAATGGGAAAATTGTTAGTAAGCCAAATATTATACAACAGTCAAATATTGTCCCTGAACTTAATCTTATGGAATATAAAGATCAACAAGGCGTCACTGTTCTTGATAATTTACTAAAACGTATATCTGAAAGTCATACTGCGCCCAATGACCCAGCGTTAATATTATTAAAAGAGCTCTTATTACAAGAAGAATCTGTGCAAGATTTTTTAAGGGAACAACCATTGAGCAACGAAACACCGCAATTATTAAAAGTGTATACTGACCAACTCCCCGAGGCTCAACGAATAGACCTATTAGGTAACGAGACAGTACAGGCTGAAATGCAGGCTGAATAGATTATTTCAAGAAGTGCAGTAAGTTTATATAGTAACTCATTGCACTTTAAGCTTATAGCAAATTACCCAAACCTATTAAAGCATCAGAAAATTCTTTTGCTGAAAAACTCTTTAAATCATCTATTTTCTCGCCAATACCTATAAAATTAATTGGCAGTTGGTGGTTTTGCACAATAGCAATTACTGCCCCTGCCTTAGCTGTGCCATCCAGCTTTGTGATCGCAACCCCCGTGAGTTTGGCGATCTTCTTAAAATGCTCAACTTGCGTAATTGCATTTTGGCCAGTTGTGCCGTCAATAACTAACAGAGAATGCTGCGGAAAAGCATCATCTATTTTTTGCACCACCCGAATAATTTTAGCTAATTCTTGCATCAAGTTTTCGTGGTTATGCAAACGTCCAGCAGTATCAATAAACAATATATCATCACCATCTGCTAATGCATTTGTAACTGCCATATGGGCAACACTAGCAGGGTCTGATTTATCTTTTCCCTGATAAAACTTTGCTCCAGAGCGATCTGACCAGGCCTTAATCTGCTCAACAGCTGCGGCCCGAAAAGTATCACAAGCAGCAATAGATACCTTCTTACCTTGTTTTATATAAAGATCGGCTAATTTACCAATCGTTGTTGTTTTGCCATTACCATTCACACCGCAAACTAAAATAACATTCAAACGCCCTTCTTGCAATTTAAATTCATGGTTTTGTTTACTTAGCATAGCTTCAACAATTTGGCTTAAATCTCTCTTGATTTCTTCAGAAGAAACCTCTTTATCAAACTTTTTTTGCCTTAATTGAGCAATGATTTCTTGAGTTACAACAGCCCCCACATCAGCAAATAATAAAAGCTCCTCTAGCTCCTCTATCGACTCTTCATCCAGACGTTTTTTAATGAAAATATGCTCTATACCTTCACTAATTTTACTTGATGTTTTGCTAAGAGCCCCTTTTAATTTTTGATAGAAGTTAATCATTTCACTTGCTGCCTAGAATTTATTTTTACTATCATTTCATTTTTTTCTATTAAATGCTGAATTAGTTCTAAATATACTCCTTTTTTTATAGCCTCTGAATAATTATCTAGAGCCTCAGATTGAAGTTTCTTTAGTTTTAGGGGGTTTGGCTTTTGCTCTAATACATGCGTAAAATATATTTTATTATTATCAACTATAATCGCACTAGAGTTGCCCACCTGAGATTCCAAAGCTTGTTCTAAAACTCGTTTTGGTAACTTTGTGTTAGCAGAATCACTATACAAATCGAGCTTAGTAAGTTGATAATTTTCGACTACTTCTACTCCAAGTTTTTTAAGAGCGGAAGAGGAATGTTTTTTACTATCATAGTCTTCTCTTATTTTAGTTAAATGCTTAATATTACTTTGCGCAATCAACTTATTTTTAAAAATGTCTGATATTTCACTCTTAACCTGGTTGAAAGGCCTTGTTTGCGAATCTCTTATACCAACAACATGCAGCATCACAATCTCCTGAGTGTCAACTTTTTCTAGGGGGTAAGACGTTTCGTTCAAGTCCATTTCAAAAATGGTGTCTAGCATATCTTCATAATCTAGATTAGTAGAGCTATCTCCTTTCTGGGTGAGGTAATCTACTGTTTTGATTTTTAACGAATATTTTGCTGCAAGTTCTTCAAAGCTCATTCCATTTGATGCATCTTCTTCCATATTTTTTGCAATTTCATTGAGCAAAACGAGGCTTCTTTCTTGAATATAAGCCTCCTTCACCTTCTTTTTCATTTTCACAAAATCTTGAGAGCTAAATTCATCAATATTCTCTGCAAAATACTCTTTTAATATGCTATCAGATAGCTTTATCTTGTTTTTTACAAGCTGCTTATCGGCTTTAATATACTTGAATTTACGAGCTTCTGGCACGGTAAACTGAGCTAGGTTGTCATCATAAAATTTTTGCATTTGATTTATATCAATTTTTGGCAACATTTCTCCTAAACGTTGATCATACAACCCCATCGAAAAGATATTTAGTTTTTTTGTAGTAGTCATATAATTTAAAATATTACTCATCTGCAAATCAGAAATAACATAACCATCTTTAAATATTGCATTAAACACCCTTTCGGTTAAGCGATGCCTTTCTGATTCTAAATATTTTTTCTGCAACTGATCAGAGTTTCGAAAAAGAGATTTAAATTTTTTAATATCAAAATTACCCTTATCATCTTGAAAAAATGGATTTTTCTTTAATAAAGTTACGACTTTTTTATCGCTAATATCAAAATTATAAATGTCTGCAAGGTAATTAATCATATATTTATGAATCAGTTGCATTAAAATCATATCATTAATTTTTAACTCATCAACATCATTAACATTAAAATCCACCCCACTATTTTTTTGCAAATTGTTCATTAGCAAGGCTTTCTCATATTGAAACTCTTCAAACGAGATAGGTTTTGATTTAGTAAAAGACACTACGTCTTCACTTTTATTACCCTGCATAAAAGCCGACCCGCCAATCCCCACAAAACTTAAAGCAATTAAACCAAGGAGAATTTTAACAAAAATATTATTTGCACTTTTTCGAAAATTAGAAATCATAAAGAATTTTATTTATTTTTTTGTATACTAGTCTAAAATAATAATCAATTTGAATAACTGCAAGCAATATTTAACATGAAACCACTTATTATATTTAATTGGAAAATGAATCTGGGTTTTGACCAGACAATTTCTCTTACCAAACAGATCAACTCTCTGGGGCACTCTAATGAACTTATTATCGCCCCATCTGGTGCCTATTTAGGCTATTTAGCCAAAGAATATAGCTCTTTAACATATTGCTCTCAAGATGTTAGTATATTTAATAATAATGGCTCATATACAGGGGAATCTTCGGCTGCAATGGTCAAAAGTTGCAATATTCATTATTCACTAGTTGGGCATAGTGAGCGCAGGTCCTTGATGCTAGAAACTAATAAAGCAGTTTCAAAGAAACTACAAAATTGTATTGAATCTGGTATCACGCCAATATTTTGTGTAGGGGAAACCATCGAATCTAGAAAAAGCAAAAATCATTTTGATTTTATAGAGGAGCAATTAAAATCACTGCCTAGCGAAAGTGAGAAAATTATTATTGCCTACGAACCGATATGGTCTATAGGTACGGGAGTAACACCAAAACTTGAAGAAATACAAGAAATAATAAATTTTATCAAAAAAAATAAATACGTGGCTTCAGTTGCAAAAAATATAAGATTGGTGTATGGTGGATCAGTTAATGCGGATAATATCCAGGAAATCCTAAAGATTGAACATCTAGATGGCGTTTTGGTAGGGTCTGCATCTTTAAAACCAGAAGAAATAAAATTAATTTTAGATAGTAAATAACATTTTATGATCAACACTTTACTTTTTATACACCTAGTATTAGCCATTTTACTAATCACTGCAATTCTACTACAAAAAACTAGCACCGATGGCTTAAGTGGCATTGGCGGAGGAAGCGGTGGTGGCATGGGTATAGTTTCAAGCAATACAGCCGCAAGCTTTTTGAGTAGAACTACTGTAGTTTTAGCAGTTCTATTTTTTGTAAATGCGATAATATTGGCAAATTTATCTACAAAAACTCACACTTCAGTTGATAAAAAAATTGAAAAAGTTACTAAAGAAGAAGATAATACAGCCCTACCCATTGCAAAATAAAATACATATATAACAATGAATAAAATCGTAAATGTCAATAATATTAAAATAGCTAACCACCTACCGTTTGCCCTAGTGGCCGGGCCTTGTCAAATAGAGTCTCTAGATCATTCTTTATTTATGGCTGAAAATATTAAAAAAATAACTGACAAATACGATATACCATTTATTTTCAAATCATCCTACGACAAAGCAAATAGAACCTCAGCCAAAGCAGAGCGTGGAGCGGGGATTGATACAGGACTTGACATATTGTCGCAAGTTAAACAGCAAATTGGCTGTCCCGTACTAACTGATGTCCATAGCGAAGCTCAGTGCGCGGCAGTTGGCGAAGTCGTTGATGTGTTACAAATACCAGCTTTCCTATGTCGTCAAACAGATTTACTAAAGGCTGCTGCCGAAACTGGCAAGGTGGTGAAGGTAAAGAAAGGACAGTTTTTAGCTCCTTGGGACATGAAGAATGTGTATGATAAATTAGCGCATTTTGAGGCTAAAGGCATTATCCTTACTGACAGAGGAACCTCATTTGGTTACAACACTCTAGTTTCTGATATGAGAGGCTTAGAAATCATGGCAGAGAACACAGGAGCTCCTGTGTTTTTTGATGCAACGCACTCTGTTCAACAACCTGGAGGAATTGGCGCTGCTAGTGGCGGACAAAGGCAATTTGTTAATTTGTTAGCGCGAAGTGCAGTTGCTGCAGGTGTGGCGGGGCTATTCATCGAAGTGCACCAAGATCCTGATAATGCACCAAGTGATGGTCCGTGTATGCTAAAATTAGAAAATCTGGATGAGTCATTAAGGATACTAAAACAATTTGATGATTTAAGAAAAAGTTTATATAATAAAGTTTAGTTTTATAAATAGACTCAGATAATATATAATATTATTTTATTAATTTACCATATACCTAATATATGAGATGTTTTTCAATATCCCCCGCTTCTGAGTATAAAATGGATTTAGTATTCAATTACTACAGTACAGATTGTATTACGACTGAATTTGATGAAGTACTTTATGTTAAACAACCAAAAAATAATACTGAGTTCTTTGTTTTTCCCTTTGGCTGCGTAGTAATCTGGGGGGCAGAAGAGCCCGAAGAACAAATTATATTGTCCGAACTAAGCAAATTTGAAATTGACCCAGTGGAAAAAATTGAATCTGATTTGATTTATTTCAACTATAGTGACAATGTTAACGACGACATTCAAGATAAAACTTATATTGATGAAGAAGAAAATAAAGTAATATTAGCAAATAACTCCGAATACCTTAAAATATCAATATCATATGGACTTGCGCAGTCTGTGAAATTAAAGATATTAGAGAGCTCGGTAAGCAAAATATTGCAAAGCACAGCTCCCATTAACAAAGAGTTAGCAAAGACTGGTGGCATTTCGATGTCTAAAAAAGAAATCTCAAAGCAAATTGGTAATTTATTTAACGAACGTTATTCTATTAATTTACATACTGATATCCTAGATACACCAGAGTTTTTCTGGCGCAGGCCAAACTATGAACCGCTCTATTTAATGGCAACAGAATTTCAAGATATAAAATTAAGGCATTCAATACTTAATCATCGTCTAGATATTATTCAAGAATTATATAATATTCTGTGCAACGAGCTGAATTACAAACATTCCACTCGTTTAGAGATCACTATTGTTGTATTAATTACGATTGAAGTCGCCCTAGCCCTGTTGCATGAGGATATATTTTCAAAAATATTTAGCTGTTTTACATAAAACACTTTACTCCTCAGGTAAAGCATAATCTGCTGATATTGAGGAGTCTGGTTGCGGATAAAAATTAAAAGTACAATTTTGATAAATTGGAACAGCAATTGGATTACCAGAAATATAAAATTCAGTATAGGAGCGAAGAGTATCTAGGCTTGCGTTAGGTAGGCTTGCGTTAGGGGAAAAATGTTGAACTAGCGGCGAATCGCTCTCTGCTTCTAATTTTGATTGTTGCTCACTAAGGTTTTGATATTCCTGCTTAACTGCTGATATAGTATCTTCTACCCACTCTTCGCACATTTGAAATGTATTAGATAGTGATTTTATAAGAATTTTTTGCAAATTATCTGGGTAACTAGTCACATACCTAAAATTATCAACATTATTTAGCAGAGCATTATATAAAGCATGTGGCCTAAAAGACGAACTAGTAATAGTATTTGAAGCAGATTCAAATAGTAAATATTCAGAAAGTAAGTTTGCATTTGCAAAATGAGATCCGTATTGCTCTTCTATTAATAAACTATTTTTAAACATTGTACGTATATCTGATTTACTCAATTTTGCTAAGGTATATCATATTAATTTAGTTTTGCTAGAATAGTTTTATAATACCTTAAAGTAATCGCCAATTTATTATAAATAATATTGCTTTTATATAACTTTTTTGCTAAAAATAAGCAGCCTTTAATTAAATACATAAAAACATGACATTTTTACAAGAGTTTAAAAAGCGTGGATATTTTCACCAATGCACAAACGAAGAGTTGCTAAGTAACAAAATGCAAAAAGAACAAATTGTTGCTTATATTGGCTTTGATTGTACTGCCAAATCTCTGCATGTAGGAAATTTAATGCAGATTATGATATTAAGGTTACTTCAAAAACATGGGCACAAACCAATTGTTCTAATTGGAGGTGCAACAACAAAGATTGGCGATCCAACTGGGAAAGACACAACAAGAAAAATGTTAAGCCAAGAGCAAATCGATGAGAATATAGCTGGAATTAAAAAATCATTATCTAAATTTATTAAGTTTGGCGATGGTCCAAGTGATGCTATTATGCTCAATAACTCAGATTGGCTAGAAAAAATTGGCTATATTGAGTTCTTGAGAGATATGGGGAAAAACTTTTCTGTAAATCGTATGCTGACTATGGAGTCTGTAAAATTACGCCTAGATCGTCAGCAGTCACTTACCTTTTTAGAATTTAACTATATGCTACTTCAGGCCTATGATTTTTATTATTTAAATAAAGACCATAGGTGCTGCCTACAACTTGGTGGCAGCGACCAATGGGGAAACATTGTCATGGGCACAGATTTAATACGTAAGACTACGGCAAACCAGGCGTATGGATTAACAACTCCTTTATTGGCAACTTCATCTGGTGCAAAAATGGGCAAATCAGAGAAAGGCGCTGTATGGATTAACTCTGAGGAGTTATCTCCTTACGAATATTTTCAGTATTGGCGTAATACTGAAGATGCAGACGTTCTAAGATTTGCTAAATTATATTGCGAGTTTTCAGACCAAGAGTTGGCCGAATTTGAACAAGAAATTAATAATAATATTAACAGTGCAAAGAAAAAATTAGCTCATAAAGTGACCACGCTTTGCCATGGAAAAGACGAAGCTGACGATGCCCTGCAAACTTCTATAGAAGTTTTTGAGCAAGGCGGGAGTACGGAAAATTTACCATTCGTTGAAATTAAAAAAGCGGACCTTAACGAGTTTGTAGCAGCTTACGAATTATTTCACTTAACTGGCCTGGCCTCTTCCAAAGGTGAGGCGCGCAGGTTAATTAAAGGAGGTGGGGCTAAAGTTGATAATAAAAAAATCATGGATGAAAATCAGCAATTTAAAATAGAAGAATTAACTAGCAACGAAGTGAAGCTATCCTCTGGTAAAAAGAAACATTTACTACTAAAATTAGTGTGATAAATTAAATCCTTACTGATTTACTATATATGTTCACATAAGTGGTCTAAGTGGTTTAGCCCACCCGGCAAAAAATTGCGTATGCTACGCATAAGCACTTTTTGATTTTATATAACTCTTTAGAGCTAGGAGTTAATGATTTTTTTGGTCTTATGCGTAATCTTATGTATTGGATCAAAGAAAATAAAAAAAACTTCTATGCCCTATTGTTGCTACTATTGCGCATTACGAGCTTGCTACTTTAATTTAAT
>JBMGNO010000004.1:0-44003 GCA_049739405.1 Rickettsiaceae bacterium
AAGCGCACTGCATTCATTGAGAATAATGGTTTTGAAGCGATGCGTAATATTCCAGCTCAATTTAAAAACTTTGATAAATTAATTGCCACGAAAGATCTTTCTAATATGAATCTATCGTTCGCAGATTTTTCTGATAAAGTGATGCAGGAAATTAATTTTGATAACACTATCCTAATTGGAGCTAACTTCAAAGGTTCTGATTGTAAAAACTGTAGTTTTAAAGGCGCTGATTTGTCAAATAGTGAGTTTGATGAAGTAAAAAAATAGCTAAAAACATTGCTTGCAGCCCACCTTCCTTAATAAAACTTAATGTCAATTAATCGAGGTGGGTTGAATTGAATCTATTACTAGTATACCATTGCGCACTATATTAAACCTTAGTTCTTATTGTTTATGAAAAATATTGATTATCAGATACTTGATGCCATTGAAGCTAGTATCTATTGGAAGGATGTGTCTGGCAGATATCTTGGCTGCAATGAATACATGCTACGTATGATTGGGTTAACTCGAAATGAGCTTATTGGTAAAACTGACTCTACTCTGATATGGACAGATCAGGCAGAGCAAATTAAGGCAGTAGATCAGTTAGTAATTAATGATCAAAAAAAATATAAATTTGAAGAATATGTAGTTATTGCTGATGGTTCAAATAAAGTGTTGCTGAGTTCCAAAAGTCCCCTAAGGAATGACAAAGGTGAGGTTATTGGAATTATTGGCGTTTCTGTTGATATTACGCATAACAAGCTTTTTGAAAAAGAGGTTCTTAAAGTAGAAAAGAGTCTTGATGAATATTCAAGTATTAAAACACGTTTTTTAAAGAATATAAGTCATGAAGCAAGGATTCCAATGAATTCGGTCGCTTCTATTTCCGAGTCTTTGTCGGTGGGTTGGGAAAAATATAGTGAAAAAGAAAAAAGAGAAAATGTTAGATTAATTTACGAAGAGTCAAAAAGGTTATCTAGATTTATTTTAAATACTTTTGACTTGTCTGACTTAACTAAAGGTGATGTTGAGCCTAATTTTAAAAGATATAATTTATCTGAATTAGTACGTTCTGTTGCGGCGGAGTATAAAAAATCATTTTGTCATGAAAAAGTGGAAATTAAAATAAATAGTTTTGATGATTATGTATTGGTGTTTGACCAAAAATTAATTACTCAGGTAATTAAAAATTTATTGATGAATGCTGTGCAATATTCACAAAAACAAAAAAATATTGTAATTGATATTAAGGTATCCTATTTAAAAAATGGTGAGATTCCAGCTGTCACCTGTTCAGTTGCGGATGAGGGCATTGGAATACCAGAGCATGAAATGAAGTTAATATTCAACCCTTTTTCTGAGAGCTCAAGGACCGCATCAAAAGCTTGTGGAACTGGTATTGGTCTTAGTTTATGTAGAGAGATAATAGATCTTCATTTAGGAGAAATATGGGCGGAGAATAATAAAGGTAAATCCGGGACAACTTTTAATTTTTCGATTCCAACTAATTTATTTTCTTTCTCCTTGGGAGAGGACGGGGGGGATGAAAAAGACTTGCATCAATTAAGAGGCAAGGTATTCTACCGCGATTTAGCAACTTTATACCCCGCTAATGAAAAAAAAGACTTTGCTCTGGTAGCAATTAGTCCTTTTAATAGCTATTTTTCTGCGGAAAAGATACTGGAAATATATAAATGGGTTAGTAGGCATTATAAGGATTTCGCTGTTTTCTTGCCAGATAAAATTTCTAAGTATAATCTAGAGGCTATTGGATATGATGATTCCAAAATAAACCAAAAGGTTCGCAAACATGATAATCATTTGCTTAATAGAGTTAACGATTGCTTAAAGCAGTTCTATCAACAGTCGCCCGATCAAAAAGAAATCGCAATATATTCTCTCTCATTGTTGAATCAAAACAATAATTATAAGGCATTATTAGCCCGTTATTTAGATTTATTCCATAGTAACCGTAATTTTCAAAAAAAGTGTTTAAGTATAACGGAATGGATAATTTCCCGCAATAATGGAAAATCTGGAATAGAGATGGATGAATTTCAGCAAAGTATTGCTAAATATACAGCTGTACAATATTTGCTGCACGAACTTCCAGCGATGATTAATTCAGCTAGTGTTTTGGCAAAACCATCTTGTGATTTTATTTATCATTCTGTATCGGACCCTTTAAAGGATCTTTATTTAAATAAAGATTTAGTGCCAGACAATCAACGCTTTTTGATATTGAAATAAAAATTTACCATAGAGCTTTCAGTAGTTTTTTTTTACGCTGTTCTATTAAAATATTTGATATTTTTATATCCTAGTTTGCGCGCTGTAATAAAAGCAGCATAGTCATCATAGGCATTGATAACAATATTATCAATTTTATGAGGAAATTCTTTTTGCAGTATTTTCATGATGCAATCTATAACTCGCATACCGTAATATCTGCTGCTACCTTGTGGATTGGTTAAAATTATTGCTCCTTGATGAGTAGATAAAAAATCTTTAGCAGATTTCAGGTCTTTTACTTCGTAAACTTGCATATATACCTCACAATTTACGAATAATGTTTGTCACTACGCCCCAAATATGTAGCTCGGAGTTTTCCAGTATTGGTATTGGTTCAAAGCTGGAGTTTTCTGGTAACAAATATGGTTTTTTATCGATCATTCCAAGTCTTTTCACTGTTAGCATTCCATCAATCGCAGCGATTACGATTTTACCATCTTTTGGCGTGAGGCTGCTATCAACAAGAAGCCGATCGCCTTCATATATACCAGCTTCAACCATTGATAATCCGGTAACTTTAACGCAGAAAGTAGTTTCGGGGTTTCTGATTAACATTTGGTTCATGTCAAGTGTGTCCTCGATGTGGTCTTCGGCAGTTGAAGGGTAACCTGCCTCTACTTTTGAGCTAAATAAAGGTATTTTATAGCCCCAATGCATAGCAAAATCTTGTACATCACTAACAAGTTCCTCCGGTACTCGTATGGCTTTTGTCTTTGTGCCAAACTTACCTTGCCCCCTTGGTCTTCCCGCTCCTGCTCTTTTTCCTCCATGTGTCATAATCTTCACTCCTATTCTTGAAAACTGTACAATTATTTTATATCATAGAATGATACTCAGTTTCAACTATTTTTTTGATAAAAATAAAATGTAATTAAATTAGCCCTTATAATTAAACGTATATTTTTCTACTTTGCAAAAAATAACTATAAATTAACGTTAAATAACTTGCATAAAGCTTGGTTTTTCTAGTATAATCTTAAAGTATTAAAAGTATATTTTGAGGCATTTAGCGTGGGAAAAGATTTTGATCAAAAAGGGAGTGGTAAGTTTCGCTCCAATGATTATTTGTTTGGTAGTAACTCGGTTTTTATTGAAGAGCTAAGGCAGAAATACGAACAAGACCCATCTTCGGTTGATAGTAGTTGGGTAGAGTTTTTTCAAGCAAATTCAGATTTTGCACCATTAAAAAGTACATCAAAAATTATTGGCATTCAGAAAGATGAAGAGGCGAGTATAAAACCTTCTGTTGTTACGCCTGCTCCTGAGAAATGTCAGGAAAAAAACTCATTAAGAGCTAAGTTTATGATCAATGCCTATAGAGAGCATGGCCATTATTTAGCATCTTTGGACCCTTTGCAACTAGAAAAAATAAAGACTCAAGAAGAGTTACATCTTGGTTATAAAGATTTTGGTCTAGAAAATGATTTGTCTGAAGCTATTAGTGTTGAAGGTGATTTTTACGGTATGAATTCTTGCACAGTTAGCGAATTAAAAAATGCGCTTGAAAAAACCTATGCAGGTAATATTGCAGCTGAATTTTCGCATGTTGAAAATATTGATGAACAGCAATGGCTATATCAACAACTAGAATCTGGTGTTAATAAAGAGCACTTATCAAGAGATGAAAAAAAGCAGGCTTTACTAGATTTAGTTGAAGTAGAGGGTTTTGAGCAATATTTGCATACGAAATTTCCAGGTGCAAAGCGCTTTTCAATCGAAGGGGGTGATAGTTCAATAGTTTGCCTTGATAGTTTAATAAAAGAATCTGGTTCAAAAGAAGTGGTTCTGGGCATGGCGCATAGAGGGCGTTTGTCGACTTTAACAAAAGTGATGAAGAAACCATATAGAGCGGTGCTTTCAGAGTTTATGGGTGGTAGTGCTTTTCCAAGTGATTTAAATATTTCTGGAGATGTAAAATATCACATGGGATACTCTTCTGATCGTATGATTGGCGATCGCTCGGTGCATTTATCGTTAACTCCTAATCCATCTCATCTTGAAGCAGTTAATCCAGTGGTTGCTGGAAAAGTGCGTGCAAAGCAAGATTTATTAGACCGGGATCGTTCTGCTGTAGTTGGCATATTGGTTCATGGTGATGCAGCTTTTTGTGGTCAAGGCGTAGTAGCTGAGAGTTTATCGATGTCTGGGCTGGCCCCTTATGATGTCGGAGGAATATTACATTTAGTAATTAATAATCAAATTGGCTTTACGGCAAGTGCAAAAGATGGGCGAGTAGGGCGCTATTGTACAGAAGTGGCAAAAATGGTAGGCGCCCCAATCCTGCATGTTAATGGCGATGATGTTGAGTCAGTCATTTTAGTAAGCAATATTGCTTGTGCTTATAGAAAAAAATTCAAAAAAGACGTGGTAATAGACGTAGTTTGTTATCGCAAATATGGTCATAATGAGGGTGATGAGCCAATGTACACCCAGGCTTTGATGTATAATGTTATTAAAAGTAAAAAAACTCCAGCGGCAATTTACGCAAACAAGCTTATTACTGAAGGAGTTATTGATGCTGAACATTATCAAAACTTAAAGAAAGAGTTCAAGAAGCAGTTAGACGAAGAGTTTAGTATGGTAGAAAACTATCAGCCTAAAGCGCAGTGGCTATCAGGTCATTGGAGTAATATGCAGCGGGTAGATAGTAAGAATATTGTTACAGGCGTGGAGCAAAAGAAATTAAAATCTTTAGTCAAAAAATTATGTGATATACCGCAAGATTTTGCGCTTAATAGCAAGTTAAAAAAACTATTTGCAAATCGAGTCAAAAATATTGAAAATGACGATATAATTGACTGGGCTACGGCTGAGCAAATGGCATTTGGTTCATTGCTAGAAGAGCAGATAGCTATTCGTATGACCGGTCAAGATTCAGGGCGAGGCACCTTTTCCCATCGGCATTCTGTGCTGCATTCGCAAGATAGTGCATCGATTTACGAGCCTTTGAATAATATAAGTAAAGAGCAGGGCAGGTTTGAAGTTGCAGATAGTAATTTATCGGAATATGGCGTTCTTGGATTTGAGTATGGTTACTCCTTAGTTACGCCAAAACACTTAGTTATTTGGGAGGCACAGTTCGGTGATTTTTGTAATGGTGCGCAAATTGTGTTTGATCAATTTATTTCTTCATCAGAAACAAAATGGCTTCGTATGAGCGGTTTGGTTTGTTTGCTGCCAAATGCAATGGAAGGTCAAGGGCCAGAACATAGCTCAGCTCGTTTAGAAAGGTTTTTACAGCTTTGCGGAGAAAATAATATGAGTGTAGTTTATCCTACAACACCAGCATCAATATTTCATTTGCTGCGTAGGCAGGTGTTGAGTAAGCATCGTAAGCCATTAATTGTAATGTCCCCTAAATCGCTTCTAAGGCATAAGAAAGCGGTTTCTAATTTTGCTGATATTGACCAAGGAACATCATTTAAAGCAGTGATTGACGAGATTAATAAAAAAATAGCAGTAAATAAGGTACGTAGGGTTATTTTTTGTTCTGGTAAGGTGTACTATGACCTGTTAGAGCAAAGGGATGCTCGAGATGTTGCTGATATTGCGATTATTCGTTTAGAAGAGCTTTACCCCTTCCCAAAACAAGATGTATTGAAAGTGCTACAAAAATATAAAAATGCACAAGAGTATGTTTGGTGCCAGGAAGAGGCGAAAAATATGGGAGCTTGGAGTTTTATTAGTCCTCTAATCAATGAAATTTTAGAAAAAAAGAATAAAAAACCATTTATTAAATTTATTGGTCGACCAGAGTCGTCTTCGCCAGCAGTTGGTTATTTATATGTGCATAATAAGCAACAAGAAGCATTGGTTGATGAGGCATTAAGTATAAAACCTATAAAATAGTATGTCTGTAGCCTTAGTAATCCTTGATCCCTAGGCTCTTACTGTATATAGTAATAGAAAATTATAAATTGAGTATATTTATTTAAGGAGATTAATTATGAGTGATATAGTTGTACCATCTTTGGGTGAGTCAGTTTCTGAAGCGACTATTGCTAAATGGTATAAAAAACCAGGAGATTCTGTTGCTATAGATGAATTGCTGCTTGAGCTTGAAACTGAAAAAGTAACATTAGAAGTAAATGCAACAAGTGCTGGTGCCCTTGAATCGATTGACTTTTCTGAAGATTCAGTAGTAGCTGTTGGGCAAGTTATTGGTAAAATTAAGGAAGGTGGAGCTGCGCCAAAAAGCGAAGAAAAGCCAAAAGCTGAGGAGAAAAAAGAAGAAACTTCTTCAGCATCATCTTTCCAAGAAACAGGTGATGAATATCAAGCAAAGAAAGTAGATCCAGCAACAACCATGCCACCATCTGTGCAAAAGCTAGTAACAGAAAATAAGCTGAATCCTAATGAAATTAACGGAACTGGAAAAGGCGGAAGAATTAATAAAGGCGATGTAATCGAGCATTTGTCTTCAGGAAATAAAAATAATAGTGAAGCTAAGCTATCATCTACTAATTCTGACGACAAACCAGTTGAAAGAGTAAGGATGTCACGCCTTCGCAAGACAATTGCGCAAAGGTTAAAAGACTCGCAGAATACGGCCGCTATTTTAAGTACTTTTAATGAAATTGATATGACTAATGTCATGGCTTTGAGAGCTAAATATAAAGAATCATTTCAAAAAAAGCATGGTGTTAAGCTAGGATTCATGTCATTTTTTGCAAAAGCTGTTGTTAACGCTCTGAAAGCGGTGCCATCAGTTAATGCTGAAATGGATGGTGATGATATAGTATACAAATATTATTATGATATTGGTGTTGCTGTGGGAACTGAGCAGGGGCTTGTTGTTCCTGTGGTACGTGGAGCTGATCAGCTTAGTTTTTCTGGTATAGAAAAAGAAATAGTTTCGCTCGCCACGCGCGCACGGGATGGAAAATTATCTATGTCAGACCTCAGCGGTGGGACGTTCTCGATTACGAATGGAGGGGTGTATGGGTCGTTGCTCTCTACTCCAATAATTAACCCTCCGCAAACTGGCATTATTGGATTGCACAATACTCAGCAGCGCCCGGTAGCAGTTGATGGAAAGGTAGAAATAAGGCCAATGATGTATGTTGCGCTATCTTATGATCATCGTGTGATCGATGGAAAAGATGCAGTAACATTCCTTGTTAAGGTTAAAGAGGCCATCGAGGACCCACAAAGATTATTACTTGATATGTAATTATTTTTATGAAGGTACAGATCATTGCAATCGGAAAAATGTCGAAAGACATGGATACTATTTGCACTAAATATCAAAAAATGCTGAGTTGGGCGGTAAAAACTATTGAGCTGCCCCACTCAAAGAAGGGTAGCGTTACTGAAATAAAAGCAGAAGAGACTAAGGCAATAGTTGCTAAATTACGAGGTAACGCTTTGGTAGTAATTTTAGATCGACTTGGTAAGCAATTTAGTAGCGAAGAGTTTAGTGATCTGATTTCGCAGCAGATGATGGTGGGCGGCAACATTGATTTTGTTATTGGTGGAGCGTATGGCCTTGATGAATTAATATATAAAGCAAAGAATGTTCGTTTATGTTTATCAAAAATGACATTTCCACATCAAATTGCAAAGATATTATTACTAGAGCAGCTATACCGCGCACAAACTATAATTCAAAACCATCCATACCATAAATAGTCGACGTGCCAAAATTCTTCTAGTGGTTTAAATATAGACAGTAATAGTAAATCAAAATGCAATGCCTTCAATTTTGATTTATTGTATAAAATTTTTAGCGGGCGAACTATTTGAGCAATTTTGCCACAAGTTAATAATATATATCATGGTTTTACTATAAATTTATTAAGTTGTATTTTGTTATTTTGCCAATATAACTTAAAATTAAAGTGTAACTTTATATCTGGAGGTGATATGTGGTCATATCTAAAAAAAAAATCCAAGAACCAGAAATTGATAACTGACTCGCAATCGCTACATCATGCCATAATAGAATGTAATCATAAAGCAGTGAAAAAACTATTAAAAGATGGCGCAAGCGTGCATCAAAAAGACAATGATGATACTAGTGTTTTATGTAATGCTATTATTTACGGAAATTGTAAAATATTTAAGTATTTAGTAGATTATGGAGCAGATCTCACCGAGAAATTAGGGCATGGGGAAAGTTTATTACATCTAGCAGCTGCGGCGGGACAAAAAAAAATCATAGAGTTTTTAATAGATGATTGTGATTTTGATATTAATAAGGTTGATAGGTTAAAAGAAACTCCGCTATATTATGCAAGTAATTTAGAAGTCTATAAGTTGTTAATGGCAAAGGGAGCCAATGCAAATGCTATTAATACTTTTGGAGAATCCTTACTACACACTGCAATCAAAAATAAGAATACTGATCATATTTATCATATTTTAAATTATGAAAGAACTTTAGTAGAAGAGGAAGATGAAAGTGATTGCTTTATTATTTCTTCGATTAAAAACTTGGGTACCTCTTCTTTAACTGATAAGGCTAATTGCCTTGATTTAAATAGTCAGGATTTAGAAGGGAATACCACTTTACACTTATCAGTTCAAATAGGTTGTAATGATATTCTTAATAGGATATTAAAACTTGGTGCTAATCCTAATATTACAAACTATAAAGATGAATATCCTATGGATATAGCTATTGCTTCGATGATCTTATGTCCCTCTGTGAATAAAGAAGGTTTAGTAAAATCTTTGCTTTTTAGTGGGGCAAGGGTTAATCAAAATGGAAAAACCGACCATGCAACTTTAATGAAGTGTTTATATCAAACTGGTTCAGAAGAGTTGATTAATTGTGGTTTGGCTAATAAGTTGCTTTATAAAAACTCTGATAAGAAAGTTCGTTTTAAATTAGAAGCTCCAGAGGTTTTTTCAGACAGTGAGGAGTTGGATCTCGATTTCTTAGGGGGGGCGCAGCAAGAGCCTTTAGAGCAAGATGTTGTTTATATTGAATCAGAGTATTTTAATATATAGCTCGTTACTTGTCCGGCAAAAAGTTGCATGCGCTGTGTATGAGTACTTTTTGCCAAATTTTTAATTCAAGTCCCCAAGACTTATTATAAAAATCTTATATTTAAAGGGATTTAAAAGGGGAGAGAGTGTTGTCTCGCCGACTATATAATGGTAATTATAACCCTGAAATAATTTCATCGATAGAGTTACAAATTACTCTCATATCTTTTTCTCGGGACATTCTGTGATCGCCATCCTTAACTAATTTTAAAATGGCATCATTATTAGTCAGGTTGAAAAAAAACTCTTCTGAAATTGAGTGGGGCACATCGTCATCAAGAGTCCCGTGGACTAAGTGAACGGGGCAGTCTATTTGAATTTGTTTCTCTAAAAGTAGATGTTGCGTAGCGTCTTCTATTAAATCTATATGTATAGGGTACTTATTAGAACAGTTTTTGCCATGTCCTTTTGAGTAGAAAATATTTCCTTGTCGCAAGAATTCTTTTTGCTTGATTGTTAACTGATCCCATATTAATTTTTTAGTAAAGTCAAAAGCGGAGGCTATATTGACTAAGCCAACTACGTTTTCAGGGTGATTTATTGTCATTAAAGTAGCAATCCACGCCCCTAGGCTCGAGCCAACATGAATGACTTTTTGATTTTTAGTTAGTTGAGTAGTAATTTGTTGAGCGCCGTTTAGCCAGCTGCTAATTGTTTGTTTAATGAACTCTTCAGAAGAATTACCACAGCCATAATTATCGTAACGAATGAAGTTTAAATCCTTCTTTTTACAATAGTCATGAAGATGTTGAGCTTTGTTGCCAGACATATCAGACATAAAACCATGATGAAATATTATAGTTGGTTTATCAAAATTGGTTGCAATATGTTGGTTATAAGCTATTATCTTGTTGTTATCTATATTTAGAGTATTCATTAATTAAAGTGTTAGTTTATTAAATATGAGTGTAAAACAATATCAGAAAAAAATAATTTTGCAAGTTGTTCCCTCTTTAAACGCAGGTGGTGTGGAGCGTGGCACCTTGGAAATTGCTAAGAAAATTGTTGAGTCAGGCAATAAGTCAATAGTAATATCAAGTGGAGGTCGGCTAGTAAAGCAACTCGAATCCTCTGGCAGTCTACATTTAACATTAAATGTTGCCAGTAAAAACCCATTTGTAATGTGGTATAATTCAAAAAGAATCGCAGAGCTTATTTCAAGGTATAACATTGATATAGTGCATGTACGATCAAGGGCTCCAGCCTGGAGTTGCTACCGAGCCGCAAAGGAGACTGGAATTAAGTTACTAACAACTTTTCATGGTATTTATAATTTCAATAATGGCATTAAAAAATATTATAACAGCATAATGACTGAAGGGAAAAAGGTGATTGCTGTCTCAAATTTTGTAAAAAAACACATTTTAGAAAATTACGACGTGAGTGAAAAAAAGGTGCAAGTAATACATCGTGGTGTTAATCATGAAGAGTTTTCTAAAGACAAAATAACTCCAGAAATCAATGCAAAATATCGCTCTAAATATAACGCGCCTCTAAACACTCCGATCTTGCTTTTGCCCTCAAGAATGACAAGGTGGAAAGGGCATTTGACATTAATCGATGCTTTAAATGAAGTGCGTGATTTAAATTTTTATTGTATCGTAGCAGGGGACCTATCAAAGCATCCCAAATACGTCGATGAAATTAAACAGAAAATTCATAAATATAAAATAAAGAATAGAGTCCAGCTATTTGGTAATGAGCCAAACATGATGGCGCTTTATGGGATTGCAGATATCGTGCTTTCAACTTCGATAGAACCAGAAGCTTTCGGCAGAACAATAATCGAAGCGCAGTCTATGGAGAAGTTAGTTATTGCGAGCAATATTGGTGGCGCATGTGAAACTATTGAAAATGGAAAAAGCGGGTTCCATTTTGAACCTGGTGATCACCTTGAGCTAGCAGAAAAAATAAAACACTCTTTATCGATTTTGGGCAGTGATGAACATAAAAATATCACAAATAATGCGCGAAAAAGTGTAAAAGAAAAATTCTCTTTAGATTTAATGCTGAAAGAGACCTTGTCTATTTACGATAAGTTATAATTTTTGTAGAATAATATCTGTATTTTATTTATCAGTGTTATTCTATGAAAATACTTTTTATACACCCAAATTTTCCTGGGCAATTTAAGCATTTAGCAAAAGAGTTTGCTAAATATGCTACGAATGAGGTTGTATTTGCTTGTAGATTTCCAAATAGATCCAATATCACAAATGTACGCAAAGTTGTTGCAAAGCCGATTGACGCATCAAAAAGAAACCTTAGAGGGCATCGATATTTAAACCGTTTTAATACTGAAGTCTATATGGGGCAATCGATGTGGCGAGCGCTTCATCAGTTAAAAAAAGAGGGTTTTGTACCAGATGTAATTTATGCCCATTCAGGATGGGGAGATTCTTTGTTTGTAAAAGATGTATTTCCCGATAGTTCATATATTGCTTATATGGAGTTTTATTACCATGCGTTTGGTGCTGATAAATATTTTTTCCCTACGGACAAGATTAATGTAAATGAAGTAGCTCATACTCGTATTAAAAACTCAAACCATTTATTGAACTTAGCCGCATGTGACTGGGCCATTAGTCCGACTCGTTGGCAGGCTAGTTTACATCCAAAAGATTTTCATTATAAATTTTCGGTCATCCACGAAGGTATTGATACATCATTGCTAAAGCCATCTAAAAGAAAAGAAGATCTGGTCATGCCAGATGGTAGGATTATTGGCCATGGAGAGGAGTTAATAACATATATAACTCGAAATTGTGAGCCTTATAGAGGTTTTGAGCAGGCTATGCAAGCCATATCATTGCTTCATAAATCTAGGCCTAATGCTAAATTCGTTATTGTTGGTGATGATAGGGTTGGTTATGGGGCAGCGACACCAGGGGAAAAAACGTACAAAGATATGGTTTTAGAAAAAATTAATTTAAATTTTTCAAATATATTATTTTATGATAAACTAAAATATAGTGACTACATTAAGTTATTGCAAAAATCAACTGTTCATATTTATCTTACCGTGCCATTTGTTTTGTCTTGGTCAATGCTGGAGTCAATGTCTGCTGGTTGCGCTGTGGTTGCTTCGGATACTAAGCCTGTTATAGAAGTAATTGAGGATGGTAAAAATGGCATGCTCGCAGATTTTTTTGCGCCAAAAGAAATTGCTGAAAAAGTAGAGTATCTATTAAACAACCCGCAATTACGTCAAAAAATAAGTCAAAATGCACGAGAGACTATTAAGAGTAAATACTCACTAAAAAAGATTATGCCTCAATATATTAGCTTGATAAAGTCAGTAGCTAAAAAACTAACTAATTCTAAAATTCAAAAGAAATTAATAATATAAAGTAGAAAATTATGGGTAATTTTAGTAATCGTGACGTTATTAGCTCCATCAAAAATGTTTTTGAAACACTAGATGAATTTGGATCTTTAGAGAAAAATATTAACAATAATCTTGATCAGGTACAAAAAGATCAAATTGAGTTAGTAGATCATATTGAAAATTCTATCGCAAAAGCTTTTGACCTTAAAACAGGTGGTGATGTGAAGCAAACAGCTGAACAAATGGTTGATCCGGTAATTAAAGGTACCCAAATAGCCATCGGCGACATCACTAAAGAGGTGATGGAAGAGAAAACAAAATTTAGAGATAGTGTTAAGGGGGCAGTAGTAAATGCTGCGCAATATGACAAAAACTTAGAATCTATATCTGATGCTTTAGATAGTCATGACGCCGAGAAGCAGCAAAAAGATGACCTTAAGCATCAACGTGAAAATGCGGCTGAGTCTTATGAGAAAGAGCTGGAGTTGATAGAAAAGGCATTAAATTCATCTGATAATAAAAAAGAAGTCCAAAATAGCAAATCAGATCGCGTGCGTGAATATTTAGGCAATAAATTAAATGATGCTATTTCTGAGGCCAAAGATGGAATAAATCATGCAAAAAAGAGTTTGTCAGAAGTTGAAATTGATAAAAAGCAAGTTAAGAAAAAAGCCGGAGAAGTTATTGTTGATGCGGTAGACATAGCATTTTCAAATACCCTTATTAGACCTGCTGGGATGGTGGCTTCATTAGTAACCCTGCAGCCTTTGACCATAGGCCTAACTGCGGCAGCCGGAGTTATTGGAATAGGTAATGATTATGCAATTACAAGCGACACCATCAAACAAGATAAGGTTTATAATAATTTGATGAAGCATAATAATGCAAGGGCAGAGCAAGAGAGTCTCAGTTTAAAAAAACCTGGTCTAGTTGAGTCTTTAGAAACTAGTTTATCTAAAGAAAATAAAGAAGCTGAAAAGTCAGATGGTTTAAATAAATCAAATAAAGAGGAAAAAAAATCAGCTGGTTTATATAAACCAAATAAAGAGGGGAAAAAATCAGTTAAAAAAGAATACAAACCAAAAAGTAAGGCTAGAATGGCAGCAAGGGCTGTACTCCCCGTAGTGGCTGAGCGTGGCTTATATGCAGTGGATCACGCAACATCACTGGCTACCACAGGTAATCCTTTATCAGCAGTATTGCTAGTAAACGACTTTCGAGGGACATTAACCGATACTCATGATAGTTATAGTAAGATTAAACATAATGAAAAAACAAGGCAGCTGTCTGATACTCAACGTAAACATCGTCTTGCACCTGGTTATGATAACCTTCAAGAGTTAAAACAATGCGCAAGTGAGCAAATAAAGCAAACAAAGTCATTAGATAAAACCGTTAAATTTCTTGATAAAATGGGCATTAATAAGGTTGAAAGTGATAATGATAAAAAAATTGCTACTAGGGCTTATAAAATTAATAAGGCGCAAATCGATTCTCAAGAGAAGAAGGTTGCAAACTATACCACAATGTGGGATAAAATTAAAGTTGGAGCTAAAAGGGTCTTGAATAATATTAAGCATACTATTAACCCTACTTCTGACTATGTTCATCCGAAAAGGCTTAAAAAAAGAAGGGAAAAGCCAAATATTCATATTGAAAATTATGATTATCAGCATTCAAAGGCCCCTGAGGTAAAAAATAAGGCTAAAGAAGAGTTAAATGATAAAATTATTGATATTGAGTCAAAGGCGAATAACAAGGTAAAGAAAGATAGCGTTAAGGATCCTAAAGTAGAAAACAAGGTAAAGAAAGATAGTGTTAAGGAGCCTAAAGTAGAAAACAAGGCCAAAAATTTGGTAAAAAAGGCAAATCTACCTGATCTTAGTGAATTTAAAAGCAGCTCTACTTCTGCTGCTGCACCGAATGCAGCTAAAAAGAAAGGGGTAGGCAAAGCAAGGTAGGTAAAATTTGGTATATATTATGTACAACTTTTTGGCGGGTGAATATTCCGTTTTAACTTAATTCACTACATGCATCAATAGGCATAAGTGCTGCTAATTCACTTTGATTTTGCTGAGCGTTAACCAAAAAAGTTTTTTCAAACTCTTCTATCTTCTGCTCACTGAGCTGAATTTCTTGTTGCCATATTTTGAGTTGCTGGTGATAGCTGTGTTTGGACTGAGAAAAGAAGTTTGACTGATCAGTTGTTTGAACTTCTGGGGTGCTACACTGTTCTAATAAAAATAAAACAGCAATTTCAGTTAATTCTTCTAGCTTCATCACCTTTTCTTTATCAATTGCTGATAAAAGGGTGGATGGGCTAGTATTATCATCGATTGGTAGTTTGTATTTGTGTTTTAGTTCGTTGCTAATTAATTTTTGATTGTTTAAAATAGTTTTAAGGTCTTTAGGATCAAATTGGATATATTGTAAAATTTCATCACTTAATGCGGTTATTCTCTTTGCTAGTAACAGTGTATTTTCGCGCGTATTATTAGAGTTTTTTAATATGGATGATAGTTGTTCTATATCCTCTATTTTATCATAAATTTCACTAAATTTATCGTAAAAATATTGATTTCCTAGATATTTGGATACAAGGAAATTTATTTGATGCAAAGTATTTTTATCGTTAGGCATAAATATGTAGTCCTTTAATTTAGTCGAAATATATAGATAAAATTTATCATGTCAATAGGATCTTTTTAATAAGTCCAAGAAAAAGCTGAATCATTAAACTATATTTAATGGTTGATACCCTTAAGTTGATGCCACCAGTGCGCGCAATTATATTAATTTTTTAATATAATTATGGGTTATTCGATGGGCTAAAAGTCTTTTAGCCCTTTAAATAGAGTGATTTTAAATAAAGATATGTTACCCCAAATTTTCACTTGGCATTTTGCTTTAAGTAAGCAATAACATCAGCAATATCTGTTGGTTTACGAAGTCCAGCAAATGACATCTTGGTTCCAGGGGCGTACTTACTTGGCTTGTTAAGAAAATGATACAGGTTTTCAATACTCCATGATCCACCCATACTTGCTAGAGTTTTTGAGTAAACAAAGCTTGATTTCGCGGCTTTCTTAGAATCAACAATAGCAAATAAATTCGGGCCAACTTTATTTGCACCGCCTTGGTTAAAGCTATGGCAAGAAACGCATTTTTTAACTATCTTAGCACCATTTTCAGCATTAGCCTCTGCCATTAATTTTGGTATATCAATCGGTTCTGGTTTTTCTCCAGGGTTTTGCGGTTCACCTTCTTCGACTTCTATTTGATAGCCACGCTCAGCTATTTCTAGTTTTGGTTTATATAATATATTAGCAGTAAATCCAACTAACATCGCAATTAAACTGGCTAGTAATATAGCCGCAACAATTTTATTCAGTTCTAACCCTGACATAGTTCTTCTAGTTATTTAGTTATCTTTAAATCCTCTAATCCCCATCTCGCCCTAGGCCGAAATGACATATCGTCTATTATACCTTCTTTTAATCGCAAAAGTCCAGCAAAAGCTATCATAGCAGCATTATCAGTGCACAAATTAATTGGCGGGGCAATAAATTTATAACCATTTTCCTTTGCCACATTTTCTAAAGTAGATCGAATTTCTTTGTTTGCAGCGGCTCCACCAGAAATCACAATTTTTTTATGACCTATTCGTTGTTTTTCTTCGTATACTGCTATTGCAAATTTTACTTTAGTAGCAAGCACTTGACAAACAGTTTTCTGAAAAGATGCTGCAACGTCGCAAATATCCTGCTCTGATAGTGGCATTAGTTTCTTTATTTGTAAACTTACTGCTGTTTTAAGACCTGAAAATGACATATTGCAGTTTTTCTGATTACATAAAGGTTTTGGAAAAGAAAATCTATCAGAATTTCCTTTTAAGGCTTTTGTTTCAATTATAGGCCCACCTGGAAAGCCTAAATTCATCATTTTTGCAACTTTATCAAAAGCCTCTCCAGCTGCATCATCAAGAGTTTGGCCTAATATAGTATAATTACTTAATCCATCAACGGAAATAAATTGGCAGTGCCCACCGCTAATTAGTAATAACAAATAAGGAAACGTAACTTGGTCGGTCATTTGAGCAGTTAGGGCATGCCCTTCAAGATGGTTCACCGCAATAAATGGTTTTTTTAATACGCTAGCCAGCGCTTTTCCGTACATGCAGCCAACAATAACCCCTCCAATTAGGCCCGGCCCTGAAGTTGCGGCTATCGCATCAATTTCTTGAAAATTTGTATTGCTATCTGATAGCGCTTTATCCACAACCTTTTTTATATAGGTCAAATGCGAGCGAGCAGCTATTTCAGGCACTACGCCCTTATAAGGCTTATGTTCAGCCAATTGTGTTTGAACGATGTTTGATAATATACCTTTGTCAGAGTCTATTATAGCAGCTGCAGTGTCATCACAGCTGGCCTCTAAACCTAATATTTTTAAACTCAAGATTTTGCCTTTTTATGATAAATTGCTTCAATAATATACTTCATAAAATACTTGATATCTAATTGATTGCAAGGCTTGTCTAGGTCAAAAACGCCACTTAACTTATCTGGAATATATTCCATTGTGTTACTCAGTACAATAAAAAATAAATTTTTAGCAGGAATATAACCCGATTCACTCCGTATTGCCATCGCATTACCACTATGATGATAAATCAGATCACCATTATCCATCTCGACAATAAATATTCCGTATCCTACGTAATGTTTTTGTCCAACTAGACGTCCTTCTATTTGCCTGTGTTTTTTTGTCATTAGTTGGTAAAGATATTTTGGCAATACCTTGCCGCCATGCAAAGCTTGTTGCCATTTGAGTAAGTCCTCCGTACTCGACATAACCCCACCATCAGAAAAAGGAATCATTAGAAAGTCAGACTGAGCAGGTGTGATGTAAGGTGAAAAACCCGTTGGGGTTACAAAGTATCTCTCTGGATGCGAACAATTGCTCATATCAACTTGGCTTTGAATAGCTTCTTCTAAAGGTACGAGCTTTGTATCATTCATCCCAAGTGGTTTAAAAATTTCATCATTAAATACTTCAGAAAGATTTTTTTTCGTAATGCTCTCAATGATTAGCCCCAGCATCGTGAAGTTTGTGTTGCAGTAATAATGTTTAGCACCTGGTCGAAATAATAGGTTTTGCTTAGCAATAAATCTAGCTATATCTTTTTCAATATCAGTAATTTTTTTAGAAATATCTGGCTCAGTAGCCATGAAATATTCCGGTAGCCCACTAGTATGAGTTAGTAGTTGGTGGATGGTAATTTGATGGGCCCATTTTGGTGGCTTATTATTATTCCACACTCCGCTTTTTTTATTAAGGTGTAGGGCAATACTATCTCTTACATGCAACTTCCCTTTGTGCTGCAGGCGTAATATAATAGCAGCAGTCATGGTTTTAGTTGCAGATGCAATTGGCATCTTTTGATCTGGTATCAGCAATTTTTCTGCCGACATTGAGAAAAAACCTTGAGCTCCTTTATGAAATTTAGATTCACCTTCAGCAAATAAGTAAGCGCAGTTACAAAATCTAGTTTTTAAATATTCATCCACAGAAGATTTAACAGTAGATTGTAAATTGGTATCAGCAGCAGAAACGACTGAAAAACATATGCTTGAAAGAAGAAGGGTGCAGTATAAAAGTATTTTTTTCATAATAATTAAACTTAAAAGAGAGCACTAATAGTAATATTTGACTATTATAAAATATACCTCTTACGCACTATAGTCAATTTATTTTATAGTACACCAGACAAAAAGTTGCCATGCTACGCATGAATACTTTGTGCCGAATTTATTTTGCCTACCTCCCTAAAAAATGTAGCCTTTAGGGAGGTGGAAATAACTATAGTGCCGCTTTCTCTAGTAAATTATTTAATCTTTTGGAAAATAAGGAAACATCAGAGACTGGCTCGCCTTCAATAATGCAAGCTTGGTCGTACAAAGTGAAAACTAAGTCTTTGTTTTCTTGCTCTTTACTTGCGTTTGATTGCTGACTCTCTATTTTTTTGACTATTTTATGATTTGGGTTTATTTCTAAAATCTTAGCGCTAGCAGAAGCTAATTGTTTTTGTTCGATCAAATATCTTTCCATTCTGATATCCATTGAACCGTCTGCAACGGCCAAACATGCTGCTGTGCTGTCTAATTTTCTTGAAACTTTTACGTCCTTTACTAAATTTCCTAATGTATCTTTAAAATATTTAGTTAAATCAGCAAGGTTTGATTCATTTTGCTGCTTGTCTTCTGTTTTTGCGGCATCTTTATCCTCTAGGTCAATGTCGCTTCGTGTTACTGATTTAATTTCAACATCCTTATACTTGCCATTAACATTAACCCAGAAATCATCTACGGTGTCGGTAAATAGCAATACATCAATATTTTTCTTCAAAAAGCCTTCAATCTGAGGATTATTACGCAATTTATTAGCATCGTCACCACTTAAGTAATAAATTGTCTTATTTTCCTCTTTGCAGTTTGCGATATATTCATCCAAACTAATCATCTTATCGTGTAAAGCGCTTTTGAATACGCATACTTCAAGTAATTTTTCGTGTTCAGACGTTACTTCACATAGACCTTCTTTTAACACCCCACCAAAATTATTCCAAAACTTTAAATAGTTTTCAAAATCATTCTCTTTTTGTTTTTTTAGTTCAGATATAACTTTTTTGGTGATAGATCTTTTGATTTTTTCTAATATCGAATTATGCTGCAATGTTTCGCGGCTAATATTTAATGGTAAATCGCTTGAATCAACAACACCTCGCAAAAATCTCATATATTGAGGTACTAAATCAATATTTTCATCAGCAATAAAGACTTTTTTGATATATAGTTTTACTCTGCATTTGCGATCAGGGTGGAATAGGTCAAAAGTTTTACTACTTGGGATGAATAAAAGATTTGTAAATTCCACTAGGCCTTCATTCCTGTTATGAATAGTTACCCACGGTTCATCAGCTGCATGTGATACGGTTTTGTAAAATTCATCATACTGCTCTTCGCTTATCTCTGACTTAGATTTGGTCCAAATGGCAGATGATGAGTTGACTTGAACCTCATTATTATTTTCGTCAGTAAAATAAATTGGTGCAGAAATATGGTCTGAATAGCTTTTGATAATGTGTTTTACTTTAAAATGATCCAAGAAAGCATCTTCTTCAGGTTTAATATGAAGGACTATCTCAGTTCCAACCTCAAAATCCCTATCAGTATCAGCAATCACATACTCGCCTTTGCCATCTGAAGACCAAGTGTAAACTTTCTCTTCGCCAGCTTTTCTTGAGGTAACAACTATGTTATCAGCAATCATAAATGAGGAGTAAAAGCCCACGCCAAATTGGCCGATTAATTGACTATCTTTTTTGTTATCTCCAGATAGTTGCTCAATGAATCTTTGTGTGCCAGATTTTGCAATGGTCCCTAAGTTTTCGTTTAAATCATCACGATTCATACCAATCCCTGTGTCGCGGATGGTGATCGTTTTAGTATCCTTATTGAGAGATATTTTAATATTTAAATTATTGCTATGCTCAGATAACTTACTATCGGTTTGACTTAGGTAGCGCAACTTATCGCACGCATCAGAGCTATTTGATATTAATTCTCTTAAGAAGATCTCCTTGTTAGTATATAAAGAGTGAATCATTAAATGTAGAACTTTGCCTATTTCGGCATCAAATTTTTTTGTTTCTTGGGTCATTTATTCCTCGGATATTATTTTTATACTAGACATATAGGGACATTATTTTTGATTTCAAGGCTTATTTTTAGAGAAAAATAATATTTGCAATATTTTCTGCAAATGTTAAGATCAAAGTTGAATTAATTATTGTGGAGTTCTTGTGTTAATGGAGGCTAAAAAAGAGCAAATAGTAAAATATTTAAATGAACTGGAGATTGAACACGCCCAGTTGAACAATATCATTGATCAAGGTTTTGATTCTAACAAATACACTATGTTTATGTATCAAAAGATGAAGAAGCGCAAATTGCATTTAAAAGATAAGATAGAGTATATTCGTTCAAAAACTTATCCTGATATTATTGCTTAATTAACTTATCGACGCGCCGAAAATTATTATGTTTTTGGCAATTGAATTAACTCTTCATGTAGCGCCTTTATGGCTTTTTCAGTATGCTCGTCATTAATTATAATTGAAGCTCTAAGTTCTGTTATTTCACTGCTCAATATCTTGATTTGATTATCACTCAGGCAATTAGTAATTTGGGAGATTAAGTGACTATTATGCTTGATTGAGTAGCCCACTATACTAACTGAGGCAAGATCTGATTTAATTTTAAAATTAGCGATGACTCCATTATTTCGCATCTCGGACAAAGCTTTTTGACAGATGTTATTCTGTGATATTTCGGTCATTATTTCTAGCGCACCATTTTTGTTATCAAAAGATGTGATGTGTATATTGTTATTTAATAAGTTGTTTATTATCTGATTAAAGTTACAATTATGGTTAATAATAAGTTGTAATAGGTTTTTATTAGAAGTAATAGCGGTGATTTTTGTATGTTCCATTTTGCCTTCTTTATTTATAGTTATTGTGCCTGAATTATCCTCAAAAGAAGATAAAACCCTTAAATTAAAGCCATAGCGCATTGCCGCCACAGCAGCACGAGGGTGCAGAACTTTGGCCCCAGCATGGCACATTTCAATGAGTTGTTTTGCGTCAATCTCGTTAATTTTTTGTGCATCATGGACTATTCTTGGGTCGGCGGTATAAACTCCTTTCACATCAGTGTATATATCACATTGAGTCGCCCTTAAAGCAGCCGTGATTATTGCAGCGCTAGTGTCAGAACCGCCTTTACCAAGTGTTGTGATGTTGCCACCTGAGGACAGCCCTTGAAAGCCAGTGATAATAGGTACTATATTTTTTTTGAGTAAATGATGTATCTTATCCGTGTTTATATGGGTAATGCGTGCATTCCCGTGCTTAGCATCCGTTTCGATGGGTAGTTGCCACCCTTGGAGTGACCTGGATTTAATACCAAGCCTTTGAAGCTCAAGAGCGAGTAGGGCAGAAGATAATATCTCTCCGCTGGCGATTGCTGCGTCGTACTCAGCTAAGGATTCATTAGTATTTAACTCGGAAAAATCATTACATTTTGCAATTAATGAATTGGTTGTTCCCGCCATCGCTGATAGCACGATAACTAATTGTGAATTATCTTTTAAAGAGTTTTCAATAATAGATGCTACATGCTTAATACGATCGTTCCCACCTACTGAAGTTCCACCAAATTTCTTTACAATTATTGCCACTGAATATGTATTTTTTGTATTGTTAGTGAGAATTTTAACACTAATTGAGTTTATTTTGAAGCGTTTTTATCCTTAATTACTAGATAATAATAGTCACTTGGTTAAGTATTCATTAATATTAGAGTAATAAAGAATAAATTAAAGCAAAGGTTTGTTATGGATAAATATAATGAAGAAGTTAATATGGACGAGTTAGAGGGTGATGATGATCTAACCACTAAAGAAAATCAAGAAAGAATATCAAATTTGAATAATCTTGGTAAAAAAGAGGAGCAAGAAGGAAAGCAACCAGAAAATCAAGAGCAAGGCGAAAGCTGGAATGAAAATTTTGAAAATGAGGAAAATAATCTTAATAATGCTACACCCGAAAAAAAGCAAAGTAGATTATCTAAGTTTTTTAGTAACCCTGCAGGCAACATCACAACGTTTTTTACTAAAATAAAAGTTGGTGCGTCTAATTTATTTAAAACTAAAGATCCTACGGTTAATATGGGTGAGTTAGAGGGTTATGATGATCTAACCACTGAAGTAAATGAAGGTAGAAAATCACGTTTGAATAAGTTTAGTGAAAATCAGGGGCAAGGCGAAAGCTGGGATGCAGCTTCTGAAAATGAGGAAAATAATCTTAATAATGCTACACCCGAAAAAAAGCAAAGTAGATTATCTAAGTTTTCTAGTAACCTTGCAGGCAACATCACAACGTTTTTTACTAATATAAAAGTTGGTGCGTCTAATTTATTTAAAACTAAAGATCCTATGGTTAATAGGGACGAGTTAGGTGATGATGATCAGTTCTGGATGGATTCTGATCAAGATCAAGGTCCAACAACAGAAGAAACTCATTCAGATCCTGAAAAGTTCACAACAATTCCTTTGGATAAACCTAATCCTAAGAAGATATTAAATGAAGCAGGTGTTTTTGTTGGTAAGAAAAATATTTCAGATCAAGAGCCGAAAAAAGAATCCATGGCTGATAAAAAATATAATAAAAAGCAAAATAAAAAAGATAACAACACGAAGCAAATAGTATAATATTTAAATAGATTATTGCCGATATATTCTGTATATTAAAAATAAATTATACTATTTTTGGGGTAAAAATGCAGGATTCTTCCATAGATTATACTGAGTTGAATAAATTCAATAAAACCGATCAAGAGTGGTGGGATCCTAGTGGTGAATTCAAAACATTGCACCAAATCAATCCGGTGAGGATAGATTACATTAGGTCAATTATAAAGCAGAGTTTTTCTAAGGAGAGTAGTGAAATTAGCTTATTAGATATTGGTTGTGGTGGTGGTTTGATATCTGCTCCCATGGCACGCATGGGTTATGAAGTAACATCTCTTGATCCAAACCATTATAATATTGATGCATGCAGAACTTATTCAGAAAAAAATAATCTAAAAACAAAACTAGTTAATAAGACTGTTGAAGATCACGCTATAGAGAATAAAAAATACGATGTGATATTATGCCTAGAGGTCGTTGAGCATGTGGCCAATCTAGATAAATTTCTCCATGATACGCAATCTATGTTAAAAGAGGGTGGTGTTATTATTTTTTCAACTATCAATCGTACGCCAAAAGCTTATGGCTTAGCAATTATTATGGCAGAGTATGTGCTTCGCTGGGTGCCCCAAAGAACACATGATTTTAATAAGTTTATTAAACCATCCGAGCTTGTGAGTAAGCTAGAGGGCACAAATCTAAAATTAATTGAGCTAAAAGGCCTTGCTTTATCTGTTTTGCAAAATAAATGGCATTTATCGGATGATATTGATGTTAATTACTTTGCAACATTTAAAAAACTTTGATATCTTCTGTGAAATTATTAAATAGAAAATTTTATGTCATTGGTAAAAAATGAAAAGTTAATATTATTTTTACAAAAATTATTCGACACAAACGAAAAATTTGCTCAAGAGCATGATGATAATTTTTTTGAGCAGTTCAGAGAAGAGCAGGATCCGCAGCTGACTATATTAAAATGCTCGGACTCAAGAGTGCAGATGGAATCGTTTGATAAAACCCCGCAGAATGGTGTGTTTGCAGTACGCAATATTGGTAACCAAATTTGTACTTCGGAAGGGTCTGTTGATTTTGGTGTTGAGGTTTTAAAAACACCGTTTCTTCTAATAATTGGTCATTCTGGATGCGGTGCAATAGAGGCAGTGCTGAACAACTCGGAAGTTCCTTCAAAAGCAATTAAAAGAGAATTAGCAACTTTAAAAGTTCAGCAAAAATCTACACAAGAGGCAATTTTAGAAAATATCAATAATCAGGTCACAATAGCATGTGCAAAATATAGTGATAAAATTAAGAATGGGGAGCTGGTAATCTTGGGTGCTGTTTATGACTTTAAAGATGATTTTGGTTTTGGGAAGGGGCGCGTTGTGTTGACTAATATTAATAATATTACGGATAAAGATGCTATTGAAGAGGTTTATAAACCATCAGTGAAAAACTTAAATTGTTTGTAGAATATATTTGATAAAAACATATTCTAGTTATATAGTCTAGATACATATTAAACAGCTAGATAAATTATGACTATCAAAACCAGATTTGCACCATCTCCAACGGGATTTTTACATATTGGTGGAGCCCGAACTGCTTTATTTAACTATCTTTTTGCCAAGAATAATGGCGGTGAGTTTTTATTGCGTATTGAAGACACGGACATAAAGCGCTCAACAAAGGAGGCCAAACAAGCCATAATTGACTCGCTGAGGTGGTTAGGTATTGATTATGATGGTGAAGTTATCTATCAATCTAAATCCATTGAACGTCATAAAGAAGTGGCTCAGCAACTGCTCGATAGTGGCAGGGCTTATTATTGCTTTTCTTCGCAAGAAGAGATTGCTAAGCTAAGAGAAGAGGCTTTGGCAAAGAAAGAGCATTTCATTTTCCATTCTCCGTGGAGAGACGCTAAAAAAGAAGATTACCCGACTGATCAAAAGCCGGTGATCCGCATCAAAGCTAGCTCAGAAGGTGGGGAGTCGGTGATTAAAGATCATTTGCAAGGTGAGGTAAGAGTGCAAAACTCACACCTAGATGACATGGTTTTGGTAAGAGCAGATGGCACGCCCACTTACATGCTTGCTGTTGTTGTCGATGATCACGATATGGAAATAACTCATATCATACGTGGCGATGATCATTTAAATAATGCCTTTCGTCAAAAATTAATTTATGATGCCATGGGTTGGAAAATGCCCGAAATGGTGCATATACCATTAATTCATGGCCCTGATGGCGCCAAGCTATCAAAACGTCATGGTGCACTTGGAACCCATGAGTATGCAAATATGGGCTATCTTCCTGAGGCAATAAATAATTATCTCTTGCGCCTTGGTTGGTCACATGGAGATGATGAGATAATTAGTCGCAAACAAGCGATAGAGTGGTTTAATCTTAAGGGTCTTGGAAAGTCTCCATCGCGTCTAGATTTCGACAAGATGCAGCATATTAACGCTCATTATTTAAGAAATTACGATAATAAAGATCTAGCAGGAAAAATATATCAAAGTTTCATCAGTTTAAGAGAAAGCTCGAAAAACAATATCTTAAAGGCTATAGACCTAATGAAGCCAAGGGCTCAGCTAGTCACTGATTTACAAAACATGGCAGTGATGTTTTTGGCAGAAGGCACAAATCTGCAAATTGAAGATGATGCGCAAGAGATTATTGATGAATCTGATCCTGAATTAATAAATGAGGTAAAAGATGCGCTAAAGTCACTAGAAGTTTTTGACCTAGAATCTGTGAAGCAATCGCTGAAAGAGGTGGCTTTATCACAAGAATTGAAGCTGGGATCTTTAATGAAATATGTTAGGGCTTTTGTGACCGGGCGTGTTAATTCACCAAGTGTTTTTGAAATTATGGTAATTATCGGTAAAGAAGAATCATTAAAGCGTTTGGGGTGATGAGATGATTCATGAATATCTTATTAAGCAACAGAGAATTAATAAACTACATAATAGCTACTTAATTAATGTGGATGAACTTGATCGGGGAAAATATGATCTTGAGGAGTTTATTTTAGAGTTTTTGCAAATAAGTGATATTAAAAATAGTGATGATTACATTACCGTAGAGAAGTTAGAGACTAAAAGCAAAAATATTTCGGTTGATCAGATTCGTAATATGCAAAAATTTTTGTATAAAACATCAGTAATATCAGGCAAAAAAATAGCTGTTATTTATGGGGCAGATCAAATGAATCTGAATGCTGCTAACTCCTGCTTAAAAGTTTTAGAAGATACCCCTAAAAATACATATATTTTCTTGCTAACTAATAATGCTGCGAGCATATTGCCTACCATTCGCTCAAGATGTGCGAAAATAAATCATCAATATCATAAAGATAACTCAGAGTCAGTCAATCAAGATTTTGTCAAAGGGTTGCTAAATACCACCTCTCCTGGGGACAAACAAAAATTTATAGAACAGTTTGGGGCTAAAGACCGTGATTTATGGCATGATTTTGCAAAAACAGCAGAGTTGTTAATCGCAAAGTTATGTAAGAACCAAGCTTCCACATCTTTTAATGCTCTAACAGATAATGAAGCATCTCTTTTGCGACAAATGAATTCGTATTCATTATCATACTTACAAATAAAATATAATAAAATCATTAATATTATTAACGATGTGGGTACGTACGATCTTGATTTGCGAGCTGCTTGTGTTATGATAATTGAACAGTTTCGCCATTAATATATGTATAATATTCTATTTAGGCCAGTAAATACCCTAATTAATATCAAGGATAGTACTAATAAAGCGCTAAAAAGACTTGGAATATATGTTCTAAGAGATTTGTTATTTTATAAACCTTATTCTTATACAATTAGCGACACTTCTTCAGATTTAAATAATCTATCAGATAATAAATTAATACAAGCAAAAGTAAAAATTGGTGAGGTTGAAAAGCCTAGGAACCGAAAAGGGCCAACTAAAATTCATGTTTATAATGATAGTGGTGACCTAACTTTGGTGTTTTTTAATAAAATACCCCCATTTATTTTTAATAAATTAAAGATTGGTGAATTAGTAACTATCTCTGGTAAAGTTCAGTATTTTAACAGCGGATATCAAATAACACATCCAGATTTTATTTTTAATAAAGAGGCCGAAAATTCTGTACAACCAGTTTATCATCTGACTTACGGGTTAATGAATAAGCAGCTTTATAATTATATATTGAGCGCATTAAAACTATTTGAATCTCATGTTAAGGTTGTGATCTCTTTAAAAGAGAATGTTTCACAGGGGAGTAATATTCTGACTCAAGAACATGAGTATATGAATTCATTATTATCGAATATCAAGTCTTTACACCTCTTAGGTTTGAAAGATAGTTCTTCTTATATAGAAAAAATAATTAATCAAACAGAAAAGCAATTGGCCGCCAAGGAGCTATTTGCTAACCAAGTCGCTCTGTCAACCCTGAGAAGAGAACAAAAACAAAAATATAGGCCAGGTTTTCAAGGCCAGTGATGCTAAATTATCTATTCTCAATCATTTAGGCTTTGAATTAACTAGTGCTCAACAGGAAGCTATAGAAGAAATAGAAAAAGAGCAATCATCTCCTATTCAAATGATGCGCCTTTTGCAAGGGGATGTTGGTTCAGGAAAAACCCTAGTAGCACTACTGACCATGCTTAATGTGGTTGATAGCGGCCATCAGTCAGCGCTAATGGCACCAACCGACCTATTAAGTCACCAGCATTACCAGTTTTTTACAAAAGCTTTATCGAGCCTAAATATTAAAGTTGCATTATTAACGGGCAAAAATACAGCGAAAGAAAAACGCGAAATCAAACAAAAACTATCCACCGGTGAGATTAACATCTTAATTGGCACTCATGCTTTATTTCAGGATAATGTAGGTTTTAAGAATCTTGGCTATATAGTAATTGATGAACAACATAGGTTTGGGGTGAATCAGCGCATGGATCTTATTAATAAAGCTTCTTCCCCTGACGTATTAGTCATGACTGCAACCCCAATACCACGGAGCCTGACTTTAACAATTTTTGGCGATATGCATGTGAGCTTAATTAAGTCCAAACCCAATAATCGCTTGCCAATCATCACCTCTTTAATCTCTACCGATAAAAAACAGCAAGTTATAGATTCATTGCAAAAACGTCTTGATATAGGTGAAAAAATTTACTGGGTTTGCCCCTTAGTTGACGAAAGCGAAGAAAAACAGAGTGAAGTAAGCGAAGATGGATATTGCCTAGCCGATGTTACGAATATGAGAAAAGAATTGGAGCAAGCTTTTCCAAAGCAAGTTGGAATTTTGCATGGTAAAATGAAGGCGGCTGACAAGGATAATGCCATGCAAAATTTTAAATCCGGTGAGGTAAAAATATTAGTGGCAACAACGGTAATAGAAGTAGGGATTGATGTGCCTGATGCAACCCTAATTATCATTGAAAACGCAGAAAAATTTGGCCTGGCGCAGTTGCATCAATTAAGAGGGCGAGTAGGGCGTGGCTCACTACAATCTTATTGTCTTTTAATGTATAATTATAAGAGGTTGTCAAAAATAGCACGCCGTCGCCTTGAAATTATGCGAGAAAGTAATGATGGATTTTTTATTTCTGAGCAAGACCTTATTTTGCGTGGTGGCGGCGAGATATTAGGTACAAAACAAAGTGGTGAACCTGAATTTTTCTTTGCAAATCTTGGTCGCGATAAAGAAATTTTACTAAAAGCAAATAATTTTGCTGATTCTATAGAAAGATCTGAACTAATTGATTTTCAAGTACGTTTGTTTGACCGTGAAAAACATGAATTAACCAAAAGTGGTTAGTTAACTCGATAAAAAGTTACACATGCTGTGCATGAGTATTTTTTGCCTACCTCCCTAAAAAACCTTTATGGGTTATATTTTGGGCATGTATACTGGTTAAATTATAACAAATCAAATTTATATTTTCTTTTTAAATGGGTTAGTATTATCAGATAAAAAGCTCTTCAACATATTCTCCGGCTAATTCAGATGTTTCTTCTTCAGTGTCATTCGTATTTTCGCCTATAAAGGGTTCAATTGGCTGCTGATAAATTTCTAAAGAACCTTCCCAATCACTAATGGCTTGATTATATAAATCAATTAACTCCTCTAAAGATCGCTGTTCATTGGAATCTATTTTTAAGGCTACCCCAATTATTAAGTAAGCGAGGTTAGTTAAGTTATTCAATTCCTTTTTATCTATTTTGGATATTATTTCTTGTCTATCAAAATCAGAAGGTGGTATTACTTGTTTTAGTAAATTATTTTGGTTAAAAAATATTTGATCTAGTTCTTGTGCTTTAATACTTAATTTACGAGCAATATTATTCGCTAGAATGCTTTTGTTTTTTATGCCTAAATCTTCTGCCTCCATCTCTTGTGTTAATAAAGGTTCAAGAGATTTAAATTTATCGATAATATATTTGTTAATAGTAACTTTGTCACTAAGGTGTTTATAAAGTTCCTGAAGGAGATTTTGGTGACAGATATTAATATTATTATGTAAATTTGCCTTCTCCCAGCGTTTCATGGGACGATTATATTCTGCATATCCTTTAAAGGCACTTAGTATGAATGGTTTTGCATATGATGAAAATAGTTTAATAGAGTTTGTTGCAATAACCTCACCTTTTGGATCATGAACTGATATTTCTAGGTTTCTATTAATATTAATTTTATAACTGAAAGACATTTTATTATAACCGTTTATTTTTTTAGTGTATTTCCTGCCAATTAGCCCCTGAGTTAATATCTACTTTTAACGCTAGGCCAGAGCATTTGCCGCCGATTGGTTCTTCCATGATGTTTTTTATTTTGGGCATGATTAATTGCACTTCCTCTTCTGGGGCTTCGAAAATTAGTTCATCATGAATCTGCAGAATCATCTTAGTTTTATATTGCTGCTCTTTAAGCATTGTATCTATTTTAATCATGGCTATTTTGACTATATCCGAAGCTAAGCTCTGCATGGGCGCATTAATAGCTGCTCTTTGAGCAAAGGAGCGTAGCGCATGATTCTTATCGTTAATCATTGGCAAGTGACATTTGCGATTCATCAAGTTGGGAATAAAGCCATTTTCTTTAGCAAACTCAATTGTTTCTTTCATGTATTTTTCAATCCCAGGATACTCTTCAAAATATAGAGCAATATATTCGCTCGCCTCTTTATTGCTAACTCCAAGTTGTTTAGCCAGACCAAAGGCGCTAATTCCATAAATAATACCAAAATTAATAGCCTTAGCTTTGCGCCTAATTTCAGAAGTTACTTCACTTAAATCTATTTTAAAAATTTGGCTTGCAGTTTGGGCATGAATATCCTTGCCACTTAAGAATGCATTTTTTAATGACTCAATATTTGCAACGTGACTTAAGATGCGCAGTTCAATTTGTGAATAATCAGCTGAGATTAATTTATGATTATCTTTAGCAACAAATGCCGCGCGTATTTTATTACCTTCTTCTGTACGAACGGGTATGTTTTGTACATTTGGGTTAATTGAGCTAAGGCGTGAAGTACTAGTGGAACACTGCAAGAATGTTGTATGAATACGATGCGTATTTTTATTAGCTTGTTTTGGCAGAGCTTCAATATAAGTATTTTGTAGTTTTGATAAATGGCGATAATCAAGTAGCAAATCAGCAATTGTATAGCCTTCTGATTTTAGCTTTTCTAATATATCCACATTAGTTGAGTAAGATTGAGTTTTACCAGATTTTTTACCAAATGGCAGATCCATTTTATCAAATAAAATAGCTCCAAGCTGCTTAGGCGATGCAATGTTAAATTCCTCTTTAGCTTCATTGTATATTAGTTTTTCCAGGGAATGTAATCTAGAAGAAAGCTCTTTTGATAGTTTTTGTAAATAACAGATATCGATCCTAACACCCTGATATTCCATGTTTTTAAGCGTATAAGATAATGGTAGATCTAATGATTGATATAAGTGCAGTATTTTTTCTTCAATTAGGCTACAACGTAGTTTATCATAACATTCTAGGTAACCAGAAACCTCGCAGCTACTTGAGACCTCTGTTCCAAGTATGTCTTTGACTGCTCGTAATTTTTTACCTGAGTTTAATACATATTCCATGATCATGAGATCGTCAGAGGCAGCTAGTTTAACATTAAATTGTTTCTGAAATAGCTTAATATCCCAAATAATTTTTTTGATCGTCGGGTCTGTTAGTAAATCACAGATTAACACAGATATTTTTGTTGATTGTTCTTCCGAAGAGGCGTAGGAAAACAAGTCACCACTATCTTCGTTCTTGCTAGGCTTGAAGTTGATATTATAAACGTCACTGCCAGCAAATAATTCAATAGAATCACTTTTTGGTTGGTAAGATAGAGCGAATTTACCAACTCTTCTCACTTCTTTAGAAAACTTATCCAATTGTGGAAGAGATGTTACTTCAACGATGTTAGTCTGTGTGTTAGTAATAATTTTTTTCTCTTCTTTAGGGGGGGATATTTTAAGATTAAAAATATTCTCAACACGCTTATTTAATGACTTGAAGCCATTATCATTAATGAACTGCGATATATCATTCACCATCGGCGCTTGCCATGTGAATTGCTCGATATTTGTATCTATCTCTACTTTTTCATCAAGACCAACTAATTCCCAAGATAGCAGGGCATCTTTTTTATATTCAGTGAATAATTTCTGATGGCGAGGAGTTAGCTTTTCAATTGAATTAAAAATATTGTCTAAATCACCATATTCGTTGATTAGTTTGGATGCTGTTTTTGGCCCAACCCCAGCTATTCCCGGGATATTATCTGAACTATCCCCCATTAATGCCTGCACATGCCTTACTTTATTTGCCCCAACCCCAAATTTTTTAATTATATCTGATTCTTCAATAAACTTATATTTTGCAGGGTCGTACATCCGAACATTATCATCAACTAATTGCATTAAATCCTTATCAGCTGATATCACTATTGCATCTTGTCCTTTACGCGAGCAATCTTTGGCCAAAGTAGCAATCAGATCATCTGCCTCAAACCCTTGTTTGGATATGCATTTAAAATTTAAAGCCTCAGCACTTTTTTGAACTAGTTGCAGTTGTGACTTTAGATCATCTGGCGCAGGAGGTCGGTTAGCTTTGTACTGGTCGTATAAGTCATGACGAAAGTTTTTTCCTGCATGGTCAAGCACTACAACTGCATATTCGGGCTTAAAATCACCAAGTATTTTTAAAAGCATTGAAGTAAAACCATAGATTGCTCCAACAGGCTGCCCGCTTGGGGAGGTCAGTGGTGGCTGTACATGATAGGCTCGGAATATAAAACCATACCCATCTATTATTAGTAAAGGCTTTTTTTCTTTGCTTTTAGTCATGTGCTTTAAATCTTATGAATTAGTTCGTTGGCTTTTGCAAGCTCTTCTTGGGTATTAACACCAACAACTCTTTCTCTTTCTTGTAGCTCGTAGTAAGAAACCTTTTCACCAGCTTGTTTGCATATTTCGATAATATCTGTCAAATAAAATTCGCGCTCTGGATTATCACTTCTAATCTTTGTGCATTTCTCAATATATTGGCTCAATATGCCGGGGGCAAATGCCATGATACCAGAATTACATAAGGTTATTTTCTTCTGTTCTTCAGAGGCAAATTTAGTTTCAACTATGCTTTCAAAATCACCATTTTTATCCACTATAATACGGCCATATTGATTTGGTTTATCATATCTAAATGCAAGGGTAGTAGCCTTAGAATTAGTGTCTTGAGTATGTTTTAATAACCCAGATATTATATCGGGCGTAATAAGAGGATTGTCTCCGTAAATTACGGCTATAGTTTCTTGTTCGTCAAACAAGTCTTTCGCAGCCAGAACGGCGTGAGCAGTACCTTTTTGTTGGTTTTGTTTTACTATCTTGCACCTATCCTTAAACTGATCCAGGTGAGGCTTGAGATGGTCTGAATATACTAACACCAAATCATCAGTAATTTCTTTACAATTTTCTACTACATGTTCAAGCATGGCTTTTCCAGAAACTTCGTGCATTACCTTTGGTAACACTGATTTCATTCTGCTACCTTTTCCTGCAGCTAGTATAATTATTTGCATAAATTACTCTGATAATTTTTTATAAACATCTTCGGAAAACTCATAGTTTCCAAAAACTTTTTGAACATCATCACTTTCTTCTAGAAGATCAACCATTTTTAATATTTTAGTAGCCTTTTCTTCGTCATCAATCAGAATTATATTCTGAGCCTTCCATTCTATTTCAGATTCTGAAGGGGTATTATATTTATTTTGTAGAAAATCTAGGCAACTATTAAACGAGTCAACATCCGTATATATTGTATGCTCTGTTTTGGTGGATACCACGTCATTAGCACCAGCTTCAATCGCGACTTCAAGAATCTCATCATCACTAGCTACCTCAGTTGGAAATTCAATTTTTCCAACTCGATCAAACATAAAAGAAACACTACCGCTATCTGCTAAGTTTCCACTATACTTACTAAAAGCGCTGCGTACTTCAGATACTGTCCTATTTTTATTATCCGTTAGTGTCTCAACAATAATAGCAATACCACCAGGAAGGAAGCCTTCATAACGATTCTCGCTATAATTATCCAAATCAGTTGGGTCTGAAGCTTGTGTTAATGCTCGATCAATTCGTTCTTTAGGTAGGTTTTGGCTACGAGCCGCACTTATTGCCGTTCGCAAGCGTGGGTTATTTTGAACGTCTACACCACCAATTTTTGCAGCTGTAATAATTTCACGAACTAGTTTTGTAAATACTTTAGCTCTTTTTTTATCTTGGGCACCTTTGCGGTGTTGAATATTTTTAAATTTGGAATGTCCTGCCATATTAACAACATTTCTTTATTATATATGAACAGTCATTCTAGAGGGTTTTTAACAGAAGGCAAGAACAAAAACTTGTTACTATAAAAAGGTTTTTTATAATGGTGTATTGCATTTAATTATTAGAATTTTTTTTAATCATAATTGATGATTTTACATTGCCTTTTAGTTTTATAACACTTGATTCTTTATCCGATGAAAAACTATCAGCTTTAATATTAGAGCCACTTTGCTTTATAATAATGGGCATATCACTGTAGCAGTTTTTATTTTCAATATCAATATGCACATCGTTACTAGTTAGTTCTATTAGGTCGAACCAAACTGTAACTTGATTTTTTAAATGAAGTTCTTTGCTCTTGCTATTAAACACACCTTGTTTTGAGCATAAGAGAACTTTATTTTTATTAGTAACATACTCGCCCTTAATGTCATTTAATAAGTAATTATTATCATCTTTTTTAGAAATGCTATCTGCTGCTACTTTATAAGGTTTCTGATCCTTGCCAAAACCTTCAAAAACTGGACGTTGCACGCTAACAGAGAATTTTTTATTAGTTGGTTTTTTTATTAAGTCTTTGTTTAAATCTGTTTCGGGTAAATCAGCATCGCTTTTTAATATCTCGTAACCAGTATATAAAATAATAAATAAGCCAGTTACAAGACAAAAATATTTTATTAGTTTATTGCGTTTTTGAACCTGATTAAAATTCATTTTTCCTCAATGCCTTTTTTTATGATGTCGTGCACGTGAAGTACACCAATAACCTTATCACTTTCAAGCACAGGCATAGTAGTGATTTGATGTTTGTTCATGACTACTAAAGCCTTAGAGGCAAAGTCATTTTGCAGAAGGTGATTTGCAGATTTAGTCATAACATCTTTCGCACTTATGTTCTTTAAATCATCATTAATATGCCTTCTAATATCACCATCAGTAATGACTCCTTCTAAAGAATTATTTTCATCAACTACAATAGCGCAACCAAGACGCTTAGAACTTATCTCCATGATAACTTCGTCAAAACTCGTATTTTTACGAACTAATGGTACTTCATCATTCTTATGCATTAAATCTTGTACTTTTAACAAATTTGTAGCTATTTTTCCACCAGGGTGAAAAATTTTAAACTGCTCATTAGTAAAATTACGCACCTTCAGCAGAGTAGTTACTATTGCATCGCCAATAGCTAAGGTCACCAGGGCTGAGGTGGTGGGTGCTGCAACGGATGTAGTTTCTGTCATCTTGGGTAAAATTAGTTTAAAATCACCATTTTGTGCAAGCGTAGAATTTTTATTAGCCGTTATTGCCACGACCTTAATGTTAAATTGCCGGCAATAATTGATAGTGTCGAATAACTCCTTTGTTTCCCCGGAATTAGACATCATAATCACCAAATCTTCCTTAGTAATCATACCTAAATCACCATGACTAGCTTCTGCTGGATGAATATAAAAAGAGGGGGTCCCTGTGGAAGCTAAGCTCGCAGCTAGTTTTTTTGCAACATAACCACTTTTACCCATCCCAATCGAAATAACTCGTCCTTTCATTTGAAGAATATGTTCAATGAGGTGACTAAAATCATCGGGAATAGTTTTTGTTAGTATCTTCATAGCCTCGGTTTGATCTTCAAGACTTTTTTTAGCAATTTTAATATATTCTGAGTGCATTTTTTCTACTATTTAATTATGTGCAAAAATATCTAGATTATTCCAGCCAATAAGATCTAATTTTGCCCTAATAGGAAGAAAATCAAAACTCTGTTTGGCAATTTTATACCTACCAGACTTTTCTAGCATTTGTATTAGCTTGTCTTTTAGTAAATGTAAATATACTACATCTTTTGCCGCATACTCCTTTTGATCAGTACTTAGCTCTTCCTCTGACCAATTAGATGATTGCTGTTGTTTTGATAAATTAATCCCTAAAAGTTCACGGCAAAGCTCCTTAAGCCCATGATAATCAGTATAAGTGCGGCTTAGCTTTGAAGCTATTTTAGTACAAAAGATATTCTCCATCGATATGCCTAAGTGCTTTTCAATAACAGCAACATCAAATCTTGCATAATGAAAAATTTTGATTCTCTTTGGATCGGATAATAGTTTTTTTAAATTAGGCGCTTTGTAGTTATTCTCAGTAAACTGTATTAAATAAGCATTACCATCGCCATTACTAAATTGAAGAACACATAAGCGGTCTCGGTCGAGGTTTAGGCCCATTGTTTCTGTGTCAATCGCAAGATCACCATGAATTTCAAAATCATCTGGTAAATCGTTTTTAAAAGTCTCCACTTTCATTAGTTTTTCTCCTTTTCTAATTGTAGAATTTTTTCATCTGATGCTGATAGCCCCAGCACATTACGTATTTTTTCATCTAGCATATCTCTATCCATAGATTCATTTCTTAATAGCTTAGTTTTATTTTCAATTTCAAGCCTTTGAGCTCGCAAAGAATCGAGCTGTACATGTGTTTTTTCTAGTTTTGCTTGTAGTTTAAAATAAGATAAAGCCCCACGATCTCCATAAATAGAATGAAAAGTGAAATACCCAATAGCCGCTAGAATTAGACCGTTAATAATAATCTTTTTATTCAAGGTTTTTTTTGTAGCAGATCTAGTATTTTTTTTCATAATTAAGTATATTTACGTGCAGTTAATTATAGAAGTTATTTAACCAAAATGCAACTATAGGAGCTGTTAAAATAATACTATCAAAGCGATCAAGCACCCCTCCATGACCCGGTATTATAGTTCCAGTATCTTTAATTTCAAACTTTCTTTTGAATATAGATATAAATAAATCACTAATTTGAGCGGTTATTGCAAGTATTGCGCTATCAATTAATATGTATTCTAAACTAATAAGTTGAGCAAAATCATTAATTTTCAAAGTAGAGATAAAACGAACAACCAACACAGCGCTAATAACTCCAACTAAAAGCCCGCTAAGTGTTTTATTAGGGCTAATATGGGGGGCCATTTTTGGGCCTCCTATTAACTTCCCTCCAATCATCGCCATCACGTCTACGCTCCATATTAAAGCAAAGTAGGTAAGCAATATCCAGCCATTATGATCTAGGTAAGAAATTATTAATAAAGATAATATGGCAATAGGAATGATGATAAAGCCACAAAAATTAGCCCAAATATTACTTTTTGTCATATCATACCACTCCCATAACATTGCGTAAGAAATTATGTATAATAAAACATTAAAGCCAGCTCTATAAAAAAAGACTAAGCTAATAATTAAAGATACAATAATTATTCCTGAGAAAGCCCTTAATAGATAATTCTTCATAACGAGTCCTTGCAATTTGCTCTTTTTCCAAAATTTCTTATTCGAAAAGAGTAGTTATTTAAAGCTTCTTCTAGGTCATGGGTAGTGAAGTCTGGCCAATATTTTTCAGTAAAATAAAGCTCGGCATAAGCTAGTTGCCACAGTAAAAAATTACTAACGCGCGATGCTCCACTTGTTCTAATTAATAAGTCGACATTCGGCATTTCTGAATCATAGAGGTTCCTTTGGAAATCGCTCTCAGTAATATTTTTTTTACCAGATTCAATGATCTTATTCACAGCACTAACAATTTCACCTCTCCCTCCATAACTAAATGCTATACACAAAGTAAAGGAATTATTATTTTGAGTTCTAGTTACCGCTTCATTTATTTTGTTTTGTAGAGATGTAGAAAGCTTGCTTAGTTCTCCAATAACCTTAAGACGTATATTATGTTTGTTTAACAGCGCTATCTCGTCTAAGACATAGCGGGCTAATAAGCTTAGCAGGCTTGAGACTTCCTCGGCTGGTCTCTGCCAGTTTTCAGAAGAAAAAGCGTATAAAGTAACATACTTTATATTAGTGCTTCCAATGTACTCAAGAAGCATTTTTGCAGCCTCAGCACCTTTTTGATGGCCTTGAATCGTAGTTTTTCGATTAACTTTTGCCCACCTTGCATTCCCGTCCATGATAATAGCAAGGTGATTTAGATTATTATCCATAATTATTTAATTTTTGGTATTTTTATAGTTACCATTAAGCCTTTTAGTTTTTTACTATCCCCTAAGGTGATCAAGCCTTTATGTCGTTTGATTACTTCTTTAGTAATTGCTAGACCCAAACCAACGCTAGAAGAATTATCTAGAGACCGAGAATGATCAGATCTATAGAAAGGCTTAAAAACCTTTTCCCTTTCTTCTTTTTTTATCCCATCACCATTGTCTTCAATAGTAAATATAGCATAATTATTATCAGATGATATAGTAATTTTAATTAATGAGGCATATTTAACAGAGTTATTTATGATATTTGAAATAGCTCTTAAAAAAGAATAATAGCTTATATTCGCATATAATGGCTCTTTGGAGGTGATAATTTCTATATTGTTTTGTTGCCAATTAGCTTGAATATGATTAATTACCAGCTCAGCTGCATCAGCTCTTTCAAGATTCTCTTGTTCTGTTTCGCATTTAGTGAAATCTAGATAAGAATCAATAATATTCTGCATTGATACTATATCACTATTTAACCCATTCTTTTCCTCTAGATGCTCATCCATCATCGATACTTGTAGCTTCATCCTTGTTAAAGGAGTGCGTAAATCATGAGATATCATGGCTAAGAGCTTCGTTCTTTTGCTATTATATCTTTCAATACGATCTTTCATTTTTAAAAATGATAAGCCAGCTAATCTTATTTCTTGAGCTCCGTAGGGCATGTATTTTATATTTTTTTCACCATGGCCAAACTTATTAAGTGCATTAGTTAAATTAGTAATAGAAGCAATTTGCCTTCTTGAGAAAATTAACGATACACATAAAAGAGTTACGGTTAAAAATATCACCCACATCACAAATAAATGAGCGGTGGGGTTGGTAATAGATTTATATGGCAAATGTATACGCACAATCTTATCACTACTTAACTTAGTATACATCACGATATCGTTATTATTATCATTGTGAGCTAGCAACACGGTTCTATTATTTATCAACTCTTTAATGTTCCTTTGAAAAATAATCACCTCTTCGGGTAGTGCTGATTTTTGCTGTTTTGGTAATTTATCGGTGCCTAATACTTCATAGTTGAGATTTAAAAATCGGCCATTTTTTTTATTTTCGCTAGATTTCTCTAGTTGCTGTATTAATTCAATAATCTCGGTAGCAATGATTTCACCATGGCTGGATGTAACATTATACCAATGTCGTTGGTAAAATAAATATACTGATAATAGTTGCGCAATAAGGACTGGCACTATGATGATAAGCACGAATCTCCATAATAGACTTTTAGGGATTAATCGGTATAATTTTGTTTTAACTATAGAGGGCATATCCTTGATTTCTTATGGTTTTTAAGTGAAGAGGGGATTTAGAGTTTAATTCTATTTTGTTACGCAGACGCACTATTTGAACGTCAATTGAGCGTAAGTTTAGGTCGCTAAAATATGAGGCTATTTTTTCGCGAGATATCGGGTTGTTGATGTTCTTTGTCAATATATCAAGCAGCTTTATATCGGAGTTACTAAGTTTTACCTGTTTGCCGTTTTGAGTTAATGTTTTTGTCAAGTTATTATATGAGTTTATACCAAAGCTAATAACGTCCTTTCTCACTTTATTATTCTTATGTATTATGAGAAGGTTTTTAATTCTTAGAAGTAACTCTCTCGGGTCAAAAGGTTTTTTGATATAATCATTTGCTCCAGAGCTTAAGCCATCGATGATATTATCAGTGGATGAGAGCGCGGTCAGCATAATAATTGGCACGTCCTGCTGAATTTTTTTTATTTCGGTTGTTAGCTCTGTACCACTAATTTTTGGCATCATTACATCTAGTATTATTAAGTCAAAAGCAAATTGATTTAATAAACCCATTACCACACATGGTTTGGTGCTGGCAGTTACTAAGTAGCCGTTTTGAATAAGAAATTTCTTTAAAAGCTGAACAATTCTGCTATCATCATCGACAATTAAAATATGCTGTTTGTTATTCATAGTATAAGCAACTATTTAAAATAATTAAGCCTACATTATAAAATTAATTATACGTAATGGCTAGTAAATAATAAGGGTTTGAAAATGAAAGAGTACATATGGTTTAATGGTCAGATGGTTTTGTGGTCGGAAGCGAATATACACGTCATGACTCATAGCCTGCATTATTCGGGAGCTGTTTTTGAAGGAATGAAATCTTATAGTGGCAAAATATTTAAATTAGAAGAGCACATTCAACGTTTACTAGATTCAGCAATGACTATGAATATGAGCCTTGGTTTTTCAAAGGATGAAATCATTGAGGCCTCGCAAGAACTGTTACTTCATAATAATTTAGATAATGCTTATTTAAGACCATTAATCTGGAGTGGGGGACAGAAGCTTGGTTTAACAGCAGAGTGTGACAGTAATATCATGATAGTGGCAAAAAGCTCAACTGGCAAAATGCAAAATAACCTAAATCTATGTGTAAGCCCTTGGCGTAAAGCTGCTCCAGAAGCAGTCCCTCCTCAGTGCAAGCTATCGGCGAATTATGCGATGTTAAAAAAATCTCAGCATGAAGCAAAACAAAAGGGCTATGATGACGCATTAATGCTTGACTATGAGGGATGTGTGGCTGAATGCACAACAACTAATATCTTTTTTATTAAAAACGAAGAGCTTTTTACTCCAATTGCTGACCGGTTTTTAAATGGAATAACTCGTCAAGCAGTTATTGAAATGGCTCTTAGCAGGGGAATGAAAGTTAATGAATGTAGAATATCTTTGCAAGATATAGGTAATTATGATAGTTGTTTTTTAACGGGAACTGCAGCAGAAATTAGGCATGTTGCAAGTTTAAGTTTCGACGATATAAAAATTAATTTTAATAAAATGAAATTAGTTGAGATGATTCAAAAAGAATATGCAAAATTAGTGGGAAAAAATTATGGTATTTAAAGGCATTATTACGGCATTAGTTACGCCATTTTCAAATAATAAAATTGACTTTGAATCTTTGTCAAAGATAATAAAAAAACAGATAGATGGCGGTATTAAATCTATTGTTATTGGCGGGTCAACTGGAGAGGGTAGCAGCTTATCTGAGGAAGAATATTATGCATTAATTCAGCATTCGGTGCAGTCTTCAGAAGGTAAAATAAAAATCATTGCTGGTATTACCGGGGTATACACTGAGCATGTATGCGAGAAGATACGTAAATTAATGGAGCTTGAGGTTGATGGGCTAATGTGCACGGTACCACATTATGTCAAACCAGAGCAATCCGGCTTGTTAAAACATTTTGTTGCCTTGAATGATGCCTCTGAAGTACCAATTATGATATATGCACATCCAGGAAGAACTGGTTGTAATATTAACGATAAAACTTTGGTAGAGCTGTCTAATTTAAGTAATATCACCGCCTTGAAAGATGCAACATCAGATATAGAAAGACCATTGCGTTTAGGCGCTTTGGTAAAAAAAGACTTTAGGTTTTTAGTTGGCGATGATGCGATGTTACTTGCCTATGGCGCAAATGGTGGTGAAGGGTGCGTATCTGTTACTTCTAATGTCATGCCAAAAGCCATGAATAAAATATATAATTTAATTTATAAGGGTAAAAACTCTGATGCTCGTCAGCTATTACAAAGAATGCTACCTATAATTCAGGCGGTTAGTTGTGAAAGCAACCCTATAGGCATTAAGTATGTTGCTAATATGCTGCAGTTAGTCAGCGACGAAATAAGATTACCACTAACGCATGCTGGTGAAGAAACTGTTGCAAAAGTAAATGAAATAATTCCATTGTTAAATGAAGTAGAGAATGAATGCAGATTATAAAAAAGTAATAGCTAGGAATAAACGTGCTACTTTTGACTTTTTCATAGAAGAAGAGTTTGAAGCGGGTATATCCTTGCAAGGTAGCGAAGTTAAGTCATTAAGAGATGGTAAGTGCTCGATTGCTGACTCCCACGCAGCAATCGATGGTAATGAAGTTTTTTTACATAATTGCTACATAGAAGAATATGATAAGGCTAATAGATTTAATCATGACTCTCGTAGGCCCAAAAAACTTTTGCTTCATCGAAGCGAGATACGCAAAATAATTGGCAAAGTCAGACTAAAGGGCTATACCCTAGCAGCTTTATCAGTTTATTTTAATAAAAAAAATCGCGCCAAAATTTGCCTTGGTTTAGCTAAAGGTAAAAAGCAACACGATAAGCGCCAATCTATCAAAGAAAAAGACTGGAAAAGAGAGCAAGGACGGATAATTAGAGATAAATAATAAAGACAACGTTTTATACAAAAATATTAGCCAAACTGTATATTTATCTTTACCTTTTGGTAAATTTAGGTAAAAATTAAATTTATGATATCAAAATATATAATTTTATGGCTACAAAAAGAGATTTAATCGACAAAATTGAAAAAAGATTTGATTTTTTAAATCAAGAAGATGCCGCTTTGGCTGTTAACTGTGCGATTGAAGAAATGGAGAGAGCATTGCTAAACGGTGGGCGTGTAGAAATACGTGGATTTGGCTCTTTGTCTGTGCGTCAAAGAAAATATTGCGGAAAAGACAGTTACTATAATACGGTATATTATCGTATGTCAAAAAATATTCAACATAGAATCAATAAGTAAGATCAGAGGTAAGAATGAATAGAATTAGCTATATACCATCATTTAAAAATACGATTATTTTTACTCTTATATCTTTTGCGCTAAGCCTTATTTCGGGTATATCTATAAAAAATCTAGCAACGGCAGATATAAACTTTGATGATGTTTTAACAATATCTGATCTTTGGCAGCTCACTTTTCAGATATTATGGTTTATAGCGCACAGCTACGTAATCATTTATATCAGTAACTGGACTCAAGATTTTAATACTAATTACTCTGATATAAAAACAAGCTATTTACCAGGTCTAAAAAACGTAATAGTAGTATTATTGCTGTACCCTGTATTAATTCTCGTATTTCCAATCCTGCTAATTATGCCTTTAGTAATCTTGTCACCAATATTACTCTCATTATATTATATACTGATAAGCTATGCTTTCATAGCTTCGTCAATATTCATTACTGGTTCGCTAGGAATATTAGCAATTTTCACTTTCTTTTTTGCCTTTGCCGCGATGCAGGTGACTGTTATTAACTGGGTTCAAGGGTTTAATACTAATAAACAGAAGCTTATTAAGCATGTTCAGATTTAGGGGGAAACTATTATGATTAATCACATTTATGCGCCATCATTTAAAAATGCTTTTATCTTTGCTTTCATGTCATATTTCATTACATCAATATTGAATTATGACATCAGCGGGATTTTGGATGGGGTTCTTCAAGCTTATCGTAGCTTTAATACTCAAACTATTAGCTTTACATTTTGGGCACTTGTACGTTTATTTGTAATATCTTATTTAAGTATGTATGTTAGTAACTTTATACAAAGCTTTACTATGAGTGGCATTAAAAGCGGAGAGAGTTTTAATTTTATAAAATATTTTCCATTTATTAAAGACGTATTTTTGTTCATGTTATTAACTCCAATAATGATATTAGTAACGCTATTTTTGTATTACATAACCATCATGCCTATATCTATTTTAATGGAAAAAATATTTCAAATGGACAACTATATACTATATGTACTTGCTCTACTGAATGCATTACTTATTTCTTATGTACAGATCTATTTTATGAACTACTCGCAAGGATTTTCTCTAAGTGAAAGTTAAATGAGCTCATAACTAGGTGCTTCCTAAGCAAGAAGCTTCCGACTCTTGTTTTTGCTAGTCCGGAATTTTTTCACTCATATTATTAATTGATTGGAAAAGCTCTTCTCTATAACTTTCTTCAAAACTAAAATCATAGAACTCAAACTCTTCTTCATTGAAACTAATTGATTGGCAAAGCTTTTCTCTACAACTTTCTTCAAAACTAAAATCATAGAACTCAAACTCTTCTTCTTTCTTGGTGGAAATTGTTTCGTTTAGAAAAGAGCAAAACTTTTTATAAGGCCTGGATAGAAGCTCTGATTTGAAAATAGGGGGTTTTGTACATATAGGTTTATACAGCAGTATTTCTGTTAATTTTCTTACTTCAAAAGAAGAAGATTTTGCAGGTGAACGCATTTCCTTAATTAATCTATTTGCTGTTTGAACAGATAATACTGTTAATACTATACTCAAGTTGCCCCCAACTATGCTTTTATACTTACAATAGTAATACCTCAAAAAAGTTAGTTAGTCAATAAATAT
>JBMGNO010000005.1:0-41072 GCA_049739405.1 Rickettsiaceae bacterium
TCAACAATTCATTGTTGTAACAGTTAAAGTAATGTTTATTAGTTTAACTTAAAATATTGCTTAATACAGGTAAAACTATAAGTATTATTGTGTTTATTAAGGCTAATACATCTACCACAAATTCCTTTCATCATGCATTGCATTGAGGAATTTAGAGAGTGAGTGAAGCTAGTATGCGCGCCAAATAATTTTACTTTAATACTCACTAATCGTTTTGTGATATCCTCAGAAGTGTAGCAAATAACCTGATCAGTATCGTTAATTATTTTCTTCTTTTTTGCCGTAATAATTGAGTCAACTAGGTTTCCCTTAAAAGAAAAATCTTGCTTTCTGCGAGGCTTGACATTACCATTTGGTGAAGACCAAATAATTTGATCGGTGAATTCTTCGATTTTATGGCGATAATGCAGAGCATCTGATTCGCTATAATTTGCAAAATATATAATCTGGCAATTATTTTTTCTCAGAGCTTCAATAATCGGATTTAGAATAATATTATTAAAGTTATCAGCTATAATTACAATTTTTTGTCCTTTTACAACGCTTAAAGGCGATCCAGTTGGTCCCATTAAAGATACTTCATCACCAACTGATATTTTATTTTTAATATCTTCAACATTGCGACTGCTGAAGATAGCAAAAGTTAAACTATTTCTTTCTTTGTTGACTCCAATTCCAGTTAGAGCTATTGGTTTAATTAATTTGGCAAAATTTCCATAATTTTGTAATTTAAAAAATTGTCCAGGGCGAAAGTTATTTGCAGCAAATGGCGAATGAATTATTAATTCCAGTAAGTTAGGAGATATTATTTTTATGCTTTTTACAGTGCTTTGAAAATTTTTGATTAGCAGGTTCAAGCGAGTTTTTTGCTGTTGATGTATTGATGCATTTATTGTTGCGTAACCATCCTTAGCGCTTGCTAAGGCCTTCACAACACTGCCTGCGTATTTTTGATTACAATCGCCAAAGTAGCTAATGGTATGATCCTTATTTTTAAAGAAAGAATTATTTTGCTCATCTAAGTTTTTTATGTCCGTGAAAGCATTATTTTCTGTTCCAATAGCGACTAAAATAGTTCTAGCATTAAGTGACTTACCGTCTATAGATTGAATAGCCTTAACGTGATCATAATCATCAGATAAAACTTCTTTAGGAGAGAAATGTTCCTCAAAACTAACCCCAGCTGCCATCGCTTGTTCAACCTCTTCATGATTCAGGCGATATGCCGGAGATTCTGATATGGATTTACGATAACAAATGGTAACACCGCCAAGTTGCTGCAATATAGCGATTTTTTCTTGATCATTTTTTGCATTACGAAAAGAATTTGCATGGGATATAAACTCCTTAGCGACTATTTTTTCTTCTTCGCTAAGGCTCTCAAGTGATTTATTTTCTTTTTCCCAGTTGGACAAAAATCTTTCGACTTGCAAAGGGTAATAGTGCATTACTTCCACCGCGCTATCAATTGCAGTTAACCCGCAGCCAATTACTACTGCGGGCATTCTGATCTTTAATTTAGCATTATTATCTTTTAAGAACGCGCCTCCTTGCTGCAAATGCATTAAAAAATCAGCAGCTGCTCGCACTCCTTTTGAAAAAAAACCAGGTAAGTTATCGTAACGAGGTTTGCCCGCACCAAGGCAAAGTGCGATATGATGAAACCCAGCCTCAAAAGCTTGGCTGATGGTGAGGTTACTTCCCAAACGGACATTACCTTGCAGAGTAAAATTTTTCTGTCTTTGTAGTATTAAGCGCACCAGAGTGAGGTTATTTTTATCCCACCTGTTTGTAATGCCATATTCGGCTACTCCACCAAACCCACCTGGTGTTTTTTCTGACAAATTAGTGGATATTGCTTTCCATGATTTAATTGGCTTATCGAACCTAAATGGTAGTTCATTAATTTTTAGCCCGTCAATACCAACTACTTTGTGCCCCAGTTGTAATAAGTAGTGTGATAAAGCAAATCCAGCTGGACCCATGCCAACTACAAGCGCATTATAGCCACTATCTGTTAAAGGCAGTGGCTGTTTAATATTTAAAGGATTCCATTTAGTCAGTAGTAAATAAATCTCTACCCCCCAAGAAAAATTTAATACTTGATGTAAAATATTCGACTCAATAATGGGGATGTTTACGGGTTCCTGCTTTTGATAAATACATGTTTTCATACAATCATTGCAAATTCGATGTCCAGTCGCTGCTACCATTGGGTTATCTATGGTAATAACGGCAAGGGCTGAAATATTAAATCCTTGCGATTGTAACAAACTCATCTCTGAAATTTTTTGTTTTAAGGGGCACCCGTTTTTTTCTTTAATCGCTTCATCCTCAGCAAATCCAGTACGACATGTGTCTTTCTTTCGTTTGTGGCAATACAAGCAGTACTTACTCTCTGCAAAAGATTTATGTTTTGTGGTTTCATGGTCGCGATAATCAAAGCCTAAATATAAGGAGTCTTGTAATTTTTGTATTTTATGGGCGCGTATTTGATAATTTTGATCAATTGCCTGAGGAATATCGAATAATGCGACCGAGCTATTCGAATGTACCATAAAAGAACAATATTGCGCTAAAAGGTCTATCTCATGATCGTAGCGTATGGGGTCTGACTGCCACTTGGAATATTGGTGGACAATATTTTCTTGATTGATTGCCCCTATTATTTTCACTAGATCCTGACTGACTTGAGAAAATGATAAATCAGCTAAATTCTCTTTTTTATATTTTTTAACGGCATATCGCTGCACAAATTTGCGTTTAAAATCGTAAATTGCATCAAATTTTTGATAGCTTGCTTTCACTTGATTATTTTCTTGTTCAATAGAAAATAACTCAGCAATAAAGTCATCAAGATATGGCGCAATGCGCAAATAAAGGTCTGATTGGTCAAGCTCGGATAATTCAATCAAACCTTTGCGATAATTAAGATATTTTTGCGTTAATAAAATATCATGTTCAGTTAAATAAGAAATAAACCTCTTATCAAGCTTTTGTAAGCCTGAGACTGAGCTTAATTCTTCAAATTTTAAATCAAACTGAAGCTGTAACATTTTTATAGAGATGACTCAATCCATTCTTTAACTAGGTTTTTTGGCACAGCACCAAGTTTTGTGGCAATATTTTTACCATTTTTGTAAATCATCATTGTTGGAATACTACGAATACCAAGTTCAGAAGGAGTGGTTGGGTTTTCATCAATATTCATTTTAACAATTTTAATATCAGCCATCTCTTTTGATAGTTGATCCATTATGGGCGTTAGCATTTTGCAAGGACCGCACCATTCCGCCCAAAAATCAACCAATACAGGTTTATCTGATTCTAAAACTTCTGTTTGAAAATTATCGTCTGTGATTTCTATTGCCATCTCATTTACCTTATTTTTTGATTTTTTATAAAACTTATGCCATGATATAATTTCAATTCATATATGTACAGATAAAATATGCAAAAAATATCAGAAATAATCGCTACTGTTTTTTATATTGGAAAAATTAAATATGCACCAGGTACTTTTGGCTCATTACCAGCATTTTTGATCTGCTATGTTATAAAACACTTTGCGTTTGATAATCAAGAGGTTTTTAATATTGATATTCTTAGTTTCTATCAGCAACAATTACTGAGTGTTTTTGCTATAGAAATCAGTGTTTTAGTTGCAATATTTTTAATAGGAACTTATTGTACTCATGTTTATATTAAAGATAAGGATAATAAAGACCCCAAAGAAGTAGTAATTGATGAAGTGGTGGGGCAGATGTTGACTATTATTTTAGTATACTTCCCTTCTATGTTACTATTTTTTTCTCCCTTTGGATTACTAATGTCGCCAAGTTATTTTGATTTACTTTTTTTATTTATATTACCATTTGGCTTGTTTAGGCTATATGATATAAAAAAACCCTGGCCAATTTGCTGGGTCGATCAAAAATGTAAAGGAGCCTTGGGAGTAATGATAGATGATGTAATTGCCGGAATTTTTGCCGCAGTTACGCAAAGTGTAATCATATTACTAATATTAGATTTTTATGCAAAGTAAATATATTACCTCTCTTTTACAACAGATAAAGCTTAATGCAAATGGTCGGATGATTTCAGTTGCAGAGTCTTGCACTGGCGGATTGCTTGCATCTTACTTAACTCAGGAAGTTGGGTCGTCTAATTTTTTTACTGGTGGCGTCATATCTTATTCAAATGAAAGTAAAGTAAAATTACTTAACGTATCAATATCTAATTTATCTACCTATGGGGCAGTATCAGAAGAGGTAGCCAGAGAAATGGCTTCTGGGTGCCAAGACCAATTTAATAGTGATATTTCTATTTCAATCACAGGAATTGCAGGGCCTGATAGTGATATTTCAAGCAAGCCAGTGGGGATGGTATGCTTTGCAGTAAATAATTGCAAAATAGTGCAGTCATTTACAAAATATTTTAAAGGTAATAGGTTGCAAGTACGCCAACAAAGTTGCGTATTTGCGTTAGAGCTAATCATTGATAACCTTATCTAAAAACCAACTTAATTAAATAAACCTGACTAAATATTCATGTCAAAAAGACGAATAACTGATCTAATAGAGCAAACTAACGCCTATGATACGCATATTGCTGATACTTGCTACATACATCAAGGTTCTGTGCAAAGTAATGTAAAAAAAATGCGTATGTCAAGTGACGTAGATACTATTAAATTTGTTGATTCAGAGACAAGAAACTTTTCATATAAGCAGATAAAAGATGTTCGTAATTTGCTAGAAGCGGGGCGGTTTGATCAGCTTGAGATGGCAATCAAAAAAGGATGGTTTGATATTAATAAACTTAACACATCGGGAAATACCTTGTTACATACTTATTCTAGTGCTGAATATTTTAATCCTATTATAGTTAAGTGGTTATTGGAACATAATATTGATTACACTATAACAAATAAGAGAGAAAAATTACCTATTCTTTTTAACTTTAAAGTTAATTTTCAAAAAATGTTAGATCTTAGGATGGAATTATTAAATAGCTCAGAAATGCCCGTAAAATTTAAAAACTACATGAAGAATTTAGGTGTACAGAGTTATGCAGATACGTGTCATCAAACAATGGAAGAAATTTCATTTGAGAAAAAGGATACAAAAATTAACTCTAATGTTTTCTTAGAAGAATTAATCGATACTAATAATTCTGGTATATTTGATTCTTTCTTAAGAGAGTTTAGTTTGAGCAATAGTGAAGTTGATAATGCTAACAACCCTGAGTCTAGTTTTTTCTTGGGCTGGTAGATGTAAATTATAGTGAATTCAGATCACCCGCCAAAAAGTTATACATGTTACGCATGAGTATTTTTTGGCGAATCTATTATCTTTAATCCAAAAATATTCTTCTAGTTTCGCTACTTTGAGACTCAGTATCTTCAGCATTACTAGATTGATAATTATTTGGTGAAGAGCTAGACTTCAGATAAGTGTCAATTTCTTCATTCATAAAGTCAATTTTGTCTCTAAAGAAATGGTCCGCTCCTTCAATAACCCTATAGTGTATATTAGTGTTTTTTTGTTTTACTAATCTTTGCGCCAAGTCATTAACTGCCTCTTCAGAAACAACACTATCTTTGTCGCCCTGTACTATTAAGCCAGGGATGGGGCAGGGTGATAAAAATGAAAAATCATGATTAGTCACAGGAGGTGAAACCGCCAGGAAGTCGGTTATTTCAGGGCGCCTCATAATTAACTGCATCGCAATCCAAGCGCCAAATGAAAATCCGGCAATTAATGTTTGTTGACTTAGGGGGTATTTCACGCGCAACCAATCAAGTGCAGTTGCCGCATCGGTCATTTCACCAATGCCATTATCATACTCGCCAACAGAATTACCAACTCCACGGAAATTTATGCGCAATACAGTATAGCCATTTTCATGCAATGTTTTATACATATTATAAACAACCTTATTATCCATTGTTCCACCATATTGTGGGTGTGGGTGCAATACAAGGGCTATTGGTGCTTTTTCATCTTGTGATTCAACAAATTTTCCTTCGATGCGTCCGGCAGGACCATTAAAAAATACTTTTGGCATAAGCTGAGTCCGAGTTTGTTTATTTAATTCTAATTGAGACAATATATTATCTTTTTATGATCTAGTCAATTTTATTAAATTTATTGTTTATCAGACAAATCCAAATGTGGTTTTAAGGAGTCTGATTCAATGCCTAGACATCCTAATATAGTATGATATAGATGATCGTGAGAAATAAAATTATCTTGCGCCTCTTTAATCGCTAACCATTTCTGCGGATAAGCTTTTTTATATTTCTCAGATACCCAAATGATAAAAGGTACTTCGCGTTGTTCCTTGATGTCTTCTTCTGAAGAGTGAAAAAAACATCCATTTTCGCCAAGGGACTCGCCATGATCAGAGGAGTAGATCACAAATGAAACTCTGTCTTTTACCCTTTCAATCACTTCATGAATAAAAGAATCTGTGTAGTAAATACTATTATCGTAGCTATTGACTAATTCATCGTGTGAGCAGTTTGAGGCATCTTTTTGTCTTATACTATCATTTAATATATGAGGTCTAAATTTGGCAAATTCATCATCATAACGCTTTGCGTAATTCCAGTGACTTCCAGATGTATGCAAAGTAATAAACTTTTTGTGCTTATCAGATAAACTATTTTCCAGGTAAGGTAGCAAATTTCTATCAAGAGCATGGTATTTTATATGAGGAAACATGTCTGGTGTAATAACTGTAGTTAAGTCATCATACACATTGCCATGTAATGAACGGGATTGTTGACTCAGATGCTTGGCAATAGATTGGTTTCCAATCCAAATAGTTTGGTATCCAAGGTTATTTAAGGCTGGAAATAAACTGGACTCGCTATCGATTAATTCAAACTCGTCTTCACCGTACCTTGAAATCATGCAAGGTACGGAATCGGCAGTGTTGCTTGCGCAGGACCTGGCTTTAAAAGATACTAAATTATCTAGTTTAGAGAGTAAAGGGGTTGTCAGGCGCTCATACCCATTAATGGAAAAGTGGTCATACCTTGCTGATTCACCAATAATCAGTACTCCTAATATATCGGTTTGCGTATCAGAAAAAGAAAATTTGTCATTAATGTTAGTTCTTAATATTGTTTGTGAGCTTTTTTTTAAATAAAGATATGTATTGTGCAGATAAGTGAAAGGCAATTGGTTTTTAATACGTTCTTTATAAGGGTTTATAATATTTATAGTAAATAATATAAGGCATATTAGCGATAAAGTTCTGCTCAAAACATTTTTATGCTGTAGGTTAGAAAAATTGCGATATATTAAAATAAGGCAAATAATAACGCAAAAAGCAACCCAAAGAAGCAATTTAGCGCTAACTAACTCAGAGGATTCCATCATATCTGTATTAAATATGGAAGCTATAACTGAAATATTAGGAACCACAGAAAAGAAAAATAAATAATAACTAGCTAAAGAGCTAAAAATGAATAAAGCAATTGCCCCAGAAATGAATATTATCCTATGAACTGATAAACCATAAAATATAACAAGTAATAAGGCGGTATTATAGCTAATATACTGCAATAGGTTGGTTATATTAATATGGGTCGCATTATCGTGATAGTAGTATGTGGTGCTATTAAATAATAAAGCGTGGAAGAATGCGAATAATAAGCAAGTTTTTAAAGGTTTGATATTAAAGTGCTTGAATAACATTTTGTTTTATTGATAATATTAATTAACATACAAAAAAAGATTTATCATGGTAGCAGTAAATTCACAAGAGTTTTTTAACAGTTTGGAAAGGGGGAGGCCTTTGATCTCGGTTGATTATGGAGCGAAGAAAGTTGGAGTGGCGATCTCGGATCCTTCTTGCAATATAGCAATGCCCTTAATGGTGATAGAAGAGTTATCTGACAAAATAAAAGTAACGAAGTTATTAGAAATATTTAATAAACATAATATAGGAGGAATTGTGCTGGGGCTTCCTGTTAATATGGATGGCAGTCATAGCGAGCAAACAAAACAGACTCAGGAATTTGTTCAAAGGCTTGAAAAGCGCACTAAATTACCAATTCTTTTGCAAGATGAGCGCCTCACTTCAAAAGCAGCAGATAGCTTTCTTAAGCAGATGGGCATGAGCCGCAAAATGCGTAATAAAAGCGATGATTCTACTGCCGCTAGCTTGATACTGGAAACTGTACTAAATTCACGCTAACAAGAATTAAAGTAACAAAACCTAACCTAATTTTCTATTCCCCGTGATATTCTTGTCCCAGTGAATCAATTGTGTGGTTGAATGTTGTGATGCCATGTTCTCCAATAAGGGTCACAGGAACTTTGACAGTCTGCGGAGATTCCAGATTAGTATGGTTACAATATATTTCAAAAGCAGAAATTCCTATAACATATCCAGCAGCGCCACATATTAATTTTGATATTACGCTAGTAGAAGAATTGTCTTTTGATACAAAAGTGCTAGATATAACACCCGCTATAACAGGCGCTATAATGCCAATTGCTTCATAAGTATAGTGTTTCGCACTTTTTTGATCTATGTTAATCATAATTACTCTTTATTAAGCTATTTAAATTTAACGCGGAGTATATTGATATTAACATTAAATTGCAAGGAGAAATTTTACTTTTCCCCCCTCGCGATTTAAATATGTTATTTTTTACGCATACCTAATGTGTCGGCTGTTCCTTTTGCTGTTTGCTCAACGAAAGATTTAGTCCTGTTTAGAGCGGCTTTAGTTGCCTTGAAAGGTGCTTTTATCACTTTTTCTGCTAATTTAGCGCCAGCTTTTGCCACTGGAACGCCTTTATCCAGTACTTGAGTACCCGCAAAGAAACCTACTGCCGCCCCCAGAGCAATCGCAGTTTGCGCAAATGAAACTGCATGTAATGTCATTAGTGGAGATAAAGCTGCGATACCTGCTGCAGCAACACCCGCTGACATTAGGGCTGATATTCCAGCGCCAATCATAGCTCCTGATGCTCCAGCGGCCATAGTTGCCGTCCATGAATGATCTTTTTTGCTATTTTTATAGGCTTGTTTCATCTCTTTTGGTGTGTCTATTGCGTATTTAAAGCAGTCATGCAGGGCGCCTAAAGTCTCGTTGGTACCAGCCTTTGCGCCATTAGCAACTAATGCAAATGGTGCACCAATTATAGTAGCCGTTAAAACAATAGCACTCATTAAATAACCGCGTTTTTTATTAGGATCTTTTTCATTTTTGGCCTCTTCTTCAAGATTATTAACTGCGCTTACTGCTTGCTCTTCTGTTACTGCTTTCTCTTCTGTTGCTGCTTTCTCTTCTGTTGCTGCTTGCTCTTCTGGGGTGGTATTTGTTTCGTGGAAACCGGCATTAGTCCAATCCTGACTATTAGATCTAGAAAGATTTGTAGGTTTATCTTCTGAAACTAATGCCTGATATTGTGTGTACATATTTTGCTTGTTCTTTGTGTACACATTTTGCTTGTTCTTATTGAGAAAATGGTCAATATCAAACCTCGTTCCGAGCAGATTAGCAAGATCATTAAAGACCTGCTCATCTGTAGTTATTTCATTTTTAGCACCCATTTTATTACCTCATATTTAAGTTTAATTATACAAAATAATTATAGCATTAATAGATGTCGTTTTAATAATAGATGAAGCTTGATTAACTAACAATTAATTCTTAATGTGGTATTTATACTATTTGCTATATGAGGGCGTCTTAACTTATGATAATTGACAGAGCATGCAGGCCGCTATTAAACTCTTCCCTCAACAAATCATTAATTATGCGATGTTGCTGGACCTTGCTCTTGCCATTTAGGGATTCTGATGAAATTTGAATGGTAAAATGCGTTTCCCCTAAATCATGTGGGTTGCCAGCATGTCCTGCATGCTGCTTGCTTTGATCAATTATTTTTAGTTTATGTGGATTTAATGCAGCAAGTTTGTCTTTTATACGGTTAATTCTATTCATGAAAAAAAATAATAATGCAAAAATAAATATAATGTCTATTATAATATAGGGACCTTGCATAAATAATCAACAAATAAGAAGTATGAAGAAAATACAAGAAGAAATCGATAAAATTGAAGAAGGTACGATTTTGGAGATCAAGCTTCTTAATATTGATGAATTAAATATTTTAATACATAATACTTCCGCAGTTATTGAGAAATTCCATTCGATGATTGAAAAATCATGTGAAAAGTTTACGCACTCGAAGATTGTGAAAATTAAAGACCCCTCTAAAATATACGTTATCCTAAGTGATGAACTACATCTTGCTGAAAAATTAGCTTACATGATTTACTCGCAAGTTCAACTATATGTTGATTCAGAATACCCAGAGAGTTACCTTAAATGCTCGATTGGCGGTATTAAGTTTCAGAATAAAAACTATAATGATATTGAAAAATTACTGTCGCATTTAAATTACAGCGCAACCCTGGTTGATGGCTATACTTACTACCACTCTTATGAAGAGAATCCAATTGATTTGGATGATATTCGTCAAAAAAACATTAATCTAAATTTGTTGCGAGCAGCTTTATTTAAAAAAGAAGCTAAGTTTGCTTACCAACCAATTATTGACAGTAAAACAAAAGAAATAGATTATTATGAGTGCCTATTAAGAATACCCGGTTTAGACAAAAGCTACATCTCCGCAGGCCCGATAATTCAAGATGCAGAGATGAAGGGGTTGATTAATATTGTTGATATTACAGTAATTGAGATGGTAATGGATGAGCTTTACCGCAATCCAGATCTAAAATTATCGGTTAATGTTTCAAATATTGGCGTATTAAATAAAAGATTGCTACATAAAATTGAGCAGCTTTTGAAGAAATACGATGTTGCTTCAAGATTAATAATTGAAATTACTGAGACTGCCTTAAATCAAAATATAGTAATTACAAAAAACTTCATTAGTGTATTGCATTCATATGGTTGTCAAATTGCTTTGGATGATTTTGGTTCTGGATTTACTTCATTTAAACAGCTGTTAAGGTTACCAATTGATATAATAAAAATTGATGGTGCCTATATTAAAGATATTTTAAATAATGAACATCATAGATTTTTTGTCGAAGCTCTGATAAACTTATCTCACGATTTAAAAATAAAAACAGTTGCAGAATTTGTAGAAACCAAGGATATTGCAGACTATCTTGCGAAGATAAAAGTTGATGGCTTGCAAGGCAACTACTTTGCTGCAGCAGATGAAGAACGTAAGTAAGCGCGAGAAGGTATGAAGAAACTATATTTTATTATCATAATATTATTTTCATTGGCTGTTAGTGCAGCTGAAAAGGAAGTAGATCAAGCAGAAATATGCGTTAAGGATCTTGATTTTATTTATGAAAAAATTGGCCAAAACTCAGCGCCATACGCTAATGAATTAGATAAACAATTTACTAAATGGTATGAAGAGGGCTATAAAAATGCATTGAGTTTAGTAAAGAAGGCCGTTGACGTTAATGATTGTTACTATGCTGCTCGATACTACGTAAATGGCTTTGATCAGCCGCATATTAGTTTGCGCAACTATAGTAAATTATCGCCTGAGAAATATGCCGGCCTATTCTTAGCAAAGCAAGGCGATAAATATAAAATTATTTATAAAAACGAGCAATTTAAGTTTCTTGATGAAGTTAATGTTGGCGATGAGGTTACTCATATTAATAATCTAGAAATTGAAAAATATATTCGGCGTTTTGTTTTTCCTTTTTATGCCGAGAACTACACGGATAAAATGTTGCAGAGCGCAGTGTTGCAAGCTTTAATTATTGATGGTAATCGTTTTAAGCCATTACCAAAAAATATCTCAGTGATTCGCGGTGAAGAAAAATTACAACTAGATTTAAAATTTACTAATCTTGATCCTGAAATTAAAAAGGCTATGCAAGCAAGATATAGCCTCAGTAATACGAATAAATTTAATGTTGAGTCTCTGATTGATGGCATGTGGATTAAAATTCCTAGCTTTTATTTTAATAAAGACGAGTTAATTTTTTATAAAGGCATGCTTGCGCAGCTTAAAAAAGATTTAGCAAAAGAAGATTACATAGTCTTTGATTTAAGGGGTAATAAGGGTGGTGAAGGCAAATATTCAAGTGCTATTATTCGTAATTTGTGGGGTGATAAATATATTAAATCTCTAAAAGATAAGCATGATTATAATAGTCAATATACAAAGAATAATCGTGTTAGTGCTGGTAATTTGAAGCAAGCAGCGATTTATTATAACGAAAAAGATCTGAGTCTTTATAAAGCAAAGCTTCACAAAGAAGATGTTTATTTTCAGGAAAGCTACAATATTTTTGACTATAATGAGAACTTGTACACTAATATGGATAGTAATGAATTCAAAGCCAAGATATATGTTTTAACTGATAGCTCTTGTAAGAGTACATGCTGGCGGTTTGTCCGTGAGTTAAGGCAAATGCCGGGCGTAGTGCATCTAGGGCAACCAACATTTCGCTACTCACAGTACTCTTACGCAAAAAAGAACCGTGTACCAAGCGAACGATTTGACTTTTTTTATCCTACCAAAATATGGGTTAAGCCAGAGATAAAAAGCTTTCAACCCATCATTCCTCATTATCTATATAAAGGTGATATTAATCAAGAGTCTGAGGTAGTTGACTGGGTGTTATCTGTGATTGAAGGGGTTTAGAACAAGATTTTGTAGAAAACTATATTTATTGACTTTGCTATCAAGGTCTGCTATTTAGTTAACTTAAGTTAACTAAATATTTTTATTATGTATAATGATTCGTTAATTACGGGCAAAGTAATCAAAAGTGGTATATTGAGATCAGTGAATCATTTTGGAAGCTATGTTAATTCTCTAGTAGATGGTCCAGAGTATAATGATAGGACTGTAGCATCATTAAGAGAATACAATATGGTGGATACAGCAACAGCTAATGCAATGGAAGTACACTCTGCTGTTATTAACAATAATGTTCCAGTGGTGCGAAAAAATGTTTTAGCACGCGACTCCTATAAGTATAAATTCATGAGTTACCTAGGATTTCATAATGATGATTCAGATTCTTTATACACGGCTGTAGCATTTAATAATTTTGAGGTATCTCGTCTTTTAATTCAAGAAAAAAAGTTTCCCGTAAATTGCACTATATTTTGCAACGATCAAATATCTACTATGGTTGAGTGCAAGACTATTAATAGTGTTCTAACTGTAAAGTTCCCTAAAAATATAAGGTTAGATAAAGCTGGCTGTTTAAGTAAAGTAAGCTTACTCACCATGGCGTGTGAAAATAATAATTCAGATTTAGTTAAGCTTTTGCTTAATAATGGAGCTGAAATCGACAATGATTTAAAATTATTCCAACGTAGTACTAATTACTCTAATAATGATTCATCAATGCAGATTATAGAGTCTAAATATGATCTAATAAAGTCAATGGAAGTGCAGGGTTATACAGACATTTTTGATCTATTAGTAGATTCAAGTTGTGACGCATCTTTTGAAGAGTACGTTAGAGAGTACGTTAGTATAGAAACTATTGATTAGAGTAAAAAATTCCCATTAGTAAAATGCTCTTAGTTCAGTAAAATTGTTCTTATTTCAAGTTAAACAATTGTAATTGTTAATTAACGTCATAAAACTTAATAAATTTTTTCTTTTTCTGCTTGACTAGTGGTAAGAGAATCTCTACTATACAGACCTAGCCGACAACCCATAAATTTGGTTAGATTTTATATGACAAACGATACCCAACACGTTGTAAAACATAGTAATGAAGCGTCCAATATCTCGGATGATACTCCCTCTTTTTTTGATAAATTTCTAGACTATGTGTGGCCAATTGCACGCCACGAGCTTCCTAAATTTTTGTTCATCACTTTATTAATGTTCTGTATATTATGCATACAAAACTTGATTCGCGCAACAAAAGATAGTGTAATCAGCACAATGATTGGAGCAGAAACGATTTCATTTTTAAAGATTTGGGGCGTTATGCCTGTGGCCTTTTTAATTACAATAATTTATGTTAAGCTAGTAAACGTAATGAAAGGCGAACATATTTTTTACTTGGTAATCACCACATTCCTCAGTTTTTTTGTTTTGTTTGCGTTTTACCTATTTCCCAGCTATGAGTCACTACATCTAGATCAAGACTATGCGCAGGATCTTGTCGCTAGTTATCCAAGGCTTAAATGGTTTATATTATTATTATCTAACTGGAGTTTCTCATTATTTTATGTCATCTCTGAACTATGGCCTAATGTTATCTTCTCTTTGTTATTTTGGCAGTTTGTTAATAAAATAACATCGATTGATGAATCCAGACGTTTCTATCCTCTCTTTAGTTTATTAGGGCAAACGGGGTTATATTTGTCAGGAACATTCTTAATAAACTTACCGCATGTGAATGCTTATTTTACAGAGCTTTTTAATCTATCTGCTGATATCAGCGTAGTGAGTGTGCAAATTATTATTTCCGTAGTGTGTGCCTTGGGAGCAATTAGTTTAATAGTTTTTTGGGTGATTAACCATAAAATACTAGATATTGCAACGGCAGAAAACCTACAGTTTAAAGCGAAAAAAAAGCAGATGTCATTTTCAGAAAGCTTTAAAATGATTGCTTCTTCTAGGTATATTCGGTTAATAGCAATATTATTATTTTGCTATGGTTTGGCGATTAATCTAGTTGAAGGCCCTTGGAAGAATGAGGCGGCAAAGATATATAAAACTCCAACAGAGTTTGCATCTTTTGTTGGCGGATACTTAAAATATACTGGCATTTTTACTATCTTTTTTGTTCTTTTGGGCTCAAACATAGTCAGAAGGTTAGGGTGGGTGTTTGCAGCAATAATAACGCCAATTATGGTGCTAGTGACTGGCTTAGGATTTTTTATGGTGGCTAGTTTTGATAAAGTAGCAATCTTCATGATGGCCAGCTTTGCATTTACTGATCCCATCATGTTAGCAGTGGTGCTTGGTAGCATCCAGAATGTTTTAAGCAAATCAAGTAAATATACATTATTTGATTCCACTAAAGAGATGGCCTATGTTCCGCTCAATGATGAACTAAAAACAAAGGGTAAAGCAGCTGCGGATATGATCGGCACGAAGTTAGGCAAATCAGGTAGTGCTTTTATTCAATCAACGATTTTTATAATTTTTCCTGCAGCAACATATTCTAGTATCTCGCCATATTTAATGATTGGTTTTTTGCTCGTATGTGTTGTATGGGTTATTACTGTTCTGGAGCTTAATAAAGAATATAAAGCAGAGTGTGAGCAACATGGTGAAGAAAATTATTTTTAAGAGAGTTAGTAATTATGCCAATTTTATATAGTTTTCGTCGTTGCCCTTATGCAATGAGAGCTAGAATGGTTTTACATTATAGCGGCATTGAATGCGATATTCGAGAAGTTGACTTAAAGAATAAGCCAGCTGAATTATTAAAAACTTCGCCAAAGGGGACGGTTCCAGTAATGGTTCTTGACTCTGGTGAGATCATAGATGAGAGTATGGATGTCATCAAATATGCTATTACCGTTAATGATCCTGAGAATATAGGTAGCAGTGACTTCATAAGCCAAATCGATGAGTTGGTAGAAACTAATGATACTCGCTTTGCAAAGCTTTTAAGGCAGTATAAATACCCGGATCGTTACCCAGAAATAAATCAGCTTCAGATTCGAGCTATTATTGAGGAAGAGTTTTTATTCAAGTATGAAAATATGTTGTCTGAAGGAGATTTCCTTTTAAAACAAAAAACTATCGCTGATTATGCCATTATCCCATTTATTCGTCAGTTTGCTTATGTTGATGATGAGTGGTTTTTTAGTTCAAAATATTTTGAGGTGATTAAATGGCTGCAATCATTCCTGGAAACAGAAGAGTTCGAGAATATTATTATGCAAAAACGTGATATCTGGGTTGATAACACCCAATAAATGTATGTGTTCACGTGAGCGGCTTAAAACCTATCAAAGTTTTTATAAATTTAACAAAATAACTCACTTTTGTCGCCCTAAATTTATTTCAGGGTCTATATACTTTATTTTTAGATGCTGCTCATGAAATGCGGCAAAGCCAAACAAGTTCAGCATGACACGTTTTATTAAATATTTTTTCTTTCAAGCCACTCAGGTGAACACACACCCAATAAATATCACTAATGATTGAAAAAATATTTTCTATATAGTAAGTTAGGTTGAGAATTACTATATTGCTTTTTCAATTATTATTAAAAGTAATTTGATGTACAATGTTTAAAATAAAAGGGGAAAAGGTTATGTTAAGAGCTTTATCTAATTCAGTTAAAAGTTTATTGCCACCATCTGAAAAAGATGTTTTATACAATGAATTTATAATTTATCTTTCTAATTGTGAATACGATAAGGCGCAAAATTTTATAAACAAAAAAAATTTTGACATTCACCATAAATATGATGGTTCTATAAATATCTTTCATGTATTAGTTAATGACGCTTCATTCTATACTAATTCTGGTTCAGACTTGGGCAGTAGCTCATTAGTTAAACTAGGTTTAAATTTATTATTAAAAGATGGGTCTTTGGAGCTACTATTTAAGAAGGATAATGCGCATCAAGCGCCTATGTTTTGTGACCCTATACATAGGTTATTTGATTTTCACGAACATGGTGATGTATCCTCAGAAAAAGGTATATTATTTAATGCAGCTTGTAATTTAATTTTCTATAAAGATAAAAAGAAACTAGGCAAAAAGATAGAAAAGTCTGATCTTAGAGTATATCAGTATATTAATGATAATTATTGCAAAAACCCCAAAAAAATGATTTCTCTAGCCTTTGAACAAAAAATGCCAACTTTAATTAAGTTTTTGGATAAATTATATTTAACTCAAGAGGGAAACCCGGAGTTAAAACAACAATTTCTGGAAGTGCAAAATGAGTTTATTAGTAAATTAGATGATCAGGACCTAAATCATTTAAGGGAAAAGGAGGAGCTAATCTTGTCTGAGGTAAAAACGCTAAGAAAACCTTCTGCAGATAAAATAAAAGAATTGCAAGAGGTGCAAACAAGCATAGCTATTTTAACGCCACTTAAAGCTAGATATGCAAAGAGGGCCGATCCAAACTATGAGCATGAGGATATTTTAAATAAAAATCTTTTTCTTAGAGAAGAAAAGCAAGAAGAGCCTGAAGCAATGGGTGAAAGTGATTTAGAATCAGTTGCTGAAAATATACAATAATCTTGACCTTTAATGGTCCTTAAGTTACAAATGGTTCTTAAAGTAATTTTTGTAAAATATGGCAATAAAAGATAAAAACAAGCTGAAAATAGCCTTGGCAGCTGGCGGTACTGGTGGGCACTTATTTCCTGCAGTGGCGCTAGCTGAGGAGTTGAACCAGCATCAGGAGGTGCAGTCTTTTTTAATCACAGATCATCGCTGCGTGAAGTATTTATCTGATGAGTTTAAAAATAAGCGCTATGTTATTAATATTCATCTGAAAATGGCGGGCTTGTGGAATAAGGTTAAGTCCATTTTTCAGATTGCTTCTGCAAGCGCTCATTCATTGCTTATTTTATACAAAGAAAAGCCGGACCTGTTAGTTGGCTTTGGTGGGTACCCCAGCTTTCCTGCTATGCTAGCTGCCAAACTACTCTCTATTCCATTAGTGATTCACGAGCAGAATTGTTTTATGGGCCGGGTAAACAAATTTTTTACTAAAGATGCAGAGTTTATTGCCACTTCTTACCAAGATACGACTAATATACCCAAATGTTGTCTGGAAAAAGTGATTTTAACAGGAAATTTGGTAAGAAAATCTTTAAACTCTGTGGCGCAATATAATGCTAATGGTGAAATATTTAATATATTTGTAATGGGCGGAAGTCAGGGAGCCTCTATTTTTAATAAACTAATACCAGAGACAATTACAGTAATTAAAACAAAAAACCCTCAGGCCCGAATTAGGGTAACGCAGCAAGTGTCTGAAGACATGATACCAGCTGTAGAAAGTTATTATAATAAAATTGGTGTGGAATGTGAACTTTCATCATTCTTTAAAAACATGGCAGAGATATATGCAAGAACACATTTGATGGTTGCTCGCTCTGGTGCCAGCACTGTTGCAGAGGTTATAAGAATGGCTATACCGACGATATATGTTCCTTACCCGCATGCAAAAGATGATCATCAGTTTTTTAACGCCCAGTCAATGGTAAGGCGTGATTGTGGTTGGTGCTATCGTCAGGGTGAAATTAATAAATTAGATCTAGCCGATTTGATTATTGAGTTAATGGATAATCGAGATATATTAGCTAAGATATCTAAAAATATTGCAAACCAAGGTGAAAAAGACTCAGCGAAGCATTTAGCAGACACAGTGTTAAAAATAATTTGTTCTAAATAGTAGTTCATAGTTGCAACAAGTCAAATTATATGACAAATATAGTAATTAATATATGAACAAAAATAATTGATAACTATGCTACAACAAATTACTATTGCAATTCTTTTGGGTGCTCTTATTACTTCCTGTACGCCTGATCCAAGTGGGTACTTAAAGAGATCTGCGAATAATAAGCTATTCGATCGTACTGGTTTTCATGGTGAAAAACGTGCTCCGTTATATAATCCTAAATATATTCATAATGCAAAGAAAAATATTGCTCGTGGTGACTATCGCGACGAGATGGCCGATGATTATGAAAATGAAGGAATAGACGAAAATACTCACCACAAAAATATTCAGATGTATAAGCAAATGTTGGATCAAGAAGAGTACGAACGTCGCGCGCGCAGTAAAAGAAAGTGGTATCAATTTGGTGCTAAAAAACGTGATATCTACTATGAACAAGAGCAGCAAAATAATCACCAATATCCAGATTTATCTCGGGCTAAAAAGCGTAAATCATCAGGGGCATATGCCGGTGCAGAGCTAAAGCAAGAGCTGGATCAGATAAAATCAATGCTCAAAGAAACTCGCAAGGAACTTGAAAATAGCAAGTGCCCAACAAGTCGCGCTATTGAAAAAAACAAAAATGCGCCTCAAATGAAGCGCAACTCTTTGCCTGATAATTCAGATTATATTAGATCTCTGTAGCATCAAAGTCACTGTCACCAGCGCAGTTTGCCTCAGATTGCATAGAAGCACTAAAGGTATTACCAAAGAAGCTTCCTACCACTGCTCCAACCTTTGTTGAAGTTTCAGCATCGGTGTCAGCTACTTGCGAGAGTAAGTAGCCAGCTGCTGCTCCTGCAAACCCACCAGCTACTGTAGCAAGGGCGTTGGTAGCTTCGTATTGTTCGGCAGCTTTGATATATTCTGTATTTAGATGCTTATTTACAGTAGAGATATCTTTATTAGTGTTGTAGATCTTATTTTTATGAGATCGTACATTTGATCCATCAAATATGCAATGAATAGCTCTGTATACTAGCCAATAGTCAGATTGGTTATCCTCAGCAATTTGCTGACCATATAAATTATCCAGCTCTTCTTTTTGTTGGTATAGATCTTGTTGAAGTTGATATTTTTCTGTTTCAAGTTTTTTTGTTAAATTAGATTTTGGCAAAGTTTTCCCAAGCTCTATTTTTCGTTGCTGTTCTTTATATTCTATTTCTTTTTTCAATCTCTTTGCCTGGTAATCCATCTCTTTGGACTCTTTTTCCTGCTCTGCTTTTAGACGGTATTCGCTAGCGACATATTTGTTTTCTTCTTCCTGCTGGATCTTTTTTGCAAGACTTGCATCCGCCTCTTCTTGTTTTGTTATTTCGGATAATTTGTTTTCTAGGTGCTTGATTTGAAAAGCATTACCATTTATTGAACTATTAACAGTTTGTCTAAAATAATCGTACTGATCCTCTGATAAACTCTCTAGTTCCGATAAAAGATTAACGTAGGTTTCTTGATCGTAGCTCTTGCTCTTTAAACGTAAATCGGCATAAGTTTTTAATAGCTCATTTTCTTTGTGGTCTATTAATTTTTGTCTTGTTAATTCGTTAGTTATGTGCTTAGAAACTCTCGCGTCTTCGATCTGTTTTTCGATTGTTTTTATCTGCACTTTCAAAAGAATAGCCTCTTGTGCGCTAATTTTAGCTTTTACTAACTTAATTTCTTTATTTAACTCTTTTTTACTTTTGTGATACATAACATAACTACTATTTAAATTTACTTGAATTATATTATAACTAAAAAGTTAATAAATGTCAACGTTATTATACTAAGAAAGTTAAGTTCTCGTGAAAATATAGTTGTTTATATGAGTGGCTTGAAAGTAAAAATATTTAATAAAACTGCAATGCTTAATTTTAATTTACCATATCTTCCTGGGCAGAACTATACAGGCGATGATGTAAGCATTTACTACTTATTCTTTTTCATGAAAATTGCTAGGATCAGTTGGTTTTGAATTGTTAATGTTATATAAAATATTTTCATATGAGTTACCTTGATATGGGTTGTGTTTATCAATACTCACTATAGCAAGTTCATTCTTATCAGCGACATCGTTTTGCGTATTTGTATTGGCAAAATTGCCTTCCTCTAAGTACTTTAAAAAATCTTGAAGTTTATCTTCTAACTCGCCGGCTATATATTCGGCTGTAGCAGATTTTGGAAACGCGGATTCATTTTTTATCTTTGACTTTATTTGATTCCTTAGTTTTGCCTCTATTTCATCCAAGGCCGTTTCAAAGTATTTCACCCTTTCTTGTCTGTAATTCTCTATGTTACCTAGTAGATCATTTAGGACAATGGTTGATGTAGAACCGCCATGTGAAAATGGATTTAGATTACCATTTCTGTAATCTGATTTTAAAATATATTGTTTTATGCTTTCTTCAAAATTAGATGCCTCTTGATCTATTAGATCTTTAATAAATGTATTTAGGTTATCATATATTAGGTTATTGATGATGCTTAATTGTTCTTCAATGCGTGATATTTGTTTTGTTTGATCTAAAAGATATTGTTTGTCTATCATACCACTTATTTCAACCACAGAGTATTTTTCTGGAAATTTACTCTCGATAAATTTTGTCGCATCCACCGTAAAATGCTGGTATACTTCATTTAATTTTTTTTGTTCCATGGTTGTTTGTTCTTTAAAAGCTTCATGAAAATCTATGAATTCTGGAGATTTCGTAATCAAATCTTTAATACCGTTTAATAGATTACCTTGTAATGTATTAAACTCTTCTTGAGCCTTTTCTGCTACGGCTTGTTCAAACTCTTCTCTAGCCTTTTCTTCTAAGGCTTGTTCAAACTCTTCTCTAGCCTTTTCTTCTAAGGCTTGTTCAAACTCTTGCAAAGAAACTGTGTTTATGATTTTATTATCTTGACCAATAAAACTATTCACTCTGGGTTTAGATAGTTTGAATTTAGAAGCGTCTTTTTTAACATTATAGTTTATTATTTGAAATAAAGGTTTAGCAATAAAATCTGGTAATATAGTTGAATTTTGAAAACTATTTTTTTTAGCTAGCTCTTGATAATATATTCGTTGCTTTTCTTTTATAACCCGTCCTTTATGCTCTTCGGTTAAGATAGTATTTAAGATAAATATTTTTTGAACTTCTTGAATTTCTTCTTCTGGAAGTTTATTTAATTCTTCGTTTATATCTTCGCTACCGCCCTTATTTTGTAAGACTTTAACTATTTCATTTGCTTGAAAAAAGGTGATTTTTAATAAAGCTACTAACTCATCATAGTTTGCATATAACATAATATTCTTTAATCGCTGCAAACTCTTATTGATTTTATCCTGATCTTGATCTTCATGGTTTTGATCTACCTCTAATACTTCCATGCATTTGGCATATTTATAAAACACATTACGTTTAAAGTGTTCTTGTTCCAAAAGCGTTTGCATTTTTAGTAATTTTTTCTGTTGCTCTTCCAGGCTTTGTTTCTCTTCTTCGGATAGTTTATCTAACTCATCTTCATTGTCGTTTTGAGTTTGTAGGGTTTGATTTAGCTCATTTAACTGGACAATATTCATATTAAATAAAACACTTAACTCTGTATCTGTTGCATCTGAGAAAATATTTTCTAATTGCCACAAATTCTTATTAATAGTATTTTGATCTTGATTCCCATGATTTGGATTTAAACCTAGGATATCCATGCATTTGGAGTATTTATAAACTACATTACGTTTAAAGCGCTCTTGTTCTGTATCATGCTCAGGAAGCAATTGCGTAACCTCTTCTTGCTTCACTTCATTGTTATCAAGTTCTGGATATTCGAGATCACCAGATAATTCCACTTCCGACATAACTATTTAGTAAGTTTATAAAATTAATAATAGCATGAAATTATAAACTTGATTAATTAAATGTCAATTCAATTAATCATTGGGGCTTAGTAGTCAAAAATTTCATTTTTCTTTTCTTTTCTCCTAATAGTCTATAGAGTTTACTATACCATTATATTATTTGTAAATATAATGGTATATAAATTAAGTTAAAGGGGGGTAATATGCTAAAAAACTTTCACTCACAAGAAGAAATTATTTTTCAAGCGGAACGTGCCTTGCAACAAATTAATACACCAATTCAGAGTTTGCTGCAGTGGCGGGGTGAAAATAAAGAAAACCTATTCCACTTAATTTCTGCCCACAACAAAGTTAGTTTATTAAAACAGCTGATAAAATCATGTGATAATGAAAGATCACAGCTGACAATTAATGCAGTAAATAGCTTGAAGCAAACTCCCCTGCATTTGGCTGCAAAAGAAGGATACTTGCAAATAGTTCAAACTTTATTAAGCTATGGAGCAAATGCTAGCCTACGAGATAGCATGGAACGACAACCATTATTAGTTGCGTTGTTAGAAGCGGATCGACATGTTGAGAAGTGGCTATATTTAAAGACTGCCAAATTAAAGGAAAATAGTAACAAAATTGATAAAATCATTACTAATTTACACCCTTATATCCAAATAATTAGCAGCCTATCTACTCATACTTTTGTTCTGGATAATGAATTTGATAGATCATGTTGGACCAGATGGTTGAAGAATTTCTTTGCAGCTTCCGCTAGGCAAATCGATTTAAAGAAAAATTTTCAGACTACAGAAGTCACAGAGGAAGAAAAGGGCCTTTTTGGCTCTTGGATTGAATGGTATAGCCCTAAAGAAAATAGTGAATCAGAGAATGATTTACGCCTAGATGTTCAGATTAACACTATGGATAGTTATTTAAATTCTATTATAGAATCCACGGCAATGCGTTATCCATTCATTATAGAGGATTACATATCTAAATGCTCAGATCGTGAAATTAAATTTACTCAGTCTTTGAAAGTTGTATGTGACCTTTTACAGCAAGAAAATTTTGATTATAGTTGTTTGCCCGATGAACTGCTAGTGGATTATTTTGTGCAAATGTTAGAAGTTAATTTCCTAACATTGTCTTGGAGATACTCAGAAGTCACAAAACACTTAGAAATCTTGTGTAATAAATATAGTGAAGCGGGTGAGGTTAACGTTGCTGGCATAAGGTCAGTTCTTTCAATGCTTCAAGATTCCGGAGAGCAGATTCAAAAATTGCAGAAAGATTGGGTTAATTATAGATCTGGATTTGATATTGATGCATTTTTAGATAAGATTGACCAGCATATTATTAAGCAGAGGAGTAATGAAATTGACCTTAATATCACCACAGAAAGCAGTCCGCAAAAAAATACTATTCAATATTTTTCAAAATTACAAAGATATGCTATGTCTAAAGGGGTTAAGGTGGATCTGGATTTATCTCGTTGCTCTGATGAGGTGAGTTTTAGAGAGTATAAATATTATTTTTTTGGTATTATGTCAAACTTATTTGAAATGGATATAGTTAATATTCAAAACATTAAAACGAGCTATTTAAATTTTGATTTAGTCCATGATGACCTTAAAGACTCCTTAAGTCGCAATATGCCACTAAAGCTAAAGGATCAAATAAGTGATGTGTATACTCGTTTAAATTGCCTTGGTCAGTCTAATATTTTTGATAATAACGGCTTTCAACTTGTTGGCATGCAGAATGCTTATATGTTTAATGACTATCAAGGTAATATGGCGAATGAAGGTAATTTATTGCAAGATAATATTGAAATAGAGGCATTTGAAGTTGTGCGTATGCCAAGTGATAGCTCCGATGATGGTTTTGTTCAGGTGTCGGAACTATGCTAATAAATTCTGTTAGTCGTTTTTATCGTAAGTAAGTCCCATATTATGATAAAGCATAGGGTCATTTTCCCAGTTTTCGCGTACCTTAACAAACAAAAATAGATGAACTTTTTGACCAATTAATTTTTCAATATTTTGCCTTGCTAATGTACCAATCTCTTTAACCCTGGAGCCGTGCTTACCAATAATCATATTTTTATGAATAGTGCGATTAACGATAATAACCTGATTAATTAGCACGGAACCATCATCTTTCTCTTCCCATTTTTCATAATCCACAGTCAGATTATAGGGTATCTCTTGGTGGAGCTGCAAAAATAACTGTTCTCTAGTAATTTCGGTTGCTAAAAACCTAGATGTTAGGTTGGTCATCTCATCTTTATCATACATCCACCCATGATTGGTGGCTTGGTCTTTTAGGTATTCTACGAACTCATCAATATTCTTATTTTTAAGTGCTGAGATATTAAAAATACGAGCATCTGGCCTCATCTTTTGAATAAGTAGCATGTTTTCCATATAATATTTCGACTTAATGTCGATTTTATTAATTAGGAATACAATTTTTTTATTAAATTCAACCACGCGCTCTATAATGGTTTGAAGTTGACTATCTAATTTAACTGAACTATCAATAATCACAGCAACTAAATCAGCGCTATTAAGACTAGACCAAGCGCACCTAACCATCGCTTTCTCCAGCTTCTTTCGTGCTTCAAAAATACCAGGAGTATCGAAAAGGATAATCTGAGTGTCATCAATAGTAACTATACCAGTGATAATTGAACGGGTTGTTTGCACTTTTGGAGTAACAATAGAAAGCTTCTCTCCAATTATTTGATTAGTTAAAGTAGATTTTCCAGCATTTGGCTTGCCGATAATGCAAACAGATAGTGATTTTAGTTTCTCATTATTCATATTAGTCTTTACTGGAAATTAATTGTTGAATTAGTAATTTAGCAGCTCTTTTTTCTGCTTTTTTGACGGAATTATCTTTTGCAGTTTGGTAGCATGAGCTCACGCGCACCTCAACCTCAAAAAGTGGTGAGTGATCTTCTCCGTGTCGATTAATTACTTTATATTGCGGAGTTTCTTTTAGCTCTTTGTGACATAGTTCCTGCAATTGTGATTTGGGGTCTGTGTTGTTAAGGTCTATATTGCTCATATGCTTTGACCATAATGAGCGCACAATTTTTTGTGTAGTAGAAATATTGCTGTCTAGGTATATAGCGGCTATCAGAGCCTCCATGCTATTTTCAAGGTTACTAGCATTTATTCTGCCTCCTGACTTTTCTTCCCCAGGAGTCATAATGATATGCTGTGCAAGATTTATTTGTTTTGCAACCTTGCTTATAACCTCGCGCGAGACTATATGGGCTTTGATTTTTGCAATATCTCCTTCGTTTAATTTTTCAGAACTATGAAAGATCATTTCTGTAGCTAAAAAACCAAGTATAGAATCCCCTAATATTTCTAACTTTTCGTAATTTTTTGCTGAAGCTGTGTGTTGTTTAAGCGAAGGATGAGATAGCGCTTCCTCAATTAAGTCGTAATTTTGAAATTGATAGTCTAGTTTTGCTTCAAGCTTTGTGATACTACTTTTTTGGAAATGTTGCATCATTTATGCCTCGTAAAGGCTAGTAAATGTTCTTTTTAGGCGGATAGATTTGATCCAGTACCACACTCTGGCTATTTGCTCAGTAAAAGATGTAGTGGCGTCCCATAATATTAATTTAGCAGAAAAGAAAACAAAATGCCCTTTCGCGATAAAGTTTTCGCTAGGAACCGTTCCTAGTTGATATCGGCTATCTCCAGAATTATCTCTGTTGTCGCCTAAGAAAAAATACCTGTCAGACTCAACATAATAAGGACCGAAATTATCTCTATCAATAAATGGGTTTGCGTTTGGCTCTGTAGATTTATAGGTATAATAGCTTATACCGCTGGGCAGAGTTTCTTTAAATCGTTGCAGCTCATAGCCTTGATCGGTAACGAAGCTTCCTTCGCGCTTTCTAGTAATGGGCTTATCATTGATGTAAATCAAATTATCAATTATCTGAACTTTGTCTCCAGGAATAGCAATTAATCGCTTGATGTATCTTTGTTGCATATTATGAGGAGGGCGCATGATAATAACGTCTCCAGGGGTTGGCTCTGTCTTGAAAATACGGCCTTGAAAAATATTGGGGCTAAAAGGAAAGGAGTATTTACTAAACCCATAGTCATATTTTGTTGAAAATATATAATCCCCTTCTAATATAGAAGCCTTCATTGACCCAGTTGGAATATGAAAAATTTCTAACACAAATGTTCGTATTAATAAAGCGCACATTACTATTAAGAATAATGACTTTATTTCTTCAAAAAACGAGCTACTTTTTTCTGATGCAGGTGTGTTTTGTTTATTAAGTTCCATTTTATTATTATTGTTCTGGTTAAATGTCATGCGAACTATTTTGTTATAACATATATGTTATGTGCGGTATAAAGAAATAGCAATATTTTTTATCTATTTTATATAGTGAAATAGGGGGTTTTTTTGAATGGCTCCTCGGGCTGGACTCGAACCAGCGACCGAACGGTTAACAGCCGTTTGCTCTACCACTGAGCTACCGAGGAATGCTTTACACGGATGAATATAGCAAAAGTTTTTTTGTGGGTCTAGTCTTTTTTTGAATTTTTTTGCTTTTTATTATTTTTCATCAAATTAAAAGGTTTTTTGGTGAGCCCCATCCTTGCTCTTGATTAGCGTATTCTTCTGTTTTTGCTTCTTCTTTAATGTGTTCCCAAGCGCTGTTAGCAACTGTATATCCGGCATTTAAAGCCACTCCTGCTATATAGCCGCTAACTTCCCCTAAATTAATATCATTTGGTAAAGCCCCGCAGACTTCCTCAGCTGATGGCTGTTCGTTTGGCCCCAAATAAAAATCATACATAGTAAACCTTTTCTTTCTTTTTATTACAATCGCTGAAAAGAATATAGGTTAATTCATAATTTTTCAATAGCTAATTGAAGAAAAAAAATATTGTCATTGGTAAATAGTAGTTGTTAGCAATACCAAAACATTTGTGACAAAAATATCACGATAAGATTATTTTGCACTCTAGAATTAAGAGATTTGTTTTGATATCAATCTTAAATTACGGTTTACTTATAGTAAATTAAGTTTAATTTACTATATTTTTAATTATTTAATAAAGGAGGGGGTATGGGGTTTAGTCTTTTTAAAGGTATTTTTAGTGATAGAGTAGATAAATTTCTTAAAGGGGTTCGTCAACAAGATGAGGACGCTGTTAGTGAATTTATAAATCATAAAAAAATAGATGTTAATGCAAGAAGAAAAGGTAGTGAAAGCGCTTTATACATAGCAGTCTCTATTCCTGATAACTTCTCAATTATTAAGGAGTTGATTGATGCGGGAGCAGATATTGATTATAAATCTTTAACAAATAATACGACTGTTCTAGACCAAGCGATAGAGTCAAATAATATAGAAGCAGTAGGTTATCTACTTGAATATGGAGTAAATCCATTTACTGTTGATGATTACGGAATGACGCCCCTAGCTAGGGCGATTAATCGCTCCGAGCCTCATGGTTCTGAGTTAATAGAGTCTTTAATAGAGGGGGTGAAGTCAATAAATTCATTACCAAAAACTCTTCAAATAAATGATGTGTTTTTAAATAATGACATACCGAGATTTAACTGCTCTCCACTATATATGGCGATTATGCAAAATAATGAGCCAGCGGCGTTGTCATTAATTAATCATGGGGCTGATGTTTCTAAGAGCTCGCTAGGAAATTCTCTTATTTTGGTTGCTGCTTATGTTGTTAGTAATCCCAATATTTTAGACGCGTTAATAAGAAATGGTGCAGAATATAAATCCTCAGATATTGATTTTTTGGTATATTCTATACAGATAGGCGCCGTAGAAGTTCTAAAGGCATATTTAAGTTCGGGTGATTTTGAGGAAGGAGTAGATTTACAATCTTTGACTTTAGAGTCTTTGAACTATGGTAATTTTAAAGCTGTAAAGTTATTATTAGATCAGGGCGTTGATTTGCAGAGCATGGCAAAAGATAGTTACAATGATATTGTATTCTCAGCAATTAGAGGCGGTAATCTTGAAATTCTTGAATATTTATCAGGTGAGAATTTTTGTTTTGATATTAAAAGTTTAAATAATGGTTATACTTTAAATATAGCATCTTCCGATGGTGGAGTAGATGTAGTGAAGTTTTTAGTACATAAAGGTTGTGATGTAAATTACGACGCAGGTTTATATGGCACTCCTTTGATTCAGGCGATCAAAAGTATGAATTACGACGTTATGCATTTTTTGCTTAGTAGTGGTGCGCAGATAAATGAGTCATTTATAGAAGAAGTTTATAATATAATTGGTTACCATACATTAAATAACAATAATTATCTAAACAATCCTGACTTTGTAGATTGGTATAAGGTGCATCGGCTTTATAATAATAACCCTATCGCTAGGTCTGTAGCTAATGAATTAGCCACTAAAGAGCCAAAATTTCAGGATTTTTTAAAACAGGTAAAGTTAGTAAGGGGCGAAAGTAGCATAAATGATAGTATGAATTTTGATAATATTATTGGTTCCAAGAAAGATGTATTACATGCCTTATCACAAAAAGCGCACGATTTTCATAAAGAGATTGAAGGTGATAGTTTTTTAAATTCTTTAGGTTTGGAATCAAATTATTCTGACATGTAATTATTTAATTACATTGCAGGAGAATTCTCTTAGCAAAAAATAGAGAAAGGGTTGACTTTAGTAAGGTTTGCTATAACTCTATAATTAAAAAACATAATTATCTATAAATAGCTCTATGAAGTTTATAAAAGTTCTCGACGATTTTTCGCGCTATATGGTTGGTAACATTTTAGGTTATAATTCGAACGTAATTGAGTTTAATCAGGCGATTATAAACGGCGACCTGTCTAAGGTTGAAAAACTCTTGACTAAACATAAGGTGGATATTAATAGTAGCTTAGAGGGTTATCCGCCCCTGATTATAGCAATACAGAATAATAATTTGAAGTTGTAAAACTGCTAGTAAGGGAAGGTGCTGACGTGCGAAAAGCAGATGTTTTTAATCAAGAGCCCATCATACATGCATATAATACACAAAGCGCTGATATCATTGAGTATTTGACCAATGAGATCCTTTGTTTAGGGGAATGTGATTATTAGGTCATTGTAACAAAAATAATTATAAGTGAAATGTAATGATAAAAAAAGACGACAATATAGAGATATTTCATAAATATATCCAAACTGGTGATATTGATAATACTCAGGCTATGTTAACCTCTAACAAACAAATTGTTAATCAGATGCATAATGGATTTACTCCTCTTTCGAAAGCAGTGGCTTATTGCCCAAAATTGATACCTCTATTATTTGAACATGGTGCAGATGTTAGGTGCGAGCCAAATGGCGATGAGAATGCGATGGTTCAGGCTGCGTGGCGCTGTTCATTTGATATTATCAATCAGCTAATGAAATGCGGTTTAAAACTAGATTCATATAGATATCATGAAATCCGCTTAAGTGTATACACTAAGTTTGGTAATGCCTTTAAAGAGGAGTGGGGGAAAACCTTCTTACCCTTTCATAAGCAGAGTCATGAGTCAATTAAGTCTATTATTTCCCAAGTTAGAGATGGTCATCATGTTTTAAATGAAAATGATCTAAAAGATTTTGAGAGTTTGTTTGGCCAGTTAGATGTAAAAATGGATTATTTTAATTTTTTAGAATAAACTGTTACCTATCTCTTCAGTATATACCTATTGTTCATGGTGGGCGATAGCAGATTCGAACTGCTGACCTCTACGATGTCAACGTAGCGCTCTAACCAACTGAGCTAATCGCCCCTAAAATATTTGAGGTGCAACTGAATATTTACTATTATTTTTATCAAATATCAAGTATAAAATCATTGTTAATGATAAAAACTAAAAAAATATGTCTAAATTAATAATTTCTCTTGATGGTCCATCTGCATCTGGAAAAGGTTTGATTGGCTCAATGTTAGCAACAGAATTTTCGTTACAATATTTTCAATCCAGCTTGGTTTACAGGGGGTTGGCCTATGTATGTTTATGCAAGTCAATTAATTCTGATGACATAAGAACGATAATTCAGTTAGCTAAAGATACTGATATTTTTCGGGCTATTCAAGGTGTTGATTTGCAAACTGAAGAGATAAGTGATTATAGTTCAAAAATTTCGGTTATTTCAGAGGTGCGAGATATTTTAGGGGTATATCTAAAAAAAATTATTGCCAGTAATGATAGGGTGATAATGGAAGGGCGTGATATAGGTACTGTTATTGCTCCAGAAGCCCATTTAAAACTGTTTATAACAGCGGATTTACAAGTACGAGCGCAGAGGCGATATAAACAGTTGTGTTTATCGGGAAAATACTGTACACTAAGCGATGTTTTAGATATGATGAAAAAACGAGATGAAAGGGACAGTTCGCGTATTAGTGCTCCGCTTAAGGCTGCGGAAGAAGCTTTTGCATTAGATACTTCCAAACTATCTCCGGAAGAAATCGTTGATAAAATAAAAAATTATGTTGTAAATCATTTTAATGCCAATGATTTACAGAAAATGTTTAACTTAAAGCGCTGAGAAGTATGTGTTTTAACCACATGCGGCATTATTTTCAGTAATTATTACAAATAAAAATTTATGAACACAAAAGAAAGATTTATCCCTCAACTATCTGACGTAACACCTGAAAAAGAAGACTTTGCAGGTATGTTAGAAAAACTAGAAAACAACATTAAAAAAGACTCCGTAGTAAAAGGTCAAGTTGTTGAAGTAAAAAATGACTTTATTATTGTTGATGTTGGTTTGAAAAACGAAGGTAGAATACCAGTTTCAGAATTTAGAGCCTCAAAAGATCAGCCTTTGCCAGCACCTGGTGATATTGTTGATGTTTATGTTGAAATGACAGATGGCAGAAGAGGAACTGTATTAAGTCGTGAAAAAGCCCTAAGAGAAGAATCTTGGTTAGAGCTTGAGAAGAAATTTGAAAATACTGATAACGTTTACGGAATCATTTTTGATAGAGTTAAAGGTGGTTTTACTGTTGACCTACAAGGCGTAGTAGCATTCTTGCCTGGAAGTCAGGCTGATGTAAGGCCAATTAAAGATCAAAATGCATTAATTAGTGATGTTGAGCAGCCATTTCAAATTCTTAAAATGGATAGAAAATCTGGTAATGTTGTTGTTTCACGTAAGGCTATCTTAGAAGAGTCACGTGCTGAAGCAAAAGAAGAGATGCTAAAAACGATTGAAGAAGGCAAAGTATTAAAAGGTGTTGTTAAAAACATTACAGATTATGGTGCATTCATCGATCTTGGTAATGTAGATGGTTTATTGCACGTAACAGATATTTCTTGGAGAAGAATTAATCACCCATCAGAAGTACTGACTTTTGGGCAAGAAATTGATGTGATGGTGACTAAATTCAACGAAGATACAAAAAGAATTTCTTTGGGTATGAAGCAGCTTGATGCAAATCCTTGGGACAATATTGCTGAAGAATTCCCAATTGGTAAGGCGATGTCTGGTAAAGTAACAAATATTGCTGATTATGGTGTATTTATTGAGTTGAAAGATGGAATTGAAGGTCTTGTACATTCATCTGAAATTTCTTGGGGTAAAGTGAGTCAAAATCCTAAGAAACTACTGACCATTGGCCAAGAAATTGATTTTGTTATTTTGGATGTTGATAAAGAAAAAAGCCGTATTTCTTTAAGTATCAAAAGATGTCAAGACAACCCATTAATCAAATTTGCCGAAGAAAATCCAGTTGGATCTGTTATTACCGCTCCAGTAAGAAATATCACTGACTTTGGTATGTTTGTTGCTCTTGGTGATAATATTGATGGTATGATTCATGAATCAGACATTAGTTGGGAATCACAAAGCGACTCTTTACTGAAGAATTACGCAAAAGGAGATGAAGTTGAGTGTAAGGTTATTAGTATCGACGTTGAAAAAGATAGAGTTGCTTTAGGTATCAAGCAATTAACAGATGACCCTTATAAAGATGTGGCTGATGAATATAAGAAAAATATGGATGTTTCTTGTACTGTAACAGCTGTTTCTAATGACGGTTTGGAAGTTAGTATTGATGGTAAAGCCAAAGGCTTTATTAAGAAAATTGATATATCCGCAGAAAGATCAGACCAAAAAACTGAAAGAATTGAAGAAGCCGATCATTTAGACGCAAAGATTATTTCTGTTTATAAGTCCACTCGTGTTCTTTCATTATCAGTTAAGGCTCTAGAAATTGATGAGCGCAAGAAAGCTATAAAAGAATATGGCTCAACTGATAGCGGTGCAAGCTTGGGTGATATCCTTGGTGCTGTTCTTGAAGAGGGTAAAAAGAAAGACGACTAATCATTTAGTTAGCCTTCAATAGCAAATAAGTTTGCTACTAATTCACAAGACATAATATAAATATTTTTATGTCTTGTGGATTTTTTTTCATTTAATTAACCCAGTGGGGCTATGACAGAAGATAATATTATTGATGGTAAGAAAATCAGCAAATTAATGCTGCAAGATTTGAAGAGTAAAAATGATGCATATCTGGCAGCAGGAAATAAAGCTGCGTGCCTAGCTATTATTATGGTTGGTAATAATCCCGCTAGTGAAGTATATATAAAAAATAAACGCAAAGCTGCCGCAGTTGTTGGTATTGAAAGTAGGTTAATTCATCTGAGTGAAAAAATTTCTGAAGAGGAGCTGCTCGAACAAATCCAGCTGTTGAATAATGACGCAGAAGTTTCTGGTATTATAGTTCAGCTACCGATCCCAGATCATATTGACAAAAACAAAGTTATTAATACAATAAACCCTAATAAAGATGTTGATGGTTTTCATCCATTGAATGTAGGGAAGCTATACAGTCCTGAGAATAATAATTTTGTTCCATGTACTGCACTTGGTTGTTTGAGGCTAATAAAATCATGTGTTAATAATTTATCTGGTAAGCAAGTGGTGATGATTGGTCGCTCTAGTATAGTAGGCCGCCCTTTAGCAGCTTTGTTACTCAAAGAAGATTGTACGATAACTATTTGTCACTCAAAAACCAAGAATTTACAGTCATTGACAAAGCAAGCAGATATTGTTATTTCAGCAATTGGTAGGCCACAATATCTAACAAAAGACTATTTTTCTAAGCATGCTATAGTTATTGATGTAGGTATTTCAAAAATTAAATTTGGTGATAAACATAAATTAGTTGGTGATGTAGATTTTGAAAATGTAAGGAGCAATGTGGCGCATATTACTCCGGTTCCAGGTGGTGTTGGGCCAATGACAGTAGCATATTTATTAATAAATACGTTCAATGCAAAACTAAATCAATAGGGCTACTTGGATGAACCAGAAAATAATCGATCAAATCAAAAATATCATTATTGAAGCTGGTGATATATCAATTCAAATGCGGAATCAAGGCCTTAAGGTTCAACAAAAAACGGATGGTTCTTCTGTAACAAATGCAGATATTGCAGTTAGCGATTATATTTTTGAAGGCCTTAAGAATATAACGACAGCTATACCAGTTATTTGTGAAGAAAAATTACCAAATCAGGGCTTAGAAGCCGATAAATTTTGGTTAATTGACCCTATAGATGGAACAAAAGGGTATATTAAGGGTGAGGATATTTTTACAGTGAATATTGCTCTTATCGAAAATCAAAAGGCTAAATACGGCTTCATATATCTGCCAGTGACTCGCAAAATATATTATACAAATGCTAGTATGAAGTTAGTAATTGAACAAAATGGTGAGTTGTTGAATAAAAACCAATCTTTTCATAAAACAGGATTAACTGCAACTGTTAGTAAAAATAATTTTAACGATAAAACGCAAGAATTTTTATTAAATAATAATATTGAGCATATAATAAAATTATCAAGTTCTTATAAGCTATGCATAGTTGCTGAAAAAATAGCGGATATGTACCCCAAATTTAGTGCTACGAGCGAGTGGGACATCGCAGCAGGGCATGCTATTCTAAAAGCAAGCGGTGGCAACGTTATCGATCAATCTACTAAACAAGAATTACTTTATGGCAAACAAAATTGGTTAAATTCTAACTTTGTAGCTTATAAGGTAACTCCTTAACGGCCCATGTTTGATTTAGGTTTATTACTAACTGGCGTTGAGTCACTTACTTTGATGCTATCGCTTTTTATGCTTTTTAAAGCCTCCCCAAGTTGCTTAGCAAACTCCTTTACTTCCCTTTTGTTAACGCTAGTTTTATATTTAAAGGGTTGAAATAATTTCTGCGCTTTCTCTTTTACTATAGCAGTAGCTTTGGCAATAAAACCCATTTTATTCTTTTTCTCAATATTGTGCACATGATGCTCCAGACGAGCCTCGGATATTTTTGTTACTAAGACCTCTAGTTTTTCTTCTGGGACTTTTAAAAAGCGATTTAACTTTTCAGTATTTGAACTAATAAACCCTTGCTTTAGATCATCAGTAATTTCATTTGGTTGTAAGTTTAGTTTTTTTATATCATTATCTACATTATTAACAATAGTTTCAATAATAGATCTGGTATAGCATAGAGGGTCTTTTTCGAAATAAGGTGCTATGTTTTGTTCTTGCTTTTGAACGTTGAAAATATTACTATCTAGAACTTCACGCCCATATTTTAAGTCATTTAGTTTTTCGATAACCCCCATATCAGGTTGTTCTTTATTCATTTCTGTTGTGATGTTTTCAAGGACGGCTTTTTTATATTCATCTTTTGTGGCTTTATTGAGATCACCAGCATCAAGTAAGTCTAAATATTTTTGATCCATTTCTTCCAAAGTTTTTGACGTTTGTTTTGTCTCTATACTAGAAAATTGATCAAGTATCTGATCGCTCATTTTTCCAGTTCCGGCCATATCAAAGTTAGTCTCATAGGTACCATCTTTTTCAACACGCATAGAGATGGTTAGTGTTATATAATCTTTTGAGGTTAATTCCGTATGTAATTGCTGTTTAATTATGCCATCATATCTATCTTCTGGGCAGTCGAACGTATATTTTTGCCCTCCGGTGAGTGTAACAGAGCCATCATCATTAACGGACATCTTCGAAAAAACGCTATTCCTATTCATTTTATTTTTTAACAATTCATGACTCTGTTCTGCCTCAGAGCTCATCACTATTTGGCTAAAAGCATTATCTATGAATGAACTTCCCCCAATTGATTTTTGGTAGCAAGTAGAGCTGATGGCTTCGGCTTGTTGATCTGATAACCCGTATTTTTTAAATTGCGCAGTGATGTGCTCAGCTTCAAGTTTATCAATATTTTGCTCTTGCTTAGCTTGTTCTTTAAAGTCTTTTAGTCCTCCATCTTTTTCAATATATAACTTGCCTAATCGATTTATATCATCTACTAAATTTTTATTCTCTTTGTCTGAATTTTTGTGCGGTTTAAAAAATGGTAGAGCTTCTTCTAATGCTACCGAGCTATTTGCGGCAATGTGCTGATCAGCTTCTTTCATGGTAAAGCTGACGGATTTTGTTGTATTTTCTGTTGCCATAATATTTATATTTTTATAGTGATGTTATTTGAAAGTTTACTACGTTGTTGAATATTTTTATTATAATTTGTAGCCATATAGTTTTTTTCGGTAAATATCTGTTGCATATAGGCCATTTATTCTTTAGCCCTATCATCTGAAGAGACTGATGTTTGAGAAAGTGTTGTAGTATGTTTGCCAACTGCTTTTCTTTCAGTGTGTTTTGATTGTAAGGGATATTTTTTCACATCATTTAAATTACCAAGCACTTCGTTGAAGTACTTGGCTTCCTTATTTGAAAATGGTGATTTTTGCTTTAAACTATCCCATATTTCATGAATTTGTTTTGATAAGTAATTAATAAACCCTTTTTGGTTTTGCCTTGCTATTTGTTTTTCATGATGCTTTATTCTTACTTCAATAATTTTTGAAGTCATAATTTGAAGTTTTTCTGGGTGAAATAATTTTAATTTATTGCAGGAATCTGATATTTGTTTAGCGATTTTTTGTTTATAATTAGGTGTTAATAAATCAGAGGAGCTTTGTTTTATTATCGTATTATCTACTTGCCTAACAATTTTTTCGGCAATGATTTTAGTAGTTTGAAGAGATGTTTTTCTATCATTAGGTTTAATTTTTAATGATTTTTTTTCTAATATTTTGTGGGCTGTTTTTAGTTTAGATAATTTTTTTAGTAAGTTATTATTTGGTTTAGACTTCTGAGTCTCTTTTTGAACAACATCCTCGAGTTTTTGTTCATATTTAGTTTGCGCTGCCTTACTAAATTCTCCTAGGTCATTAAACTGTTGATATTCATTATCAATTTGTTCTAGAGTTTTAGTTTTTTTGTGAGGTATTGAGCTGAATTCTTTGACTAACATAGTGCTATAAGGGCCTGTTGCTGCCAGGTCAAATGCCATTGTGTATTTTCCATTTTTTTCAACGCGCATGGTAATGTTGGCAGTTAAATAATCTTTTGAACGATATTCAGTATGTACAAATTTTTTTACAGGATCTTCGTATTCTCCCTTTGGGCAATCAAAGGTGATTCTTTGCGCGCCGCTATGGGAAACGGAACTATCCTTATTTAGGGTCATTTTAGATAGATTGCCATTCCTGTTCATAGTTGTCATTAGTAATCTATCCATGTCTTCAAGCGGAATACTTGCATATAAATTTCCAAGAGCACCACTAAATCCAGTTAATCCTCCTGAAATTGAGCCCTGATGAGCGGTTGATGCAATAGCCATCGCTTGCTTACTTGAAAGGCCGTAGCTTTTTATAGCGTTTACAATTTGATCAAATTTTAAATCTTTATCTGCGCTTAATTTTTCGGCCTTCAGATCTTTTAAATCACCATCTTGTTGAACATATAAGTTTATTTCTCGTTTAAAATCTTTTTCTATCTGGCTTTTAATGCCTTCGTCTGGAATTTCAGGTTGAAAATATAATAAGTCTTCCAGGTGTCTTGTAGCCTTTTTTTGTTCTTTGGATTTCTGTTGTTTTAGATAATTTTCGACATTTTCTAGGGTAAAACTAATCGCAATACTCATGATAATGGTACACTATAAATTGTTATATTTACAGTGTACCATCGTATTAAGTATTATTAATAGCGTTTATAATTGCAAATGCTGAAATTTGTAATATATCTGTTGCAGACGAGCCGTTTGGAATAATTTGTGCAGCATGCTCAAAACCATTTAAAATTGGTCCGATAGAAACTCCTTCAGATAATGTTTCCAATAGGTCAGTGGAGATTGCCGCGGAGTTCAAATCCGGCATCACTAAAACATTAGCGCTACCCTTTAGCCTTGAGAATGGGTATAGATATTGTTTATTTTTATCAAGCGCTACTTCTGCAGTTATTTCTCCTTCGTAAGCAAAGTCTAGATTCATATTATCCAATATACTAACAGCGCGTTGCACTTTTTGATTCTCTTGATTATGAGAATTACCAAAATTATTGCAAGAGACTAGGGCTATTTTAGGCTCAAGGCCCATCATTTTCGCTATATCGGCTGACTGAATAGTAATGGCAGCTAGTTCTTCTGCGTTTGGGTTCTTGCAAATTGAGTTATCAGCAATAATTAAATTTTGTTTTTCTGAGAGAATGATGGAATAACCCATAATTCGTTTATTTGCTTTAGCATCAATAACTTTTTGAATATCTTGAAGATTGTCACAAAAGCTCTTTGTAAGGCCGGTGATCATAGCGTCACCATCACCGCAAGCTAACATACATGCTGTAAAAATATTCTTATCGGTTTTAACCATTCTGGCGCAGTCACGGTATAGGAACCCTTTTCTTTGAAGCCTATTGTATAAATAATCAATATATTTTTCAAGATCAGGGGTAAGCGCGGCGTTCATAATCTTAATGTTATTAAGGTTATAATCACAGCCCATCTCAGATACTAGTTTTTCAATACGCTCTACTCGTCCAACTATAACAGGATTACCGTATTTTTCGTCACGCACCATCATTGCAGCCTTAATAGTTTCCTCTTCCTCGCCTTCTGCAAATATAATTGTTTTTTCTGGGGAGTTATGAATTTTATCGTATAAAGAGTGCATATATGAGGATGTTGGATTTAGGCGGCTAGTTAAAGATTTTTTATATTCTTTTATATCCAAGTTAATTTTTGCAACGCCGGAATCTATGGCAGCCTGTGCAACGTAAGCTGGGATGGTACTGATTAAACGCGGGTCAAATGGTACTGGTATTATATAATCAGGCCCAAAGGTTTTTTGCTTTCCACCATAGGCCCTTGCAACCTCAACAGGGACTGGTTTTCTGGCTAAGTCTGCCAGGGCTTTTGCAGCAGCCATTTTCATTTCTTCATTAATACATGTAGCGCGGACGTCCAAAGCACCACGGAATATATAAGGAAAACCCATGACGTTATTAACCTGATTATTATAATCTGAGCGTCCAGTAGCAATAATTGCATCATCCCTAACTGATTTAATATCCTCTGGAGTTATTTCAGGGTCTGGGTTTGCCATGGCGAATATAATAGGCGAAGCAGCCATTGATTGAACCATCTCTTTGGAAACTGCCCCTTTAACAGATAGCCCTAAAAATACATCTGCGCCTTTAATTGCGTCTTGGAGCGATCTTGCATCTGTTGTAATAGCTCGCTCTTCTTTCCATTTATTCATTCCTTCCGTGCGGCCTTTATAAATAACTCCTCTTGAGTCGCATAGCACAATATTAGCGGGCTTTGCTCCAAGGGCAATAATGAGTTTGATGCAAGAAATTGCGGCAGCCCCGGCGCCATTAACAACAATTTTCACCTCTTCCATTTTGCGATTTGTTAAGTAAGTGGCGTTGATAAGTCCAGCTGCGGTGATAATTGCAGTTCCGTGTTGATCATCATGAAATACTGGTATGTCCATTAGAGCTTTAAGCTTTTCTTCGATTACAAAGCATTCGGGTGCCTTGATATCTTCTAGGTTAATTCCACCCCAGCTATACCCTAAATGTTTGACAACATTGATAAAACTATCGGGGTCTGTTGTGTCTACTTCAATATCAACGCTGTCAATATCAGCAAATTTTTTAAATAACACTGATTTTCCTTCCATAACAGGCTTGGAAGCTGCTGCTCCAATTGCGCCGAGTCCAAGAACTGCTGTGCCATTAGAAATGACGGCCACAGTATTACCACGGGCAGTGTATTTATATATATCATCAGTATTCTTAGCAATTTCTAGACAAGGAGCAGCAACACCAGGAGAGTAGGCGAGCGCCAAGTCATGCTGAGTCGTTAGTGGCTTAGTTGGTTTGATGGATATTTTGCCAGGCTTGCCATTTTGATGGTAGTTTAATGCTTTTAAATAGTCGGAATTATTTTGATCGCTCATAGTAATATTATCTTTATAGTTTTTTTGATACTATATTAAGATACACACCATTAGTGATATTGACAAGATAGAAAAAATAGTTGAGAAAGTTATTGTTGAAGACATGGTATCTGGGTCTCCGCCAAGTTGGCGTGATAAGATATAAGATGAGCTAGCGCATGGCAAGCAACTTATTAATATTCCAACTGATTTTTCTAAGCCAGTGACGGACATCATGGTAAGAATAATATAAGTTGTAATAGGAAGTATAACCAACTTCACTAGACTGGTGTACATTACTTGATTCAAATATAATGGACTCACTTTTATTTTGATGCTAGCGCCAACAATCAGCATGCCAATAGCAAAAGCAGAATCTGAGAGCGTTTTAACAGTATTAAACATTCCATTATTTAATTCAATTTTAAGATAGCTGCACATAAAGCCAAGCAAACTGGCTAAAATAAATGGGTTGATCGTGATGGATTTTACTAATAAAATAATGGCCTTACTTACTGATAATGAATCATTTTTTGGTAAATAAGCGCAGAAAACAGTGATAGATGTGATGTTAGTAAGTATTAAAAGATAGGGAGAAATAGAAGCAAGTATAGTTAAACCATCATCGCCAAATAAGGCGGCCCCTACTGCAAAGAATATATAGCTATTATAGCGAGTTGCTCCTTGAAAAACAGTAGTAAACTGCACTTTATCAAAATTATACCGATATTGATATATTACTAAACCAAGACATATTGCTAAATTTGCAACAATCAGTCCAATAATCAAATTAAAAAAGTTTGATGATGATAAGTCTATTTTAGAGCTATGTTCAAATAATACAGTAGGATATAGTATGTAAAATGATAATTTCTCTAAACTACGCCAGAATTCATCAGATGTCAGCCATTTTCTTCTAATGACGCTCCCCAAGAGAGCAATCACGAAAATGGGTAAAACATTATAGAATATCTCGTTCATAAAAATAGCGTATCACTTATTAGTTTATATTATATAGGGTTAAACTATAACAAAGAAGATGTTTTGAATCAATCAATAATCCATGAATTATTATTATATTTTTACTCTTTAGAAATAGAATACAGGTTTTGTAGTTGATAAATAAAATTTCTGTTGTAATCAGTTTCTAATTGATATACAAATTATACGTTGATTATTTTGTTAGTAAAATTAAAGAGAAATTTGTGGTGAGTAAAATATCGAAAATTGTTTTATTGTTATTTGTGAATTTATTAGCTGCTAGCTCCCTGGCTGATAGAGTAGATAAAATTATTATTTCTGGTAATGATAGAGTTGAAAAATCTACGATTCAAGAATATCTAGGCATTGATGCTGGTGATGACTATACTGAAGCAGAAAAAAGTAAGGCAGTTAAAAGGCTATATGCAACATCTTTATTTGAAAAAATTAGCTTAAAATATAACAAAGGGGTGCTAAAGCTTAATGTAGTTGAAAACTATTTTATTTCT
>JBMGNO010000006.1:0-38661 GCA_049739405.1 Rickettsiaceae bacterium
TAATTCGCCAATTTTAATTAAATTAGCTTCAGGTTTACAAAGCCAATTTGTTGTTATGCCAGTTAAAGTTTAAATCATATTTAATGAATCAGATGAGCTTTTTAAATAACAAATTAGCGTCAAAATAGTCACTTTAAAATTTTTTATTAATGTCATTTTCGTCTTAGTAACATTCTAATACTGTAATATTTATGTAATCCACACTATAATTAAATATTAGTAATATTGAGGATTAAGTGCAATGGATTTAATAGGTAAGCATCAGCTAAATGACCCTGAATGTAAGTTTCGATTAAATAAAACAGAGCTTATAATAGCAAGTTTTGCAGCAAATCTATTATCTTTGGCATTGCCAATTATGGTATTACAAGTATATGACAGAATCATGATTAACTACAGTTATGATACCCTTGTTATATTGTCTTTAGTTGTGTGTGGTGCAATTTGTCTTGAGTCCGTTATACGTATTATTAGGTCTTATGCTACTGGCTGGGCGGGTATGATGTATGAGTATACATTAGATGCTAATGCTACTAGAAAATACATTAATGCTGATCCTATAAAAATAAAACAAGAGGGGACTGGCAAACAAATGCAAAATTTAAATTCTTTTACAAAAATGAAGGATTTTTATAGTGGTCAGTCTTTAGTGTCGATGGTGGATATACCATTTGCGTTAATATTCTTATGCCTAATTTGGTACATTGCGGGACCTTTGGTTCTAGTGCCAATAATTTTGATATCTATATTTTGTTTTATTAGCTGGCGTTCGGGTAAAAAACTAGTTAGAGCTTTAAAGGATCAAGACCAAAATGACGATGAAAAATATAATTTTATGATTGAATCACTGCAGGGTATTCATTCGATAAAATCTTATGGTTTAGAGCATATATTTCAAAGAAGATTTGAGCGTTTAGAAGAAAAATCAACATTAAGCAGTTACGATGTGTCGATAGCAAGTACAAAAGGGAGTGCTTTTAGTAGTTTATTCAACGAGGTTATGATAGTAGCTGTTGTTGCTTTTGGTGCCCCAATGGTGATTGATCAAAATTTAACAACAGGAGCTTTAATTGCAATTGTTTTATTATCTGGCCGATTAATACAACCTATTAGTAAATCATTATTTTTATGGACACAATACCAAGATTATAAAATTGCAAATGAAAAAGCTGATGAATTATTCTCAATATCACAAATGAAAAGAGATCCAGATCTTAGTCATCAAGATCAGTTAGGTGATTTAGTAATTGAAAATATAAATTTTGAATATGGGGATAGACAGTTATTTAATAACTTAAGCTTAATAGCAAAAACACCAGACGTCATTGGTATTCATGGTCCAAATAATTCTGGAAAATCAACATTATTAAAGCTTATGGCGGGTATAATGCAACCATCAAGTGGAAGCATTACGATAGATGGAATACAAGCTGATTGCCTAACTTCCGAAGAGTTAGTAAGACATGTTGGTTTAATTGAGCCTGATAATGTTATTTTTCAAGGAACGATTATTGAAAACATGACAGCGTTTGATGACACAAAGGAAGATAAAGCGATGAGCATTGCAAAATTATTGCATCTAGATCATGAAGTGTCTTCATTGCCACATGGTTACCGAACAAAAATCAATGATGGTTTTGTTGATACGGTTGCGCCTGGGGTTAAACAAAAAATTGCTATTACTAGAGTTCTATTAAATAATCCAAAAATTATTTTATTTAATAATGCAGATAAAGGTCTAGATAAAGCAGGGTATGAGTGCTTGATCAAACTATTAGAAATGCTAAAGGGTAAAGTTACTATAATTATGCTAACTGAGGATAAGAGAATTTCTCAATTAGCATCAAAGCATTACGCTTTAAAAGAGGGAAGTTTAACGGAGATTACGCAAGAAGATAGTGATAATATCTTTGAAGTTAAATCATATAAAGAGCTGAAGATATGAGTACAGATATATTCCTAGATAAATGTGAAAGAGAGCATATTGATAAACAGCAAGTGGAATCATTTATGAAGCTGTTTGATATGCACGACCTTATTCCTTCGATGAGTGCTGAAGGGCATGCATATGCTAATGCTTTAGCCATGCTAGTAACGGCATTTCATTGGCATGGAAATAATAAAAATCTTTTTGAATCTCTTCCTTATACGCAAGGAAGAGAGATAGATTTGCTGGATATATTAAATACTATGGCTAATTTAGGTTATGTTAGTCATGATATGCAAATTGATCTGGAAGATATCGATGACCGATTAATGCCTTGTTTATACATTCCAGACTCTAGTTCAGATGAACCACTAATTTTATTATCTAAAAAAGAAGATACTATAGTATTGTTTAATGGTAAAACAAAGAATGTGATAGAGCTTGAGTGCCAATCGATGCAAGGAAGTGTTTATTTCTTTGAAAAAATGAGTGATGAGCAGATAGAAGAAAATATGCAAACGAAAAAGGCAGCTGGCCTTACCTGGTTTGATACAGTATTTGCAAAATTTAGGCCAATACTAAAAAAAGTGGTTTTAGCGAGCATATTCATTAATATTTTTGCATTATCAATGCCATTATTTATTATGTCAGTTTATGATCGTGTGATTGGTTCTGGATCAACTGATAATCTATGGGCTATAGTAGTTGGTGTAATGATAGCTATTACGACCGAAGGTTTTTTACGAATATTACGTTTAAATGCGGTTGTGTGGATGGGTGTGAGATTAGATAATATTGTTAGTAACGCAATTTTTGAAAAGTTAATGTTAATGCGCGCTTCTTTTACTGAAGGGGCTTCAATTTCTTCGCAAATATCACGGATTAAGTCGTTTGAATCGATTAGACAGTTCTTTACTGGCCCATTATTTTCGGTAATAATTGAATTACCATTTACAATTATACTATTGATGGCTATCTGGTTTATTTCTGGGCCATTAGTGTTTATCCCAGTAATAGTAGCAACAGTTTTTGCTTTACTTCTATTTCTTTACCAATCTCGCGTTCGAGTCGTGATGCGTGCTAGTGCAAGATCAGGTTCTGCAAGACAACATCATGCAATGGAAACTTTTATTAAACTTCATTCTTTGCATCATAACGGTATGGCGAAAAGCTGGTGGGTGAAATACAAAGAAAAAGTAAGTGATGCAGTATTAAAGAGCTTTGATGCTAATTTCATTGCAGTGATAACAGAAAACTTTGCACATGCGGTATCCATGCTATCTGGTGTGGCGGTTATTACATTTGGTGTTCAGCTAATTTGGAGTGGTACAATCACAGTAGGTGCACTAGTAGCAACTATGCTTTTAATATGGCGTGTTTTGGGCCCTATGCAGACTTTATGCTCAATGCTGCCAAGACTTGAGCAACTAAAAAATAGTGTTGCTCAAATTAATCGCTTAATGAATATTGAAGTTGAAAAAAAGTCATCAATTTTAAAAAGACCAATCGAAAAAATGAATGGTCATGTAACCCTTACTAATATTGGTTTAAGATATAGTGTTGAAACAGAGCCGCTTTTTGTTGGCCTAGACATAGATGTCAAACCGGGAGAAGTAATTGCGATCACTGGCGTGAATGGAGCTGGTAAAAGTTCGTTACTCAAAATAATTAACGGTCTTTATAAACCGCAAACTGGCACAATTAAAATTGATGATCAGAATATTAAACAAGCTGACCCCATGGAGCTTAGAAATTACATCGCATATATGCCCCAAGCTGCTAATTTTTTTGAAGGTTCAATTAAAGAAAATATTATGTTAGTAAATCCTTTAGCAAGCGCGGATCAACTAAATAAAGCACTTGTTGATTCAACAGCGAATGATGAAATAGATCAACTACCAGATGGAATCAACACAAAAATTTATGGTAATAATCCTTCGTTAAATAATAGTTTTATGCATGCTTTAAACTTTGCTCGTGTATTAATTAAAGATAGTAATCTTCTTTTATTAGACGAGTTGCCTAATTCAGCATTAAGTGAAAAACTAGGTGAAGCTTACAGAAGAACAATTGCTCAGTGCAAAGAGCGCAAAAAAACAGTGTTTTTTGTTAGTCAAAGGGATGATTGTTTAAAATTAGCAGATCGAATTATTGTTCTGAATTTAAATAAACAGCCTACAATAATGGGTGCAAGTGATTTTTTAAATAAATATGGTCAAAAATAATGTTTGGAAATAATAAAAAGGACTCTGGTTCAAAAATAGATCAATTGAGATATTTATCGCAATCTGCTCTTCTGGAAGAAAAGTCAGCTCCATACTTAATTAGGAGTACTTTATTTATAATAAGCGCAGCAATCATATTATTAATAATATGGGCAAGCTTTACAAAAATAGAAGAAGTTTCTGTCGCAAATGGTAATATAATACCAAGCACTAATATGCAATCAATACAGCATCTAGAGGGTGGAATTATTTCAGAAATTAAAGTAAAAGAAGGGGATTTAGTAAAAAAGGGTGACGTATTACTGGTGCTAGAAGGTTCATCTGTTAAGAATGACCTAGAGTCACTCGAGTCAAAGCGTAAAGCTCTAGAATATAGGGCGATTAGACTAAGATCTTTTATTAATAATACAAAACCTGAATTTAATATAGATTCTGCTTCTTTAGAGGATAAACGTTTGATGCGTGAGCAGATGAATGCTTATAATAGCACTATACAGGCTAAGGAAGATGAGCATGAAATTATTGAGGACCAAATCAATCAAAAAAAATCTTTAATTGAAGGCTTGCAGGAAAAACAGAAGACAGCTATTGAGAATTTACGTTTAACAATTGAAGAAAAAGATTTAAAAGAAAAGCTTTATAAACAAGGTCATTTGAGTAAATTTAAATTTTTACAAATCCAAAAACAGTTGAATTTTATTAATGGTCAAAAACAAGAAAACGAATCAAAAATAGAAGAGGCTCGTGGTGCTTTGGCGGAGTACCAAAATAGATTAGACTCATTAAATTCCAAATTTATTGATAAGTCACATTCTGAATTAACTCAAGTTGATACTATTCTTTCGCAAACAAAAGAAAGTATAGATAAATACAGTGATATGGTAAATCGCTTAGAAATTACGGCTCCACTGGATGGGTATATTAAAGTATTAAATATTAACACTATAGGTGGTGTTATTGAGTCAGGTAGGGTGATTGCTGAGATAGTACCAATGGGCAGTGAACTACTTGTTGAAGCGCAAATTAATCCAAAAGATATTGGGTATTTGAGTGTAGGCCAGGATGCAAATATTAAAATTAGTACCTATGATTATTCAAGATATGGTACTTTAAAAGGTAAATTATCTTATATTTCAGCATCAGCGTTTGAAAATGATGAGGGGCGAAGATTTTACTTAGGTAGAGTATCAGTTGAAAAAAACTATTTAGGTAATGATAAGACTAAGAATATTATCAGACCTGGGATGGTAGCACAAGTTGATATTGTAACAGGTAGCAAGTCTATTATCTCATATTTATTAAAACCAATACATAAATCAGTAACATCTTCCTTCTCTGAAAGATAAAGAAATTTGACCACATAGTGAATTAAATTTACGTTGAGATAAATAAAAAATTGATTTTTACAGTAGAGAAATGTTATTATAAATTTATAAATATTTGCCAGGTAAAGATTAACTTGTGTTTAGAAAAATTTGTTGCTTATTATTGATGATTATTGTTGCAGGCTTGTCTGGCTCAGGCCTTGCAGCTAATAAAAAATCAAAAGTAATATATAAAATCCCAACCAAAGCTAGCTTAATTGTTGATGGAAAGTCGGGTAAGATTTTACATTCTCGTAATGCTAAGAAAAAAGTATATCCGGCTTCTTTGACTAAAGTCATGACTCTTTACCTCACTTTTGAAGCTTTAAAATCGGGTAAGATTAAGATGCGTCAAAAGTTTCGTGTTTCGAAAAATGCTACAAAAGCTAGGCCTTGTAAGCTTTATGTAAAGAAAGGAGAGCGTATTTCCGTGCGAGATGCAATATTTGCATTGTCAATTAAGTCAGCCAATGACGTAGCAATTGTAGTGGCTGAAAATATTGCTGGTTCAGAAAAAAAGTTTGCTCGCTTGATGACAATAAAAGCCAAGCAATTAGGGATGAATAATACCCGCTTTACTAATGCTTCTGGCTGGCATGATCCCAAGCAATATAGCACAGCTGTTGACCTGGCCAAGCTTTCCATTGCGATTAAACGTGATTTTCCACAATATTATAAGCTATTAAATAAAACTAGCTTTATTTATAAAGGCAAGAAGATACATGGTCATAATCCAGTGGCTGCAACTTATCCAGGCGCAGAAGGCCTCAAAACAGGCTATCACAGTCCAGCAGGGAGAAATCTCATTACCGTTGCTACTAGAGGAGCAAAAAACTTAGTAGGTATTGTTACTGGCCGTGCATCTTCATTCATACGTGACCGTGACATGGTAAAGCTTCTCGACATGCATTTTGGTGTGAATAAAAACCCTAGATATAGTAAATTAAATTAAAACCGAATAAAAATATTTTTTGTAAGTGGAACTTAGTTTATTACAAAGTTATTAAAAGATTGACATTTGTTAATGGGTGTTATACGGTGCTTTTTTAATTTTATTAAAAGCATTAATTGTATGAGTAAAGAAAAATTTACAGACACATCTGACGTTTCTCCGTCTGTGTGGAAGACTATGAGATCTATAACTAGATTACAGATGTCTGCGCATAAAAAACTGGAAGAAAAATTCAATAAAGAAATAGGTAAAATCATTCCAACAACTCTTGTCCCGTCTCAGAAAGAGTATGTTGATAGCATTATTGACAATATAGAGATGGAGAATATTTCTTTAGTATATAACTGCCTGAAAAAGCCAAATCTCAACCCAGAAAATGGTTTGTGTTCATTAAGTAAATCATTTTATAATCCTGAGCTACTTAACAGGCTTGAGGTGATTGGTAACTCAGATATTACTGTAAGGGATGTGAAATATTATATTCTGCACCGTACGGCATTAAACATATTTAATAAATTACCTGGCATTGAAGAATCAGAAAGGGCGTTGGAAATTAACCCATCAATTGCCTTCAAGTTGCTTGAAAATGGCTTTGATTTAAAAAAACTAATTAATCAGGTGGATATTAATCCTTTTCATAATAAAAAATTTAAATCATTATCAATGCATGATGAGCAAGGTGATTTTACCACAGTGCCACCAATAGTTTTAATGGATCATCATTTTGCAAATTTATCTAAAGCGCAAAAAAGCAAAATAGAAAAAATCATAGAAAATGCACAAGAGGGGGATAATGTGGTTGTAACTTGTGATTCCGGATGCTTTGATATTAGACAAATTAATTGTGATGATAATTTATATTTAGTGCCAGAAAAACAATTATTATCTGATTGGCTCGTTTTAACAGAAAAAAAAGATAGTATTTTACCAGATTTGTCTGTTTCAACTGATGAAAAAAATAATTTATCAAAAATTATCAGTGCGCAGACTCAAGAAGATTTTCGATATAAAATAAACTATAATACTGAAAAACTATTAGAACAAATAGAAAATAATAATCTTGATAAAGATCAGGTAGATAAGTTCTTAAAATTACTGTCAGAGCACCCAGTGGTTAATTTTAACAATATAGATAATGTCTATAAATTAACTAAAGCATTACAACCAATGATATATTCTGCAGATGCGCAGTTTGTAAATATAGTAGGTTTAGTGATTTTATCAAATGGAAGCATTGTTCAATATCATCAATCAAAAATTAAAGAAATTGACGAAGTTTTAAGTCGTATAGATCCAAAAATTGCCAATGAGTATTACAATTATGCTAAAGAATTAGATTCCAAACAATTATTAGATACATTTGATTGGGAGAGTATTTTGCAACAAACTTATGATTCAGTATATAAGAAAATTGATGATAGGGTTGGTATAAATAGCAAGATATGCCTTGGATTTAAGTATAAGCCTAATAATGAACAGTTAGATGAGAGGATCAATGTAACTTATCATGCAAGAGAGAGGCTTATAAATATTTTAAAAGGAATAGATAACATATTTGCAAAATGTTTGTTCGCGCCAGACACAGTAAAATTTTACCGTCCTTTATTGCAGCGAATATATTTTGGGTTTCGAGATACTGAGTTTGTGCTGCAACGTGAAAAAGTTAATAATATTCAAACTGAGTATCAGCAAAAAGCGCAAGAATGTGTTGAAGAATGTTTAAAAAGCCGATACTCTGACTCGGAAACATTAAATAAATTTGTTAAGTTAAACAAAGATTTTAGAGGTAGTGTAGTTCAAACTTGTTCCAAGATGATGAATGATCCTTTCCAATGTCAGGATCCAATAATTTGTAATGAACTTAAGAAAGTTGTGAACAAATCTTTGCAACAAACAGATAAAATAATGGCTGAATCTACTGCTAAAGTTCTGATTGGAGAGCTGAGTCACATAATAAAACAAGAAAATATAGGTGGTATTTTAGAGCATGTAGTTAAAGAGATTAATTATACTAATTTAGCCGAAAATAATCAGAAAATGCAATGTATAAAAAGAGGCTTGGAAGCTCGTGCAGAGATGAATAGATGTAAGTTAAGTTTTCAGTTTGGAAACGATGAAAATTATGCTTACCAGATTGAAATGACAAAATATTATGATGAATATCTACAAGGTTTTAATCAAAATTTAAAATCATTTTTTAAGGTCTTTGTGATTGATGCAAATTCTTCATTAATACAGCAAATTTTACCTTATGCAAAAGATGATCATTGGTCTGAGTTGCATTTTCCTTATGAAGATAATGAGATGTTACAAAATCGAAAAAAATTACATGAATTTATTGAAAACTGGGATGATGTATTAGGGGATCATCTTTTACTTAATGAGCATGAGCGCATAGATCAAAAACTTACATCAGCATATAAAAAGTTTGGTAAACCTTTAACCCTAGATCCTTGGGATGTTAGTGATAATGATATTATGGATGATTTAGATAGCACGCCTTCTGATTATCTGCATAATACATTGTTTATTGAGTCACCTGTTGGGGAAATAGACTTCTCACCCCAAGAATAAATTTTTTTTTATAGTTTATTCAATCAAATACAAAATGTGGTTTATAGAAATATAGCCACATTTTTTATTTATATAAATAAGGCTTAGTTTGTGTCTTTCTTGCATCTTGTCACTAAGAACTGAGCCTTATTCCTGATACTTACTTGCTAATAAATCGCCGATACGTATATACTCAATTGGTAATTGGCTTGCTTTAAGCGTTTTTCACTTGTTGATTATCATTTAAATAAAGTCAAGACATTTTTTGATTTCAAATGGTTTTGGAATCTTAGTTTAACGTTAACCATAACAAAAAAAGTAGGTGATTTAAAATTATGGCAGAACAAAGAAAATTTAAAAAAATTATGGCTACAGCTTCGGCTTTGGCAATGATTGCAGCGGGTAGTGCTGCAGAGGCTGCACAATATGTGGGGACAGGAAGCCCGGTGACTATTGTCGACGGTGCAGTGACATTAGATAGTACTGGTGCTAGCACTCCTTGGGTAGCAGGTGACTCATTTGCTTCTATTCCAAACGGCACTGGAGTAGGAGTTCAATTCGGTGATGCTACAAAAATTGCTACTGTTGCAACATACGATGTAAATTCTGGTGGTGCTGTGACTGTTACTGCTAACACTTCATCTGTTGCATCTATAGTTAATTCAGGTACAGGTAATGCAGATAAAGCAACGATGACAGTGCAAGACAATAAAACTATCACTTTTGGTGGATCTGAAGGCGTGAGAGCTAATGGCGCTTCGCAAGCCGCTGGTGATTTCTCGGCTCTTGGAACTGTTACCTTAGGCGGTGGTGCTGGTGCAAACATGGTAGTTAATGGTAATGCTACTTTCACTGGTGCAGTGGAAAGTGATGCTTCTGCAGCAAGTACGTTAACTGTGAATACTGGTTCAGAAGTGTCGTTTAATACAGTAGGTAATGCTAATAAATTGAATACTATTACTATAAATGATGGTGCAAGTGCAACTTTCACAGAAGGATTTACTGCTACGAATATGGCTTTATCTGGCACAGCAATTATCCCAAATGACAAAAATGCTGGTGGACAGGTTGATGGTACAGCAGTCGATAAAGGTGTTTTATCTTTTGCTGGTTCTGCTACGATGAGTAATGCAATTGGTTCTACTAATAGGTTAAGTGAAGTTAGAATTGGCTCTGGTACAGTTACTTTTGATAATGCAGTAAATTCTAAGATTAATTTTACAGCAGATGGAACAGCAATTATCAATGACACAAAAGTACTAAACGGCGTAGTTACTACAGATGTTAATGGCGCTGGTACAGTAAGATTTGTCGCTAATTCAGATTTAGGTGGCGGCGCTACTAGTTTTGGTGAGCAAGGTGCAGCATTAAAAGCTGTTGAGCTACAAGGCGCAGGTACTGTTAAAATGAATAATACTGTTGCAAGTAATAATTATGCCAATAGCTTTACGTTTAAAGATAATGCAGCAATTCTGCAGTTTGCTGGTGCAGCAAACTTAACGGGTAATCTTGTTGCGGATACTGATGGTAATGGTCAAGTTGTATTTGGTGCAAAAGGTTCTATAAATGGACTTATAGGTACTGACTCGAAGAAATTTGGTTCGATCACATCTAAGGCAGATATAGTAACAATTAGTGCGGGTAATCACTATACAACAAATGGCATGGCAATCAGTGCTAAGGATGCAGGATTTTCTTTTGCAGATGGTGCTAATATCTTAAGTGGTAATATTACCTCAAGCACAGCAGATGGCCTTGTTACTTTTGCAGGTGATTCAAACGTTAAGGTTGAAGTTGGTAGTTCTGGTAATGCATTAGCAAGCGTAACACTTTCTGGTGAAGCTGGAAAGAAAGTTACTTTTGAACAGAATATTAACGCAACAACAACAAATATCACTGGCGGTGCAACAGCAGAGTTTGCTGGTTCTACAGCAGTTGGTGGTATGAAAATTGGTGCTAATGGTGGTGGATTGTTAATAAGAGGTGATAATGACTTCACAACTGGTGCAATTGCAATTGATCCTCACACAAACCCAGCTTCTATTGAAATTACAGATAATGTTTCAACAGCAGGTCCAAGAACTATTAAATTTGGTCAGGTTGGCAATGCTGCGGAAACGACGCAAGCTCTAGATTTACTAAAAATTAATGCAAATGCTGGTGAGGACACATCAGTATTATTATCAGCTGGATCAAACATTTCTTCTATTGAAGTGCATAATGAAAAGGCAATCATAGATTTTGGTACAGCTAGTGCAGCAGATGGGTCATATAAAATTGGTGGCATTACTCCTCAAACAAATGAGTTTGGTGCAGTTCAAATCACACGAAACACAGTTTTAGTGGGTGCCGGAGAGGGCGCTCAATCTAATATTGGTACCGCAGATGCAAAATTAGCATCTATCGAAATTAAAGACAATGGACTAATATCCGGTTCAGATCATACTTTAACATTAGAAGATGGTGTTAATATATATGCTAAAGCAATTATTAATGACTCAAGTGATGGTGAAGTGATTTTTGCTACCGATGCAAAAAATATATTTGATGCTCCAAATACAAAGGCATTAAGAGCGTTTAGATTAAATAATGGTAGTGCTGTTGATTTACAAAGTGCATTAATAGCAGATGATATTACTCTTGGCAAAAACGCTGTACTGAGCGTAAGTAAGGAAGTAACTTCTACAAACGGTATTAATGGTGCTAATGCTAGTGAAGGTACATTGAAACTAGTAAATAACGCAGAATTAGAAATGAAAACAAATGTTGGTACAGGTAATGCACTAGCAGAAATTCAATTTGCCGGTGGCGATGTGAAAGTTGCAACTACAAAGCAACTATTGGCTGATAACTATAGGTTTACTTCAGAGAATGATGTTAATTTCACTTTAAGCGACACCACAGCAAAATATGTTGGTAAATTTACGAATAATAGTGCTGAGGGCGTAAATCATACAGTGATTTTGAATAGAGCTTCAACTGAATTTGCTGGTGATATTACAACAACAGGTGAGCAAATTACTGTTCAATTAGATGATACTAAGAATGCAACAATTAGTACTGCAAATGTAAATGGTGCAAATTTTGTAACGGCAACAGATACCAAAGGTGAACTAACTTTAAATAAAGATGGTTTAACAATGGGTGCTATTGGTGCTGTTAGTGCAAGCCTTGCGAAAGTAACTTTTGCAGAAAATGCTTCTGTAACTGATTTATACGCAACTAATGCTATTGTATCTGCTACTAAAACAGCAAAACTAGCTGGTATGATTGATGCGGCAGTTGATGGTCCTGGTGCTGTGTCATTTGTTGGCTCAGCGACTGTAAAGCAAAATATGGGTGCAAACGCTGCTTTAAGTAGAGTTGATTTCTCAAGTAATGCTGCTGATAAAGTGGTTGTTGAAAGCACATCTATAGCAGCAACTGATATTGCTCTAAACAAAGGTGCAGTTGAATTTAGTAAATCTGCTACACTAGCTGGTGCAGTAGCGATAACTGATTCAAATGTGAATTTATTTGATAAGACAGTAACTTCAACCGGAGCTGTTACTATTAATGGTGATAATACGCTAATGGTTGATGTTAAAGATACTGCTGGCGTATTAAGTAGTGGTAGAATAGTTGCATCAAATGGATTAACAGTAGATGCTGGTGCGACAATGGCAGTTACTTTGAACGATCAATCAACGCCAAGACGCGGTAAAAACGTGGCTGCAAGTGCGCCTATTAGTGTTATTGAGTCAAGTGCTGCTGCAGTTCCAGGATTTAATCTTGCAAATGTAACAGTAACAAACGATAACATATTTAATAAATGGGTAGCTGGTACTAGTGCTAATGGTGGGTTAAACTTCACTCAAGAAGATAATACTCCAGCAGCGATCGCGATCCTAAGTGAAAGTATTTCAACCACTGACATGAATAATTTAGAAACCATGTGTGATGCTGTTGCGGGTACTGGTGCTTCTAATTTCTTAAATACCGTATCTGAGTTTACTGATGGTAATGGTGGTTTCACTGATGATGCATTTGAAGCAATCGAGCGCTTGACTCCTGCTGATGTTAGTGAAGTATTAGTCGACACTGTAATGGCTGTGAGTTCTGGCATGTCAACACGTCTTAACACTCTTGCTGGTGGGCATTCATTTGTTGCCGCTGGTGATGATGAAAGATATGGCGCGTGGGCAACTCCATTTATTGGTACTGCTACACAGAAAGAAGATGGTGCTATGGTAGGCTATAAAGCTGATACATATGGTGCAAGCTTTGGTTTTGATAGCAAAGTTAATCAAGACACGGTTATTGGTGCTGCTATTACGGCTGCTCATTCAGAAATTGACCATGAGAACAGTAAGTCTGGTGATGAATCAAAAATTGATTTGTTAGCTTTCTCATTATATGGTAAGCATCAATTAAATGATCGTTGGTCTGCTCAGTCCGTAGCAACTTTTGCAACTAACTCAGTAAGAACAACTGAGAAAAGGTTGACTGGTGTTACTGGTGGTGTGAATCAGTTTGATACTATTAAAAGTGACTATAATGCGATGTCATTCAGTGCTGAAAGCATGATGAGCTGTAATCACATGACTGATGCGGGTATGCTAACACCAATCATGGGTCTGAGATACTCAAGACTAAATACATCTGGCTATCAGCAAAGTGGCAGCACAAATAATGGTAATTTGTATGTTGTAACTAAGCCTATAAACAAGCTTGATGTTGTGTTAGGTGCAAGATTAACAGGTGAGAATTATTATCTAAGTAGTATGATGATTTCTCCTGAAATCCATGCATTTGTTAACCATGATGTGATTAACAAAGATGGTTCAACTTCATTGGGTATTGATGGTGCAACTCAGCCATTAATTTCTAAAGCTGGTGAATTATCGAAGACAACATATAATGTTGGTTTCAGCCTGACTTCAGAGTATTCGATGATGGAGTATGGTTTAGGTTATGATGCACATTTCGCGAAAAAGCGTATTGGTCATCAAGGTACAATTAAAGTACGTGTGAACTTCTAATATAAGCGCTTATCTTTAATAAGAAAACCCCCTATATCTTTAATAGATATAGGGGGTTTTTTGAGTTCGCCCGCCAAAAAGTTGTACATGCTACGCATGAGTACTTTTTGCCGATATACTTTTGAATATGTTTTATTAGCTATCAACGCTTTCATGAGGTACTGTCCCAACTTCATGTGATCCTAACACAGCTACTTTAATATCGTGCAAGTTATTATGAATTGTTTCAGTTCCTTCTGGTTCAAGATAGTCCCATAAATAACTATTAGCTTTCAAAGCTAATCCAGATGACGCTAAAAAGTAAGCCAATCCTAGTCCAAATATACCTTGTAATGCGGCATTATCAGAATTTGCTGGGTATAATGTGTTGAGCCCAGAAAAAGTTACTCTTCCTGTAAGGATAGTAGTCGCAGCTACTATAAATATAGATCCTATCATAGTTTTTCTCAATAATTAAATTTACTTAACCTAAATGGTTGTAAAAATAGATATATTAATACAACCTCAATGTCAAGGTAAATTAAAAATCGGAAACTCGTCCATTTTTCTCCCAGTCACCATAGCGCGTTGGTTCTGGTCCTTTTTGTCCACCAAATTCTTCGGGTATTTTTTTACTTGTTTTCTCCTCATTCTGTGTAGTATTATCGGTATTATTCTTTTTTTCCATGATTATTATTTTTATGAAATTTTCACATTTAACTAGGGTGTATCTTAATGAATCATTGCAAGAAGAGCAATCGATATCTCTTTTGGGCGCTGATTTGCACTATATTAATTCAGTGATGCGTTTAAAAGTAGGACATTCTTTGCGTGTTTTTAATGAATCAAATGGTGAGTTTTTAGCGATTATTGAAAAAGTTTCGCGTTCTTGTCTAGTTATTAAGATAACTGAATTTTTAAGAGCGCCCCTTAAAGAAAAGAATCTTATATTAGCGATGTGTATTATAAAACCAGATCGGTTTTCTGAGGCGGTGAAGGCGGCGGTGCAGCTTGGAGTAACAAAGATTATACCAGTTATTTCAGAAAGAACTCAGTTAAAAACAATACCACATGAGCGTATAGAAAAAATTATCTTACAATCTACTCAGCAGTCAGAAAGATTTAAACCAGCCGAATTGACAACAGAAATAGAACTGCAGAAGATATTAGGCCATGATGAATTAAGGCAGATTATTTTTGCTTGCGAAAGCGCTGATGAAGATGCTTTAATTAAGAATATAGAAAAATGGCATGATCAGGTGGCGGTATTGGTTGGTCCAGAAGGGGGGTTTACTGATGAGGAAATCACTATGCTGCAGCATAGTAGCCGGGTAACTACTGTCAGTTTGGGAAACAGCGTATTGCGTGCTGAAACCGCTTCCATAGCTTCTCTTGCGTGCACACAAATGATGAGGAATAATTAATGAACCTAGATATTGAAAATCAGTATGCAGGAAAAATTATTGCTGGTATTGATGAAGCTGGCCGGGGGCCATTAGCTGGGCCTGTTGTCGCTGCAGCAGTTATAGTTGATCAAGATCATATTATCGAAGGAATTAATGATTCAAAAAAAATAGGTATTAAGAAGCGTGTACAGTTGTACGATCAGATTGTCGATAATTATCAATATGCAGTTGGTATTGTCTCGCCCGAAGAAATAGATGAGATAAATATCTTGCAAGCAACGATTAAGGCATGCCAAGAGGCTGAGTCATCATTAAATGCGCCTAGTGATGTAGTGTTAGTTGATGGCAATATGAAGTTCTCTGATGGGCGTTTTAAAAGCATAGTCAAGGGTGATAGTAAATCAATTTCAATTGCAGCTGCATCAATTGTTGCAAAGGTCACGAGGGATCGTATAATGCAAAAGTTGCATATTCAATATCCGCAATATAACTGGCAAAAAAATAGTGGCTATGGAACAAAAGAACATATAGCGGCTATTGCCAAGCATGGATTTACTGAGCATCATCGCAGAAGTTTTCGCGTAAAAATATAAAAAGGTTTAGAGGCATGAGAGAATGGATTAATAATGGTGTTATAGCTTTGGCTATCGCTGGTTTTTATTCAATTATATTAGTAGTATTAAGAACTCCACAATTAAGCCAGTATTTTTCTGACCCATCAATTTTCAAATCGTCTTTAATAATCCATGTAAATTTATCGGTCTTAGTATGGTTATTATCTATCACATGTTTTGTTTGGAGCCTTCAAAAAAGGCAAATAACATATAGTAAATATTACTCTAAGCTATCAGTTTTGTCGATGTTATTAATGTCTATTAGCCCTTTAGTTCCAGGCTCCACACCATCTATGAATAACTATATTCCAATGCTTGATAACATATTATTTATTTTGGGCTTGACCCTATTTGGTATAACAACACTATGCTACGCCATTCAAACATTCTTTATATCAATACTTAATTTTAATAGCGCAAAATATGGCAGGCGCATTATTAATATTACTCAAATAACTAGTTCTTTTATGTTTATTATGGTTTGGGTATGTTTTGTTTTTTCATATTTAGGTATAGAGTCCTTGCGCGAGGTAGTTCCTCTTGAGATAGATTATTATTATGAGATGATGTTTTGGAGTGGAGGGCATTTATTGCAGTTTATTTATACGCAAATATTAATGTTGGTATTGCTGTTACTAACGGAAAGTTGGCGCCGGGGCAATGTATCTTATGGCAACGCATATGAAATGCTATTATTACTTAACTTTGTCCTAGCAATGTTAGTTATGGTTGGTCATTTTCAATTTGATGTAGCAGATGGTGATTTCAAAGAATTCTTTACTAAGCATATGATTTATACAGGAGGAATTGCTCCAACTTTCTTTATATTATTATTAATTATCGAGTTAACAAGTGCTCGTGAGTTTTTGGTTGATTCTTTTGTAAAAAGTTCATTATTTTTCTCTATATTAGTATTTTTATCAGGTGGTTTAATTGGAATTTTTATTTCCGGAGTAAATGTTAGTATACCAGCGCATTATCACGGGTCGATAGTTGGTATTAGCATAGCTTTTATGGGGCTTGCTTATTTGGTTTATTTTCAGGCTAATATTAGGAATAACCTCTTCTCGAAGGAGGGAGCCATAGGAGAGATGTATCAATCTATATTAAGTAAAAACCTTTTACATAGTAATTCAAAATTTGCAAATATACAAATTTATACAATCACTATTGGACAATTATTGCATATATTAGGCTTATCATTAGCAGGTGGTTATGGAGTGCTTCGAAAAACTCCTGGTCACGAAATGGCTTTTGAAGCTAAGATCTATATGGGAATGGTAGGTATTGGAGGATTAATCGCAATAATTGGTGGCTTGATGTTTGTTTACATTTGTGGTAAAAGGCTAATACAAAATACCATTGAATGTTAATATATTTACTAAATATACTAATATTTTTTTTGATTAATTTTTATAGATATAAATAACGTGAACAAACCAACGCAAGAACAAGCAGAAGAAGCTATCAAAACATTATTACAATATCTTGGTGAAGATACTAACCGAGAGGGTTTAAAGGACACGCCAAAGCGAGTAATAAAAAGCTATAAAGAAATATTTGGTGGCTATGAAGCTGATGTAAGTGCTATTCTTAATAAGAAATTCTATGAAATAAGTCAGTATCAGGACATAATTTTGCTCAAAAATATTAATTTCACTTCAACTTGCGAGCATCATATGCTACCATTTACCGGTAAAGTAGACATTGCTTATGTGCCAGATAAAGTTGTTATTGGGATTAGTAAGCTGGCAAGGTTGGTGGATGCCTTTTCTAAGAGGCTACAAATACAAGAGCGGATGACGGTGTCGATTGCTGAAAGCTTATTCAAACATCTGCAACCTAAAGGTGTGGCAATTGCAGTGTCAGCAAGTCATAGCTGTATGTCTTTTAGAGGAGTGATGAAAGAGGGCAGTCTTCTTGATTCAAGCCACTTTATTGGCTGTTTTAAAGACGACATCCAGATGCAGAAGCAATTTTTTAATATGATCAAGTAGTAATTAGGCAAATTTTTTATGTTATTATCAAAATATTTTCTTCCAGTATTAAAAGAGAACCCATCTAGTGCGCAAATTACTTCACATGCATTGATGTTGCGCAGTGGAATGATTCGAGCAAGTGCATCGGGTATTTATAGCTGGCTGCCTTTAGGATTAAAAGTGTTGAAAAACATTGAAGAGATAGTGCGATTTAATATGAATGCTGCTGGTTGCGTTGAAATGCTTATGCCTTGTGTGCAGGATGGGTCTTTATGGAAAGAGTCAGGTAGGCTGGATTCATACGGAAAAGAAATGCTAAAATTTAAAGACAGGCACGAGCGTGATTTATTATTTAGTCCAACAAATGAAGAGTTGCTGACGGATATTGTACGTAGTCATATTCAGTCTCATAAAGACTTACCAAAAACATTATATCAGATTCAATGGAAGTTTCGTGATGAAATAAGACCACGTTTTGGGGTAATGAGGGGTCGTGAATTTTTAATGAAAGATGCCTATTCACTTGATCTAGATGATGCAAGTGCCATGGAATCTTATGATAATATGTTTACTGCCTATATGCGCACTTTTCATGATCTAGGCTTAAATGCCATACCGCTAGCAGCTGATAATGGTGAGATTGGAGGTAATATGAGTCATGAGTTTCATGTGGTTGCAGAAACAGGAGAGAGTAAAATCTATTATGATAAGAAATTTGATGTAATCGGTGAAGAATTAGTTAGTGATATCAAGTATCTAAAATCATTATACGCTGCAACTGAAGAAAAGCATGACCCAAGCCAGTGCCCATTAAGTCAGAATGAGTTATCGTCTAAACGTGGTATTGAAGTTGGTCATATTTTTAATTTTGCTGATAAATATTCGACCATGATGAAAGCGATGGTGATGAATAAAGAAGGTAAGAATGTGCCGATTCAGATGGGATCTTATGGTATTGGTCTGTCACGATTAGTTGCAGCTATCATTGAAGTTTATCATGATGATCGAGGCATAAAATGGCCAGAACAAATTGCACCATTTAGAGTATCTCTTATTAATTTAAATATTAAGGATGATGAGTGTAATAAAGTAGCTCGTGATTTATATAATTCATTAAAGCATAAAAAGATTGATACATTATACGATGATACGCAAAGCAATGCTGGTGCAAAATTTGCTACTCATGATCTTATCGGCTCGCCTTGGCAAATCGTTATTGGCCCTAAAAAAATAAAAAATGGAATGGTTGAATTGAAGCATAGAATGAGCGGAGAGAGTAGCGATGTTGCTATTGATGATGTAATTTCAGAGATTATCAATGGCTCTAATGTTAAATAATTTTGTTTTATCAACAGCATTTCGTTATTTCAGGGCTAAAAAAAATGAAAAATTCGTTTCGATTATATCTGCAATTTCATTGATAGGAATTACAATCGGCGTTGCTGCGCTAATTATTGTGATGTCAGTAATGAACGGATTTCATATTGAACTGACAAATAATATTGTTGGCTTAAATGGAGATGTAACTCTCAGCCCTTATAAAAATAAAGAGATTGAAAATCATCAAAATATTTCTGAGCGAATCAAAAACTATTCATTTGTAACTAAAATCCATCCCTTAATAACTGGTCAGGGTCTAGCTCTAGGAAGAGATAGTAATAGTGGAGTTTTAATCAAAGGTATTGATTTATCATCTTTAAAACATAAAGGTGAAATTACTAAGAATGTGATGTCTGGCGATTTTGTAGATTATTTTGGTAATGACCGGATTGCTATTGGCTCAGAATTGGCGGTTAATTTGGGTATTCATGTTGGTTCAAAAATTAAGTTAATAGCGCCAAACTTAATTTCGACCGTGTTTGGTTCGATGCCACGCACTAAAACCTATACAGTTATTGCTATATTCAGCAGTGGTATGTATGATTATGATGCAGCTACAATTTTGATGCCACTTTCAGCAGCTAGATTATTTTTTTCTTTTAGTGATAATAGCATTAATAGCTTTGAGGTGAATGTGAATGACCCAAACAAGGCTTCAGAATATGCCCATTTATTGCAAAAAGATTTAGGTTCAGATATATATGTCCAAAATTGGATGAATTCTAATCGCCAATTCCTACAGGCTTTAGAAGTAGAGAGAGTAGCGATGTTTACTATCTTATCTTTAATTATTTTAGTGGCAGCATTTAATATTGTCTCTAGTTTATTTATGATCGTAAAAGACAAGACTAAGGATATTGCTATTTTAAAAACTATTGGTGCTTCGAATCGACAAATTATGTTAATATTCATGATCAATGGGACTTTAATAGGAGTTATTGGTACGATTACAGGCATGATATGTGGTTTACTATTCTCTTATAATATTGAATCAGTTAGAAATCTTTTGGAAAGCTTTTCAGGAGTAAAGCTATTTGATCCTGCAATTTATTTTTTATATAGTTTGCCATCTTCTGTTGAATTATATGATGTATTCATTGTGGCATTATTATCTATTATTCTATCAATTATGGCAACAATTTATCCAGCATATCGCGCAGCAAAGCTTAATCCAATTGAGGCAATGAGATATGAGTAAAGTAGTTTTATCTTTAAAGAATATTTGTAAAGATTACAGGCAAGGCAGGTCTACGATTTCTGTATTAGACAGAGTTAACTTAGATTTGTGTGAAGGTGAGATGCTAGCAGTTATTGGTTCTTCTGGTAAAGGAAAATCTACCTTACTGCATATTGCGGGTCTATTAGACAAGCCAAATCAAGGTTCTGTTGAAATGAGTGGTTATAAAGGAAATCTAATAAATCAAATCAAATCTAGTCATTTAATTCGCTTGCAGCATTTAGGATTTATTTATCAATATCATCATCTGCAACGTGATTTTACTGCTCAAGAAAATGTCGCAATGCCTTTGTTAATTGCAGGGATTAATCGTAGGGAAGCGTATGATAGATCCGAGTCCCTTCTTTGTGACCTTGGGCTAGCAAAACGTATTTTAAATGTCCCAGGCGAATTATCGGGTGGCGAACAGCAACGTGTGGCGATTGCCAGAGCGCTCATTAATAACCCTAAAATCATTCTAGCAGATGAGCCAACAGGTAATCTTGATCCATCAACTGCCGATGAGGTATTTGATATCTTATTAAGTCATGTGCAAAAACGCAATGCTTCGGTGATTATGGTTTCACATAATATGGAATTAGCCTCCAGGATGCACCGCATAGTTGAATTATAGCTATCTTTATTGTAAGCTAGGTATAGTAAATTAAATTGAAGTATTGCAATTTTCTACTTTATCTTTTTTAATTAATTTACCACCTTTTTACCTTTAAATGGGTTAGCATTATAAGGAAAAAAGCTAATCACTAAATTAAAAAATATTTTCCACAAAACAGCAATACTTCAATTTAATTCACTATATTAAATAAATTAAATTGAAGTATTATGAAAAAAATTATTTATTGCTTAATTATTATATCAAGTGTGGTAGCCAATCATTATGTCCATGCCCAAGAATATATAGAGCCATATAATCACTTACTGTCTCATTATGTTTCAGAGGGAGAAAAGGACAATATACGCACAACTCTTATTGACTATGATGCGTGGGGTGAGGACCCTTTACATCATCAAGCAATCAAAAAACTGCAAGGAGTATCTATTTCTAATCTCCAAGGAGCAAAAAAAATGGCGTTTTGGATTAATGCCTATAATCTTTTGACAATTGATCTTATTGTTAAAACTGGTGAAACAGACAGTATTAAAAACCAAGGTAGCTTTTGGAAAAATGTTTGGAAATCTCATAGTTGGATGATTGATGGAACAAATTACACATTAGACCAAATAGAACATAAAATACTTCGCCCGATGGCTGACCCGCGTATTCATATGGCAATTAATTGCGCTTCTCTTTCTTGTCCAGACCTATTGAATGAAGCCTATCAAGCTGAGAAACTAGATTGGCAATTAACAAACCAAGTAAAAAACTTTCTTGGAAATGATAGTAAAGGTGTAAAGCTTGTGAGTGATTATATATATGTATCGAAGATTTTTGATTGGTTTAAAGAAGATTTTGGAGGATATGAAGGAATAAGGGCGTTTGTCAACCAATATAAAAACATAGACGTAGACCATCTAAGCATTAGATATATGAAATATAATTGGGACTTAAATGGAGTTGATATTTCTGAGTGAATAGAGGTTATAATGATTCCTTACAAGGCGAGGGGTTTTTTTAGGAATATAGTTTATTTCAGAAGCGGGATAAGTTTTTCTTTTATTTCGTTATATCGAGCGCGATTTTTACCAAAATCATAATATCCAAGGCGAGCTGCGGAGCGGAAATATATAAGATGTTCTTGCTGATTAATTTGATATTCAACGTCATCAACGAACCCTAAGGCAGTTCTAAATTCAAAATGTAGGTATTCGTTATCATTCGTAATCAACTTACTTCTGGGCATTGTCAGATTAGTTTTAATGATTATATTAGAAACTTGATTGAAACTAAGTTTATGCGAGTAGGGTATGGGTTTTACGTAAGAATTAGTGCTATCTATAGCCTGGGAACTAACGCAATTAGGGCTGCTAGGGCATGGAGCAAAACGTTTAAAGTTTTGTTTGCTTGTCGTAGAACAGCTACATAATAAGGTTATTAAGGTACTTAAGCTTAGGAATTTTTTAAACATATATTTATACAATGAAATTAGTTGTCTTATTAACTATAACATTTTAATAATAGAGATGGTGTTGTAAATCATCTTTTTAACGATGGTGCCACTAGAAAGATTCGAACTTTCGACCTCATCATTACCAATGATGCGCTCTACCCCTGAGCTATAGCGGCTTAATATCTCTTGCGTTTATCGATATTTTTGCCATAATAATGCTCAGCGGTCAAGTAAAATTTATATAATTATGCAAAATAAGCAAACAAGAACAATCGACACTAAGAAAGAAAAAGATAAAAAAGAGGAGCTCTCATCAGCTTTACGTAAGAACTTGCTTCGCCGTAAAGCAGCTGCAAAGCGTAGTAATGAGAAATGATTATTACCTTTATCTCGAAGGGCTACTTAGTGTCTTCATAGATAACGTAATAAATATACATAAATACGCCAACACTGATGCACATATCAGCAATATTGAATGCTGGAAATGAATATGACTCGTAATAAAAATACAAAAAATCAAAAACAGCGCCTCGAAAAATGCGATCTATTAAGTTTCCTATCGCACCAGCAATTATTATTGCAAGACTGATAATAACATATTTTGATGAGGTGCAAACATAGCAACAGAAAAGATAAAAAATGATACTAGTATTAATAATTAAGAAAGCCATATTACTATATGTCTGATATTCGCTAAATAGACCAAAACTTATACCATAATTCCAAGCGCTTATGAGCTTGAAGAATGGTAAAATTTCTACTTCTTGTCCAGAGCTATTAATCGTGCTAATTAATAGTTGCTTAGATAATTGATCTAATATTACTAAAAGAACTAGTAATAAAAATGATTTTTTATGTAATGTTGAGATTATTTCGACTTGTTTCATAGTTTGTGCTTATTTTTAATATGTCTGCATTAATATTATTCTTTTTGCTTAGTTTTTTGCTAATATCGCCAAGGTTCTTTTTAAATAACTTAAACTTGGCTAAGTCTTTTCCAGCTAACTTTATTCCCGGTGTAGATTTAAACTTCAAAGGATTAACTTGCTTCCCATTAACCCTTACTTCGTAGTGTAGATGAGGCCCTGTTGCATAACCAGTGCTGCCAACATAGGCAATTACTTTCCCTTGAGGAACTTTGGACCCTTTTTTTAAGCCCTTAGCGAATTTGGAAGCGTGTGCGTAGGCGGTTGATAGATTATTTTTATGCTTAATTAGAATGAATCTACCATAACCCTTTTTCCAACCGATAAATTCAATCGTGCCAGCTCCTGAAGCATAAATCGGTGTTCCGGTTGAAGCGGCATAATCCACACCTTTATGCATTCTGCCATAACCAAGCACGGGGTGTTTTTTTCGATAGCCAAAATAGCTGGATATACGTACTACATCAACTGGCGTGCGGAGTAATGTGCCTTGTATGCTTTTTCCTTGACCATTAAAAAATTGAAAATCTTTATTATTTTTTGAGTATAAATAAATATCGTAGTCTTTGCCTTTAGAATTGAGCAAAGCGTAAACTATTCTACCTGTATGAGAGCACTCTCCGCTTTCGGTTACAAACTGTTCGGCAATAACCGTTATAGTATCACCAGATCTGATATCACGCTGTAGGTCAATTTGGTGCGAATACGCTTTAACAAGCTGAATAGAACAATTGTTACTGATTCCAGTTTTTTTTAGAGAAGCAATGATGCTTGACTCAACCTTTGTTTCGTATTTAACTAGAACCTTCTTTAATGGTTGCGTGATTAGTTTTTTGACGAAACTATTATCGTGCCTGGTGAATTCAGTTGCAGTGAATTTACCAGTTTTAATTGACATTTTGTCTAAAATGTATTTTTTTTCTACTAATTCAGATTCGGCTTGTTCAATTAATTCTGTATTATAGTAAAAAGTTATCTCTTGACCAACTTGCAAATTAAGAGCTGATTTTTCCTTCTTTGCTAATTTTAGTATATGATTTTTATCCTCATTAGGAAGTTCTTGTCGATTTAAGATGCCACCTAATGTTTCACCTTTTTTTACATTAATTATATTTACAACCTCTTCGTTTAAATCTCCTTTTTCTTCGTTTTCAGATAAGTCCCATAATGTGCCTGGTAATTTCGACCAAATATATTCACTAGAAAAAAATAGCATACTAGCAATAAAAGTAATTATTATAAGAGCAGATGATTTTTTGAAGTAGCGACGGTTGCGTTTTGGTGAGGATTGTAAAAAATCAGACATTGTGTTTGGCGTCAATTTATTTTTGGTATGGATATGTTAAAGCATAACTAAATAAAAAACAATTAGTTTTTTGCCTTATATATAATGTCTACTATACGCCGTTAGGATTCCTTTTAAAAGGAAAAAAGACTTTTTTTAAAAAAAGTGATATTTTTTTGAATTTAGTTGTTGACAAGCGCCAAAGAGTTCCGTATAACTGACTCAACGAAACGTGGTCGGGTCGCAAAAGACAAAAACACGAAGCTGTATTTAAACGTAAATAAAACTAAAAACCAAGTAATTAGATAAAGGTAGTGACAGTATAATAATTAGTCATCTATAAGATGACAAACCTGTCAAATTCTTTTGAATAACAAAGTAATGGCAGGATTCAAACTTGAGAGTTTGATCCTGGCTCAGAACGAACGCTGGCGGTATGCTTAATCCATGCAAGTCGAACGGACTTGTTTAGAGCTTGCTTTAGACAAGTTAGTGGCAAACGGGTGAGTAACACGTGGGAATCTACCTATCAGTACGGAATAACGTTTGGAAACGGACGCTAATACCGTATATTCTCTTCGGAGGAAAGATTTATCGCTGATAGATGAGCCCGCGCAAGATTAGGTAGTTGGTAGGGTAATGGCCTACCAAGCCGACGATCTTTAGCTGGTCTGAGAGGATGATCAGCCACACTGGGACTGAGACACGGCCCAGACTCCTACGGGGGGCAGCAGGAAGGAATATTGGACAATGGGCGAAAGCCTGATCCAGCAATACCGCGTGAATGATGAAGGCCCTAGGGTTGTAAAGTTCTTTTAATAGGGAAGATAATGACGGTACCTATAGAAAAAGCCCCGGCTAACTCCGTGCCAGCAGCCGCGGTAAGACGGAGGGGGCTAGCGTTGTTCGGAATTACTGGGCGTAAAGGGCGCGTAGGCGGATTAATAAGTTGGGAGTGAAAGCCCGGGGCTCAACCTCGGAACTGCTCTCAAAACTGTTAATCTTGAGTGAAGTAGGGGATGATGGAATTCCTAGTGTAGAGGTGAAATTCTTAGATATTAGGAGGAACACCGGTGGCGAAGGCGGTCATCTGGACTTCAACTGACGCTGAGGCGCGAAAGCGTGGGGAGCAAACAGGATTAGATACCCTGGTAGTCCACGCCGTAAACGATGAGTGCTAGATGTCGGGGAGATTTCCTCGGTTTCGAAGCTAACGCATTAAGCACTCCGCCTGGGGACTACGATCGCAAGATTAAAACTCAAAGGAATTGACGGGGGCTCGCACAAGTGGTGGAGCATGCGGTTTAATTCGATGCTACGCGAAAAACCTTACCAACCCTTGACATGGTGGTCGAGAATCACAGAGATGAGATTCGTCAGTTCGGCTGGACCACACACAGGTGTTGCATGGCTGTCGTCAGCTCGTGTCGTGAGATGTTGGGTTAAGTCCCGCAACGAGCGAAACCCTCATCCTTATTTGCCAGCGATTCGGTCGGGGACTATAAGGAAACTGCCAGTGATAAACTGGAGGAAGGTGGGGACGATGTCAAGTCATCATGGCCCTTACGGGTTGGGCTACACGCGTGCTACAATGGTATCTACAAAGGGAAGCAATACGGCGACGTGGAGCTAATCCCAAAAAGATATCTCAGTTCGGATTGCTCTCTGCAACTCGAGAGCATGAAGTCGGAATCACTAGTAATCGTGGATCAGAATGCCACGGTGAATACGTTCTCGGGCCTTGTACACACTGCCCGTCACGCCATGGGAGTTGGTTTTACCTGAAGGTGGTGAGCTAACGCAAGAGGCAGCCAACCACGGTAAAATTAGCGACTGGGGTGAAGTCGTAACAAGGTAGCCGTAGGGGAACCTGCGGCTGGATTACCTCCTTAAAGACAATATGACGCTAAGTGTGGTTAGGTACTTGTACTTAACTATAATTTAGTGTACAGTCACAATATAACTGTCACTACCTTTACCTGATTATTTAAAATTTTAGTTTTATATATACGTTATTTAAATACACATCATAACAAACCTTACATTTTCTCAAAAATTTTCTTTAAAAAACTGTTTTTTGTTAGTAATCATCATGATTAAACTTACTTTATATTGCATAAAGAAACCGTTTTATTTACAATCAGTTTAATGCAACAGTAAATTTCATCGTAATAATCATGAGTAAAAAACAAAAAAGCACCTTAGTGTTGTTGGTATTAGTTGCTATCTTTTGTTTTTACATAATTTTGAAAAATATTACGATGAAAATAAATCCACAAGAAGCAGAAAAATTACGTGATGAATTACACAATCTAGACATCAGTTCTTACGAAACATACTATGATCAATTATACCACATTACTGCAAGTGGAGAAGGCTTTTCGCCCAGAGTTTACAAAGATACGAAAGGTAAATTAACTATTGGATATGGCTTTAATATGGATCGAGGTGAAGCTGCACGTCATGAATGGGATGGTGTTTTTAAAGATAAGATATCATTTGATGAAGCCATCGAAGGGAAAATATTAGTTACAGAAGAGCAAGCGCGAGGTTTAAAAAGGTATGGAATTGAAGCAAGGGAAAAAGAGTTAAAAGTAATATATTCTCCATATTGGCATGAGATGCGTCTTAATGAGAGGGCTATTATTACGGATATGTATTATCAATCACCAAAATTAGTCGGCAAAGGCACTAAATTCTTAGAAAATGTAAAAAAATATTATGCAACAAATAATGAGCATTACTTAAACTTAGCAGTAAAGGAAATTAAAGAAAATTCTAGCTATTCACCAAATATCCTTGAAAGGATTGGCCTACAAAATCGTAATAATATTAGGGCTATTATTTTTGACTCCAGAGAGTGTTTGCTATACTCAAAGCCTTACGATGAGTTGATTCCTGTGGATAAACAGCTTGATATTATTCTGGGTGAAACAGTAATTCCAAGGGAAGTGAGTGATAAATACCCGAAAAGAAATAATTGGGGAGATTATTATATTTGGCGAACTTGTAAAGATAGTAAAGTCAGGAGTAAGCATAGTAAGTTTGAGGGGAAGGCGTTTAAGCATGAAGATAACATAATGCATCCCGGTGATGATTACGGATGTAGGTGCAAAAGGGAGAGGCTACCTATTCATGCAAATGTAATTGAGAAAGAAACAAAAATGTTGGAAGGTGGAGCTTTGCATCAAGGAGCTATTATCCCTATAATCAATTTGATTCAATGATTCAATGATTCACTATGCAACCAAAGCGCTAAGTTTTTGTTTTGACTGCCAAATAGTTACTGGCAGCGAGCCTTATTATAGGCGCTGCTAATAACAGTTGGTAAAAATAATCGTTCAATACGCTTAGCAAAAAGCTCGCTCCTTCAGATTCACAGGCATAAAACCCTTAAAATCTCCTTATGACCTAATTGATTAATTTCCATAATGTTATAGAGCACTTTTTGTGTGACCTTAGTATCTTGTCTAACTTTAAAGAATATCGAGTATAAAAATACTAAAATACTATCGTATATATCGATTCAAGCGGTCTATTACGCCATTCAGCCAACTCTGCAATGATTTCCAGTCACAGAGTTAACCATTGCACTAAAGGCTTCCGCGCCATAAATTTCTCGCAGGTGAGAGCTAATATCTGCATAACTGTTATCCAGAGAATGTAAGACCGAGACCTTTTTATCTACCTTCATTCAGTATAGCTTGGCGTTTTTTTAAACACTACGATATAAAACAGCTAGCATATTACTTTGAAGTCTTACTAGCTGTTTTATAATAAGGGATTATTTTGATTTTTTATTTAGCAATTTCTCTAGCTGCTCTTTCGACAGTTTTTTCTCTTTTATTGTCACTTCTTTATCAAAAATTGCTTTTACAGCTTTTTCTTCAAGAATTGGACCTTTAATGCTATCAAATGCATTTTTATTTTTTTGGTAAAATTCAATTACCTGCTGCTCTTGTCCAGGGTAGTTCCTTGCTTGAGCTAATATGGCTTCCCTAACATCTTCTTCAGTGATAGTTAGTTTATTATTTTTGACATATTCAGCTAAGAATAAACCAATGCAAACTCTTCTAGAAGCCATTTTAGTAAAATATTCTTTTTGACCTTTTTCATCTAAGTCTTTAAGTTCAGGGTCATCGCTCATCTGCTCTTTTTGTGATTCAAGAGCGGCGATTTCTTTTTCCATTAAAGTTTTAGGAGAATCAAAATTAACTTCTTTTTCAAGCTTATCAAATAATTCCATTTTCATATGGGTTTTTATTGGTTCGGCATAAGTTCTTTCGATAGTTTCCTGCACCTGCTTTTTCATATCAGCTAAATCTTTGCAGTTGAATTTTTTTGCAAAGTCATCGTTAATCTTTGCTTCAACAGGGCCATGAACCGCAATTACTTTTACTTCAAATTCTGAAGGTTTGCCTGCCAGATCTTTTGAATGGTAATCTTTAGGGAAATCAACTTTCACCGTCACATCATCACCAGGTTTGCTATCAATTAATTGATCTTCAAAACCAGGAATAAATGCGCCACTGCCAAGAACTAGTTTATGATCTTTTAATGCTCCGCCTTCGAATGCTTTACCATCAACATAGCCAGTAGCATCAATTGTCACCTGATCATCTTTAGCAGCTTTTTTCTTCTCTTTGGTATAGTCTTTTGAGTTTGATGCGATTTTTTCTATATAGTCATCAACTGATTTTGCATCAACAGTTAAAACTGGTTTAGTGATTTCGATCTTTTTAAAGTCTGGAAGGGTTATTTCTGGCATTATTTCAAATTTTAATTTAAATTTCAGGTCTTTTGAATCTTCGTTTTGTAAGTCTTCAATTTCTGGCTCAAATGCAATATTTAATTTTTTATCTTCAACAACTTTGTTTATTGCTAAGTCCATTTCGTGTTTCACTACTTCGGCCCTTATAGAAGGAAGATATTTTTTGTTTAAAATATTTGTTGGTACTTTACCTGGTCTAAAACCATCCATTTTAGCATTTTTAGCAACTTTTGCTAATTCAGCGTTTATTTCTTGCTCGATTTTCTTACTCGGTATAATGACCTGTGCATGATAGCAAGTTTTGTCATTAGTTAGCTCTTTTATTTCCATAATCTCTACTTTAGTTACAAAATGTTAAATTAAAATTATCAAATTGTCTTAAAAGTGGCAATGCAATCAATGACTTTCAAGACTTTAATAAACAAATACTTCAGAATATTTGTAAAATAAACTTTAATGGTACGGATGGAGGGACTTGAACCCCCACGCCTTGCGGCACTAGAACCTAAATCTAGCGCGTCTACCAGTTCCGCCACACCCGCATTAAAATTTATAAAAGCAGTTAAAAATCCTTTGCAAGAAATCAAACTATATAACATCATACAGATAATAAAACATTTGTAAATCCTAAAATTCAAATATTCGCAGCGTCCTAAATATATACTGCCATTTATTTTAATACAGAAAAATTACTTGATTTTAGTTATTGTTTAATATAGTGTCTCGATTCTATAATAAAATTTAATTAAAAGTAGGTTAATATTATGACGGATTTAGCTGGTTTAATAGATCCATGTTTTGGTGATGCAATGGAAGAAATGCAAAATGAAAAAGAAGTTACTTTATCTCAAAACATAGAAAAAGATGATGAATTAATAGTTGCTTCTGAGACTCAAAATATACAAGTTGAAAAAGAAGTTATTAGTAAAGAGGTTGCTAATACAGAAAACGACGACGACCAAGTTGATCATTCTGAGGAAAAAGAAAACTCTGATTATGTTTGGTCTACATCCCTGGGCGCAATAACTATTGGAGGTATTTCCTTAGTTTCGCCAGCGGGATTAGTTGCCATTAGTACGCTTGCTGTTGTTGGGTTTGGCATTTATATTATGCGTAAATAAAACCACTACTAAAGCTTTAATAAAGCATCTAGGAGCGTATTCTTCATTTATAAATTATCTTTATGAAAACATGCTCCTAAAATTTTACTTTTCATGAAACTTTACTTTGACATAAACCTATTTTTACTTTATATTAAGCTAATTTAACTTATAAATTACTTTAATGCTATTAGGATTTGGTTTATTACTTACGTGTGTTTCTATCACGTTATCAGCGATTAAGTCTGCTGATAACGTAGTGCCAAGCAACAGTACTTTTTTATGGGGAGCCTTAGCTTTAGTTATTGTTGGAGGAGAAAGTAAAAAGATTTATCATAAATTTACTAACCCTCGGAAAAAACAAGAGCTTGATGACTTGCTGAATAAGAGTGATATTTCTATCCAAGAGCAACATAACTTTAAACAGTTATTAAAAGATGTGGGGCTTGACGATCAATCCACGGCTTTAGAGCGGGCGATAAAGCAACAGAAGGTCCTAGGTTTAGAGGCGGTATTAAATGTCGAAAGGGAGCAAAGCTCAGTAGATTATATTATATCAGAAGCACCTAGATTTTTTTCAGGATTCGCATTTCATTTAGTAGCTGGTATAATTCCTGGATACATAGCTATTGATAATATTTTTAGTTCGGTAGAGAATGTTATTAATACTTTTTTCAGAAGCATTAATGGGGTAAGAGAATATCATGGTCTATCAAAAGAAACCTTGCAAACAGCTTATAAACAACTGATTGAAATTAATGCACAAGGAGATTTAAAACAAAATAAAGATCAAATTAAAGCAAAAATTATAATAATTCGCAAAGCTTTTGATAAACAAAACATAAAAAAAGATGAACTTGAAGAGCAAGCTGCAAAACAGGTATTAAGTTCTGAGATTACCCAGGCCAATCTAATTGAGTCTTTTCTAGAAAGTGGTTTTTCAATTGCAAACAAGGAGCTTGAGAGTATTAGAAATATTGCCATTAGAGAGTGCAATATTAATATGATTAATTCCTTGGTAGCGAATTATGATAATCAGACTAATTGGGAGGGGTCTGTTAGCTTATCGATTCAACACGGCGCATATCAATTAATTAAACTTTTAAAGCCACTAGATGCAGCATTTGACGATACAAAAGGCGGAGAATCTATGATTGCGGCGATAGAGTCTGAGAATGCAGAGCTAGCCTTGGAGTTATATAAAACAGGTGTTAATCCTAATATTGTTATATCAGGTATTTCGCCCATAGAACTTGCGACAACTAAAAAAGATTTAGACCTAGTCATAGCTTTGTTGATGGATCCAAAGGTTGATGCGAAGAAGTGGCAAGATTATTATAGTAAATATGCAAGAGAGGCTTTAATAACAACGGCTCAGCAAGTTGTGTCAGAACCTTTAAATGTAGTGCAAAATGGAGTGAACAAAGTAACTGAAACAGCCGTAACTATTGTTTCTAATGTTGCAAGTGATATTACGCAAAGGCTAGTATCAAAACTTAAGAAAAAGCCTTTAAATCAAGCCAGTAATATTGTTAAGAATATAATAGATCATCAGGATAAACCTTCAGAAATATTAAAAATATTATTTAAATATTATTCTGTAGATCAAGAGGCAAAAGTTTCAGGCCTTTTGCGAGCTGTAGAAAATGGTAATACTTCATGCGTAAAATTATTATCTGAGAATAAAACCAGAATATATGATAAAATAAATACAAATGATGATCATACGAGTATTGTCTCTTACCAAGATAATATAAACAATACGCATTTCGTCCCTTGCAATAAAATTATTCAAACGGCAGTTAGTAATTTAAGGGAAGACCCAAGCCAGAATAATATAGAAGTTTTGCAAATACTATTGCAGCATAACCAATTATCAAACAGTGACATAGAGTATGTGATCAAGGATATTTTAGAAAAAATGCCAGATGAAACAGGTAGCCATGATAAAATTTTTAAAATATTTTTACCAATATTCTTGCATAGTCAAAAATCATTTACTATAGATGGGAAACCTTTAGAGGAGTACTTGGTTAATAAGGGAAAATTACACGATCTCAAAATCTTACATGAAACGCAATTTTATAAAAATTATATTAACGATAAGGGTGAAACATTGTTGCATATCGCTGCAGCAAATGCTGATTTAGAGATGGTACAATATTTAATTGATAATAAAATTGTTACTAATATAAGTCTTAGGGATCTTAAGGGTAACAACCCTGGGCATATGGTTTTGTTGAGTTATTTTGCAAAAGTAGCAAATAATCAAGAAGTGAACTTTGAAGCAACGTACGGGCCAATATTAGAATTATTGCTTAGTAATAATTTAGAGCAATACAGGCCTAACGATGAAGGGTATGGGGTGAAGCAAATGTACGACATGTTGTCTAGTCCATTGCAAATAGACCATAATAATCTTAGTTTAGCGCATTCTACACTTGATATAGCGCATAAAATAAACATGCCTGATATGCGTGATATATTTAATAATAATAATAATTTGTCGCTGGCTAAATCTATGCCAGAAAATTTACGAATCTTTCAAAATAAATATGGATTTATACCTAAATCAATTTTAAAAGCTACAGACTTTAGTTTTCAGGTTAGTGATCAAGCAGGTAAAGCCGCCAACTGGGCATTGGTATCTTCGGGTTTTGCTATAAGTTTTTTGATAAAAAACCCTAATGTTTGTGCTTACAACTTAATTGATGCAATATGCAACCCATCTAAGTTAAGCAAGAAAGCTTATCAAGCTGCTTTGAATTTTATTGATCATAAAGCAAACGAATTTTTGAAAACTTTATCACAATACGGTTCTAGTTGCGAAATTAAACAAAAAGAGATAGAAGGTCCGTCTCCAAAAATTGAAGAAATAGATGAGGGCTTAGATAGCGAAGAGAGTTATGAAGAACAAAGCGATAAGAATGAGCTAGACTTGCCTCCTTCTTATGAAGAATCCAGTGAAGATGAAGTGGTTATACAATTTGAAAAAAGTTATAGTGGTATAGAAAACGCACAAAGATTATTAGATATAGCCGAACTATTAGATGTGGGTTGTGAAGAATCCAGCGAAGATGGAACAGTTGTACAATTTGAAAAAGACTGTAATGATATAGAGGAGATATCAACACAAGAATTAGATATAACCAAATTATTAGAAGCAAGCCTTCGCGGTGATAGTACTGAAGAAATCAACTACGCATCCAGTGAAGATGTGGAGGAACATAGTGAGGAAAAACAACCAAGATTTATTACGGAGCCAGTCTCTTTTAGAAATTTATTGACTACTTCTTTTTCGTCATTTAGCAGAACGGGTTCGCATGAGAATGATCAATTTAATAGTTCTGTTTCATTAAGTGCTGGCAGTGAGTGTGATGCTAATGAACAAGGTTATTTTAACTCCTTTAGAGCTGGTAGAGGATTTAACAATAGTTTCTTGCCTAATTCAGCACATTATGATTACCAAACTAATAACGTAATTACTTCTCCTCTACTTTTAGGAAGTAGTAATTATGAGGATATAGATTAATTCGCTATAATCAGCTAGTATTGTTGGTTAAAAACAATAATCATATAAATTAATTTCAAATAATTACTGAATTCTTTTCTTGAAAAGAATAGTATATGATAGATAATTATATTCAGTACCATTAATTATAAGGAATTGTATGAAAAGAGTTTTTATTAATATTGTCGCATTATTATTGCTCAGTGGTTGCGGTGAAATGGAGACCCCAAATCAAACCCCAGCTAGTGAACAAATTAAAAACTATACTAAAGAGCTGGAAGATTGCCAAGAAGAAACTGCTAAAAAGGTTAAGGATCAAATATCGACAGAGGATAATAAAGACAAGCATGTTTTAGAGAAAACTAAGAAAAACGTAGATAAGTTTGCACTTAAAGACGATGATATTATTTTAGGAGACAAAAATGCAAAAGTTACTCTTATTGAATATTTTTCTCCAACATGCCCACATTGCGTGCATTTTCATAAAAGAATATTTCCTGAGATTAAAAAGAAATATATCAATACCGGCAAGGTGCTATATGTTAGCCGTGAGTTTATTGGTAACAAGCAAGATTTAGATGCAACATTATTAGCTAAGTGTAGTGATGATGTAGACACTTACTATAAATTTATGGACGTCTTATTAATGCAGCAATCAAATTGGGCATATACTAAAAATTATCGTGAAGTATTGACTAATATTGGGGCATTGGGGGGAATTCTTCCTGAGAAATATGCAAAATGTTTAAAAGATAAAAAGCGCTATAAATCACTTGTTGAGAATACTATGAATTTAGCGCGCGAGTCGCATTTTGTTGGTACTCCAGCTTTTATTATTAATAATGAGTTGCACGTAAAATCATACAGCCTAGAAGACTTATCTAAAACGATTGATAAATTATTAAAACCCTAAAAAGCCATGAAAGAATCAGATAAAATACAAAACAGAATTAATAAACATAAGCCTCAAAAACATCAAAAGAGCGCTAATTTGAATGGTAATGAGGCTTTTAATATTGCTATTGAAATAGTGGCTGGAGCGATAGCAGGTATAGCGATTGGATTATTTTTTGATTATTTGTTTGATTCTTCTCCCATATCGCTTATTATTTGTATGACGCTATCATTTAGCGCTACATTAAGATTAATTTGGACTAAAAATTTAAAAAAATAATGCATAACCCTCTCGAGCAGTTTAAAATTAAGGAATTATATAACCTTGATTTATTTGGTATGGATATTAGTTTTACTAATTCTTCATTATTTATGGTGTTAACATTAGCAACAATTATCAGCTTTTTTTACCTAGCGCTTCGCAACAAACAAATGACTCCTTCAAGGTTGCAGCTTAGTGCCGAACTAATATACTCTTTGGCAGATCATACTACTATGCAGAATGTTGGCGAAAAAGGTAAAAAATTTGTGCCATTTATTTTTTCAATATTTTTATTTATTTTAACATGTAATTTATTTGGCATGATGCCTTATGGTTTTACTGTGACAAGCCATATATTAATTACTTTTGCCTTAGCAATGGTAATTTTTACAATGGTCACTCTTTTAGGGTTTTATCTACATGGGTTGCATTTCCTTTCATTATTCTTGCCAGCGGGAACACCTTGGTGGCTGGCACCTTTAATGGTTGTTATTGAACTATTTGCTTATCTTGCAAGGCCTGTGAGTTTGTCACTGAGGCTTGCAGCAAATATGGTGGCAGGACATGTATTACTTAAAGTAATGGCGGGCTTTGTGATTTCAATGGCAATATACTTGAAATTTTTACCAGTACCTTTTATAGTAATTTTAATTGGGTTTGAAATATTCGTGGCGATATTGCAAGCATATATTTTTACAATATTGTCTTGTGTTTATCTCAACGACGCAATAAACTTGCACTAAGGCAATGTTTATAAAGCTAGATAATTTAGCTTTAATGGTTTGAATTGATTAGATAATTTGGGATTCTTTAAATAAATTATTTAACTGTTCATTTTTAAAATAATAATTTTTAGAGGTAAAAGATTATGGATGCAATGGCATTTAAATTTATTGGTACAGGTTTTATGGCTTTTGGTATGCTCGGCGCTGCAATTGGCGTGGGTAATATTTTTGGCTCACTGTTAAACGCAATGGCAAGAAACCCTTCTGCTAGTGATCAACTTCAAAGAATGGCTTTGATTGGAGCCGGCTTGGCTGAAGCAATGGGGCTATTCTCATTTGTTATTGCGATGTTATTAATTTTCACCTAATAGGTTTTTAAAATATGCCTCAATTTGATATTACCACTTTTAGTTCGCAGCTATTTTGGCTATTCTTTATTTTTAGCGTACTATATTTTGTTATACATAAATATATAGCTCCGAGAATTGAGTTAGTTATTAGCTCACGCGATAAATATTTAGAAAGTAATGTTAATATGGCGCAAGAATATAATGACAAGTTAAAGTCACTTGAGGCATATAAAGAGCAAACTCTTGAAGAAATAAATAGTCAAATTAGCGAGTTGCAGGAAATGGCTATGAAAGTTTTTTCTCAACAACATCAAGAGAACATGGATGAAATAGCACAAAAAATGCAAAAAAAGCGGCAAAAAAATACAGATAATATTGCTCAATATGTGAATAATTTCCATAAATCAGAGTCTCAATATTGCTTATCCCTTGCTGCTATGATAATTGAAAAAATTACGAAGAAGCCAGCTGATAGCAAGGCTTTAGAACAAATATACCAGAAATAATATGACCCATTTTTTTAATGAAAGTCTTATATTAGCAATATGCTTCATAGCTTTTGCTTATATAGCATACAAACCGGTTAAAAATGCATTACTAAGCGCTTTAGACAGCAAAATATCAGAGATTAAAACAAAGTTGATAGAAACTGATAAACTAAAAAATGATGCGCAGCAGTTGCTAGAGAAAGCTCAACAAGAAATGGATGAGTTTGATAAGAAAAAAGAAGAAATGATGCAAAATGCAAAAAAAAGCATTGAAAGCAGCATCCTGCTTAAGAAAAAAGAAATGGAGCTATCTCTTGAAAGAATGGAGTCTTCGGCAAATCAAAATATTAAGCATGAAACTGAGAAAGCAAAGGCGCAAATGCAAAAAGAATTCTCTCAACATATTATTCAATTAGTAAAAGACTATATGAAAGAAACGAATAATAATTCTTTAACCGATGAAGAAATATTACAAAACTTCATTGCAGAAAGTAACAAAAAATAACAAATTTTAAATCAATAATGAGGGAATAAACTAGTTTGCATATTTTCCTTGCGTTTGATTGAAAAGTTTAATATTAGCCCACAAAGAAATCAGTGCAGAAATGATAATTAGCGTAATCAAAACAATACCAACGGACTGATTGAATATTTTCAATGAACAGATGGATGGGATAGTGCTGGTTATCATAAAGGCAAAATTATAAATAATAGCAATTGATGCGCAACGTATTTTAGTTGGAAACAAACGTGATAATATGGGTAATGCACTTGTAAAATATAAAGCAATGACTGTTTGATACAGTATGAAGAATGAGATTAATAAACCAAAATGATTAGTAGAAAGCAGTAGGTGCATTGGCCAAATTAGTAATAACCCAACAATCAAAGCATAGCGCATTGCTTTATATTTACAGTAATAATCTGAAATAAAGCCAAATAATAAAATACTCAAAAATGAAACTACCTTGCTCCATACTAGTGCGCTGTATATTTCAGGTAGGGAGTGCTGATAGTTGCTGCTGATAAAAACAGGAAAGTAAATATTAATAATCACCAAGACAGCAAAGAAGATAATGATGCTAAAGCCTAGTAGTAAATTAAGTTTATTATTTTTAAAGGCAGCAAAAATATTGCGTGTTACTAATTCGTTTTTGCATTCTAAAAACTCTGGGGTCTCATTAATATTGGTTCGTACGTAATAACATATAACTGTTAATATTCCACCAAATAAAAATGGCACTCGCCAAATATTACTATTTACGATTTCGTCAAAAGAATATAGGCTAGTTAGAACTGATAGCATTGCGACGGAAAGAATAGCTCCAAGGCTTGTGCCAGACCATAATATTCCGCACAAACGTCCAAAACGCCCCTTGTCACCATGTTCGACTGTGATGGCTGTGGCACCTGGTATTTCAGACCCCAGGGAAACTCCTTGAATAAATCGCAATAAAAGTAATAATAATGGTGATATTACACCAGCTTGTTTATAAGTTGGTAATAAGCCAATACTGATTGTGGCAATAGACATTAACAAGGTAGTAAGTAGAAAAATATTTTTTCGGCCATAAAAATCAGCATATGAGGATAATATAAACCCACCAAATGGACGAGCGAGATAGCCCATTGAAAAAATAGCAAATGTTTTAATGAGTGCTAAG